>JAJSZT010000017.1 GCA_030272815.1 Deltaproteobacteria bacterium
TGTGGGAAACAGCCAGTTCTCCGGCCGGCATGCTTTCCAGTAGATACGCAGTTCTTTTAACAACTTCTGTGAAAGAATCGTATCGCGATCCTTTTTGCCTTTGCCCTGCTCTACACGAATAACCATCCTGGAGCTGTCGATATGTTTCAGTCTCAGCTTGACAAGTTCACTTATCCTCAACCCTGCTGAATAGGCTGTCATCAGCAAGACCCTGTGTTTAATATTGGCCGGACTGGTTATGACACGGTTTACTTCCTCCCTGCTCAATACTTCCGGCAAACGCTTTGTCTTTTTCCTGGGAGGCAGTTTTAACTTTACAGATTCATCCTTAATTGTATGTTCGTAAAAAAACCTCAGCCCGGATATCACCACATTACATGTGCTCGGGCTTCGTACAAGTTCCTGTCTGAGGTACAAAAGATAGTTTTCAACTTCCTCCTGATCGATCTTATCCGGTGATTTGTTGCAGTACTTTGCAAGGCCTGCAACAGCGGCTACATAAGCTTCCTGCGTTTTTGGTGAAAATTCCCTGAGTTGCATCGCCCTGATCATTTTTTGACGCAATTGTGACATGATATACCTCCTTGATTAAGAGTAATAGAAAACGGCCTTAAGCCAGAGGTATATATAATACGATCAGGGAGTGTTTGGGAGGTATTAAATAAAGAGTTGAAACTACGGGAAGTTAACTGCCGCGAAGCGGCTTAGTCCAACATATAATAGACTGCCGAATAGTCGTCTTATAATACGGCTAATCTACGTACGAAATTGTTTTATACGACGGTTTAGTCGTGTAAAATGATCTATTTGTGGATTAGACGTCTTTTTTGCTCGATAAAAATTTTGATTTTAGTATTATATCAGTGCATGAACAAATGAACATCGAATAAAAAAACACCCAATACCAAACATTCAACAGCTATTTTTGTTTCTCCATTTTTTCCCATTCATCATTCGATGTTGGACGTTCGATGTTCATTTTTTTAGTCCCTCCTGGACGCACTATTATCCCATACCCCCGGGATTTTGGTGCCGCAGAACTTGCATTTATTACCTGTTAGATTATACGTCGGCAAGAAATAGCCCTCGCGTTCAATCAACAACTTGCTGCAATTGTGACAATAGGTGTTATTCCCTTCATGGTTTGGAACATTGCCGACATAGACATATCTGATACCCTCTTTAATGGCTAATTCGCGGAAACGAGTCAATGTTGAAACCGGTGTGGGTGGCAGCCCGTCAAGTTTGTACTTAGGGAAAAAACGTAAAAAGTGCAGCGGATAGTCGGGTCCTATGTTGTCAAGTATCCATCCGCACATCTGTTTTATCATTTCTTCATCATCTATATATCCCGGCACCACCAGAGTTGTGACCTCAAGATGAATTTTTTGCTCATGCAGCGTTTTTAAAGTGTTTAACACAGGTTGAAGCCGCCCGCCGTTCAATTTCCTGTAAATGTCATCGCTGTATGATTTAAGATTTATATTTGCGCCGTCCAGCACTTTGCACAGCTCAAGGAGGGGCTTTTGGTTGATGTAACCGTTTGAAATCCAAAGGTTATGCAGCCCTTTTTCCTTTGCCAGTCTGGCGATGTCAATCATGTATTCAAAAAAAGTGACTGCCTCTGAATATGTGTATGCAATAGATTCAGACCCCAAACGCTGGGCTGTCTCTACTGCTTCAGCAGGAAAAAGCTCATGATTACGCACTTCATGAGGCTTTGCCTGTGAAATTTCCCAGTTCTGACAATTTAAACAACGGAAATTGCATCCCGTAGTAGCAAGGGAAAAAACCATTGACCTGGGCCTGAAATGAAAAAGCGGCTTTTTTTCTACAGGATCGTTATTGACAGCACAGGGATTTCCATAGGCCAGACTGTAAAGCTTGCCGTTTATATTAACCTTGGAACGGCATACACTGCGATCTCCCGGTGCAAGTATGCAACGATGGGGACAGATGCCGCATACAACCTTACCATCATCTAATTTGTCATAAAGAAATCCTTCGTGCGACCATTTCCACAATGTTTTTGGAGCATCGTTTTTGAACACTTTGCCGCGGATGTCATCGAGACCGGATATAAAGCGCCCGTCCCCGGCAAAAGGCCGGCACACATCGGCAAACATTGCAGTGGATAGCAATGCTCCGCTATAGTAAAGAAAATCCCTTCTGCTTATAGTTTTCATTATGCCTTCCACCTAAATTGAGCAATTTTTTACTCGATCTGCGCCGATCTCTTGCGCATAAAGGCTTTGCAAAATTCCTCGACATATCCGCGGGTATGCCTGCGGTTTTTGCAAATCCTTATACATCAAGATCTCAGCACATATCTTCGCAAAAAATTGCTCAACTTAGGTGTTCCAATAACAATCAAACTTGCCAGTTTCAAAAATATCAATCCGGCCGTGGCCCAGATGATTCCAAAATAGGGCAAAAAGACCAGGCTGGTAATCAGAGTTCCACAGGCAGCGCCAATTAAATCGGCTGAAAAAGATCTTGTTACCGCAGAATTTCCGCCCCCTCCCAAATGGAGAGCCACAGGGAACTGAAACCCGCATGCAAGGGAAACCATGAAACCGAAAACAAGAAAAAAGAATGACGGCAGCCTATCCCCGCCCATCTTCAGCGCCAGTATCAAAATGCCCATCAGGGTAATGAGCAGACCATCGGTCAGCACCAGTATCTGTTTTCCACCTTCACGCAGTCTGTCGCCCAGCAATGCCCCCGGCAAAAGACCGGCCAGAAAGACCGTTATAATCAATCCTATTTGAAAATATATATAACCATAAAATATCTGAAAAGCAAAGATGATCAGTATTTCGCTTCCCATGGTCATTGCTCCTGTTGAAAAAAGTACAAATTCCTCCCGCTTAATCCGAAACAGATATATAATGGTGAGCCCGGCAAGGGCAGCAATAAATCCAACAGGAGAACTGGAAAATTTGGCAAACCACTGTGAAAACATCAGCCTCATCAAAAGCGGAGAATCATCGCTGTTTTTTGGTGTATTCGGATCCATCAGATTATTTAAGTCTGAAATTCTTTTTTTAGTCAGATTCCCGTAATAATAGCCTCGTATGTACCGGGCAATAATACCTTTTTCTGCAAGTCTCGCAGGGATATCTGTTTTGATTGAAATATCCCGGCACAGGAAAAATATCTTCAGCCCAGGCATAAGCAAGACATGCTTAAAATGATTTTTCACGGTATTGTATAGAGAAGAAAGCTTCTGCCGCTGTGGTTCGGCAAGGTAATTATCATAACCTTCCATAGAAAAACTCAAAACACCATCCGGCGCAAGTCGTTTCTTTACAAGGCTGAAAAACTGATCTGTAAAAAACCTGTTTACCTGAAATGTGTCCGGCTCCGGTAAATTTAAGATAATGGCATCGTAAATTTTGTCCGAATCCGCAAGAAATGCCCTTCCATCCTGATTGATTACATTCAATCCTTCAATATTTTCGATCAGGCCGAATTTGAACTGTACAGCAGTAATTTCCGGGTCAAGCTCAACATAATCAACTGTTTTAAGACCATGTTTTTTCAGCTCCTTCATAATGCCGCCCTCGCCGGATATTAAGAGGACGCGTTGCGGATTGTCCAGTTGAGCCAAAGGGTAATGGATAGTTTCTTCTGCAATGCTCTGATTCTGGGTGCTGAATACAGGGACTCCATCAGTAAAAAGAGTGTGCTGCCCATTATCCTGATGAACGGCAATCCGCCCGTAACGGGATTCACTATAATGAACCAGCTTCCCCTCGGAAGGCGCAAGCGAAAAGGGTTCAAAAAAAATACCCGCTGCAAGCAGTAATAATGTGATAGCAGCACCTGGAATAATTTTTAAATATTTCCTCTGCTTTCCGGTAAATGAAAAAAGAAGAAATGATGCGGCCACAAGCGGAAGGTTGGCAATAAATATAGCTTTAAGAGGAGTAACCAGAAAAACAAGCGCAAATGAAAAAAGCGCTCCTCCGGTTATATCTCCTATATTGTCGGTAATATAAATGCGCGTGCCTGAATAATCCGGTGTTTTTGCTCTTAGCACAAAAAGGCTGTAAGGAAGAATAAAACCTATAAGCAGGCAATATGGAGCAATGGTTAAAAATATGTAGGCAAGGGTAGGATAAAAACCAACCGAACTGCCGTGAACAAAGAAAAAGTCGCGCAATTCCCGAATGCTATAAATCTGAATCACGGACAGAGCCGCCAGAATGAAAGAAAGCTGGCAGAGTCTGCTTGAACTGGGCTCCCAGTAGCGCGGCGTAATCAGATGCGCTACAAGCGTTCCTATACCGCCAAGTATCAACCAGTTGAAAAGTATTAAAGAAATGACAAACTCGTTACCGTGGAACTGGGCAAGAAATTCGCGTATGGTTATTAATTGCACCACAATTGAAGAAATGCCGGCGGCAATGACAACCAGCAGTGTAACGCGTTCATTTTTCTTCATCAAAATACTGAACCTGGTAGATCTTAACTTCCGGTTTATCATTTCGCCAGGCATCGGCTGACATCCCGGCCTTCAAGCAGAGATGTCCAAGAAATTCTTCGGGTTTAGGTACCTGTTTCCATACCTGTGGCAAAAAAGTTGCGTTGGCAAAGCCTTTCCGGATAATTACACCATCAATGTTAACGCGCAGTTTTGAAACAAGGTCATCACCATCTGTGTATTCAAGAGGTTCCGGCGGGGTAAGAATGCTTACCTCTATATCAACATTTTCAAGTTCTTCGGCTCTCAGGGGAGAAAATCGCGGATCACGAAATGCAGCACTGACTGCATTACGCCCGACCCCATCTTTGACAGGTTCAGATGCAGTTATATTGCCAATGCAGCCTCTAAGCTGCTCATTGATCTTTAAGGTAACAAAGGTACCAAAATGCTCCTGAAAACAATCCTGCTTAAGCGCTTCTTCCAAAGCTCCGGACTCGACAGTGTCTATCTTTTTATTCAGCTTTTTCATAAGGCTATGCCGCGCAAGTCTTACCAGCATCTGTCCCTGCTTATCAGTAAATCTGTGATCCGCATTTTTTTTGTCATCCATAAATTTATCTCCATAAAATGCTATGGCTGCGTAGCCGACAACTTGACTGCGCCCGCCGCAGGTATCACCACTGTTTGAATAATGCAGCAAAACCGGCTGCCATCCATATTGCCGGGCCAGGCTTACAAGAACACAAATCGGCGCTTTCCCGCACGCATAATTATAACCCTTCAACAAATTGTCTGCATCCAGCTTTAATATCATTTGAATGGTTTTTTTATCTTTTTCAACAGCCTCGGTATATTGTAGAAAGTGGGAAAGGTCTGTACTGGCCACAAGAAGCGTGTTTTGATCTCGAAACATATCTATTTCACGCGTGAGTCCGTCAATATTACCCTGGCTGATTACAATCGGAATGATTTTAAATTCCTTTAAATAATACTGCAAAAAAGGCAGCAAGACCTCCAGTGAATGTTCGCTAAGATCAGAATCCTTGTTTGCGTGAAACAATTCTGACCGGTTTCGCAGTTTTGCAGCATCGTTATGCAGAAAAACCCTTCCGAGAGGAGTCTGGTAAGCAGCCACATCGCTGATTGCTCCGTTTATAAAACCTACTCGATGATCCGGGCCAAGCAAAATAACCTTTTTAAACTGCTTTTCGCTGAGAACAAGTGATGCATGGGCTGCTGTAAGCCCGGAGCATGGATATCCCGCATGGGGCAGTATAAGAGCCTTTAGATATTTTCCTGATGGAATCTTTACCTGAGTTTTTTTTGCCTGGCTGGTTAACCTATCAATATTCTTGAGCAAATCAGATTGACTGGAAGGATAAAATCTGCCTGCAAAAACGGCCTCGCGAATATCATCCGCAAGTACACCCCCTGTGCAGAGAAGAGATAACATGCACAAAACCAGGAAAAACTTTATAATCGGATTGAATGCCTGCTTCATGAAGTGACCCTGCCTGCAACTAGAGACCTTTGCAAAACACCCTCTTTTGCCCAATTTCCAATTTCAAGTTTCAAGCCGTGAACGGCTACAATAAATACAATGAGCAAACAATACTGTCAAACTAAAACTTGTTAATCTCCCCACTCGAAACACCTATGGTAATATAGGGTTTTCATTGACAAGCCCGTGTAAATAAAATTATTAATGGCTTTTTACTAAGAGTAAACTCATAAAAAGTTTTTTTGACTGGTATTGAGAATTTTGGGAGAAATAAGGATCGGTATTTATGACTCTGTTGATTTACTCCGATTTCGAAAATCATAATACAATATAGTGCGACCTATTCAAGCATTGCACACAATATGTTGTGCCGATTTTTCTGAGAAGATAGTAAATCAACAGGGTCATAAATGTGCATCTAAGTTCCAATGCCTCCTGCCCGCCTCACAACTTTTTAAATATCGGCCTCTCTTTAAGGTCACATTTCGTGACCTTAAAGCTTGATTTTCTTTCGCTTATCGTATGAACCGCTTTTTTCTTTTGCTGTAAAGCCGATTTTCTTCTTTGGCTTATTTTCAATATTTATTAATTGATCTAACGTCTCAAAAACAATTTGAAAACGTTCATCAGTTATTTGTTTTAACTCTTCGAGCTCTTTCCTGAGCTCTTCATTGTCAAGAACCATTTGTCTGAGCCTTGTAAAAACCCGCATTATCTGAATATTGACATGAATGGCTCGTTCGCTTCTTAACACACTGGACAGCATTGCCACACCTTGTTCAGTAAAGACGCGCGGTAGAGCTGAAGAATGTTTCAGCCTGTCTAACCGGTCACAATTTGTGACCAGTTCCTGTTTTTCCTCTTTGGCCAGTCTGAACATAAAATCTGGCGGAAACCTCTGTTCATTTCTGGTAACAGCCTGATTTAAAGCCTTAGTAGCAACCCCATAAAGCTCGGCAGGGTCAGCATCCAACATCACCTTCATTCCACGGATTAGATGTATTTTACTGGCAATAGTTTCCATTGTTCAGAAATTTACAAACTCATTTTTATGTAAAATTAACGGCTGCGGCTATATTTTCAAAAAGCTAAAGTATTACGAGTTTGTAAATTTCTGTCTTTACGTTTCTTATGATTTCTGACATAATTTTTTAAGTTTATGGGCATACTTCCTTTGTTCTTATTATTGCCAATTTAGCCTTGCGGCAATAGAAGGTTTTGTGAGAGATAGGTGACATATATATTGTGATAACAAAGCTTGTTGCAAGGAGCTTCAACCATGAAAAACCAGGAAGTCGCGGCCATATTCAATGAAATAGCGAACATTCTTGATATTAAGGGAGCCAATCCCTTCCGTATTCGAGCCTATCGTAAGGCCGCGCAGAACATAGAAAATCTAACTGAAGATATCGCCGCCATTGCAGAACGCAATGATCTGGAAGCCATTCCGGGCATTGGTAAAGATTTAGCCGGAAAGATCCAGGAATTCGTATCTACTGGTGCTCTTAAATATTATGATGAACTGAAAAAGGAGGTACCATCCGGTATAGTCACACTTCTCGCAGTTCCGGGTGTAGGGCCGCGAACGGCCAAACTCATTTTTGAGCACTTCGGGGTTTCCTCTGTGGAAGAAGTGGAAAGAATGGCAATAGATCACAAGATACAGGGTTTACCTGGGATCAAAGCCAAAACAGAACAAAATATCCTTAAAGGAATTGCTATTCTTAAAAAAGGCCGTGAACGTCTGCCCGTAGGCGCTTTTCTTCCTGTGGCCGAAGAGATTATCAATATCCTGCAGAAAAAATGTCCTGTTTCCCATATAAGCGTAGCCGGCAGTCTGAGGCGTCGGAGGGAAACCATTAAAGATATTGACCTCCTGGTGGCTTCAGGCAAGCCGTCTAAAGTCATGGAAGTTTTTACGAAATTGCCGATGGCAGGAGAAATCATAGCCCATGGTGAAACAAAATCCAGTATCCGGACGGTACAAGGTATTTCTGTCGATCTCCGCGTGGTTGAACCAAAAAGCTTTGGTGCCGCTCTTTGTTACTTTACCGGCTCCAAAGCGCATAACATCCGTGTTAGGGACCTGGCTGTACGCCGCGGTTTAAAAATCAATGAATATGGTGTGTTCCGGGATAAAAAATGGATAGGTGGCAAGACAGAAGAAGATGTCTTTAAAGCCGTCGGGTTGCCATATATCCCGCCCGAATTGAGGGAAGACAGGGGTGAAATAGAAGCTGCTATGGCCGGGCAACTACCTGCTATAGTGGAGATGAAGGATATTCAAGGCGATCTGCATGTCCACTCCAAATACAGTGATGGTACGGCTTCTCTATTTGAAGTAGCCCGTAAGGCTGCTGCCCTTGGTTTTTCATGGGTGGCTATTTGTGACCATTCAGCCTCGCTCAAGGTTGCTGGCGGATTATCCCCTGCCGACTTAAAAAAAAAGATAGCGGCCATCCGGAACTTCAACCAAAAAAGTGATGCGGTGAAGCTGCTTTGCGGCACTGAAGTGGACATCGACAGTAAGGGCAACCTGGATTATCCAGATAATATCCTTCGCCAGTTAGATATAGTCATAGCCGCTATTCATACAGGCTTTAAACAGGATGAGAAAACCCTGACCCGTCGGATAACTTCGGCCATGCGTAATCCCCATGTTGATATAATTGCCCATCCGACCGGACGGCTTATAGGGGAAAGAGAGCCTTATGCCGTGAATATCGAAGAAATTATTAAGGTGGCGGCAGAAACAAAAACTGCGATGGAAATCAATGCTTATTTTAAACGATTAGACTTAAATGATATTCAGACAAAGGTAGCTAAAGAAAAGGGTTGTAAGCTAGCCATTGGTACGGATGCCCATATCCTGGAACAGATGGACTTTATGCATCTTGGTGTCTCCGTTGCCCGCCGCGCCTGGCTGACACCTCAAGATCTTTTGAATACCCTGACCTATAGTGAGCTTACATCATATTTGGGCAAGGATAAGAAACCTTGAGTCATACATACGAAATACCAGCTTTCGACAATTCAGCAGCAAGTGTATCTTTATTGAAGTGGGGATTTTTCTTAGAGTGAGGATAGAAACGAATGTGGAAAAGCGGCTGAGAAGAGCAAAAATAGGATAGGAATATTTATGATATGGCTTACTGAAAAAAAGGTGATCTACCATGTTTTTGATTTGGGCTTTGAATCAGTGGAGATCCCTGTACGCGTAAAGTTTGAAGTTGAAGTCAAAGAGGGTGCATTGGTTCCTGATTCAATATCTAGGACTATCCTTTATAACCGCCAGGCACTGAAAAAACATTACCCCACTTTGGATCCAGCCAGATTACAAGAATCCATAGAAAAGCATGTAGATAGGGAAATTTTCAATTATCTTAAAGCAAATGGATTAATAAGAGAAGAGGATTAAGGAGGTCATTGAATATAGAAAACACCAGACCCGATAGAAGCGCTCCTTTTATAGATTTTTTAATAATGCTTTTCTTTGATACTTTTTAAACTGTTCCGCTTTCGCAGCCGAATGGCGACCGGGGTCACTTCCACCAGTTCATCATCGTTGATAAAGGCAATGCAGTCTTCAAGGCTCAGGCGGTGCGGCGGGGTGAGCGTGACGCTTTCATCCGTACCCGAGGCCCGCATGTTGGTCAATTGCTTGCCCTTGGCCGGGTTCACCACCAGGTCGCCGGTCCGGGAACGTTCACCGAGGATCTGGCCACTGTAAACCTTGACTCCTGGCCCAAGAAAGAGCATACCCCGATCCTGCAGATTGAAGAGGGCATAGGCCACCGTGGTGCAGGCATCCTTAACCACAAGCGCGCCATTGCTGCGATTTAACATCTCGCCGGCAAATGGACCGTAACCGGCAAAGACATAATTCATCACCCCCATACCCCTGGTATCGGAAAGAAATTCGCTGCGGAACCCGATAAGGCCACGGGTTGGAACCTTGTAAAGCAGCCTGATTATCTCGTTGCGACGGCTCATCTCCAGCATTTGTCCTTTCAGTTTGCCCAGCTTTTCTATGACCGCTCCCTGGTATTGTTCGTCCACATCAATGGTCAATTCTTCATATGGTTCCTGCAGTTGGTCGTCGTCTTCTTTCATGATGACCTGTGGCCGGGTTACCTGAAACTCGTATCCCTCGCGCCGCATTTTTTCGATAAGGATCGAAAGGTGCAGCTCCCCACGACCTGAAACCTTAAAGCCGGCTCCGGCTCCCAGCGATTCAACGCAGATGGCGACGTCACACATGGTCTCCCTATGCAATCGTTCCTCTATATGGCGGGAGGTAACGAATTTGCCCTCAAGGCCGGCAAAGGGAGAATTGTTGGGAATGAAATACATCGACACTGTAGGAGGATCAATATTAATGATCGGAAGTGGTCTGGGATCATCCGGGTCGGTGAAGGTGACGCCCACGTTGATGTCGTCCATGCCGGCTACAGCCACAATTTCTCCGGCGCAGGCTGTCTCAACCGGTACTTTTTGATCCCCCTCGAACCGGAATATCTTGGTAATGCGGGCCGGAGCAAGGCTGCCGTCCCGCTTTGCCACCGCAATATTTTGATTGATATTCATGGAGCCGTTTACCACCCTGCCAATGCCGAGCTTGCCCAGATATGCTGAGTAATCAATGGTATTCACCTGTAGCTGGAGCACGGCCTGCGGGTCACCGGCCGGCTGTGGGATATAAGCGATGATTTTTTCAATGAGCGGCACCATGGATGCGCTGTCAATGGGATCTTCAGGATCGTTGATGGCGTATCCAGCCTTGGCCGAAGCAAAGACCACCGGAAAATCGAGCAGTTCGTCCGGAGCCTCCAGCTTAACAAACAGATCGAATACCTGGTCCACGGCCCATTGCGGCCGGGCCGCAGGCTTGTCAATCTTGTTGATTACCACCAGCACCGGAAGCTGGATAGCCAGGGCCTTTTTCAGCACAAAATAGGTCTGTGGCATGGGGCCTTCCTGGGCATCCACCAGTAGCAGGCAACCGTCAGCCATGCGTAGCACCCGCTCAACCTGGCCACCGAAATCAGCATGGCCGGGAGTATCGATGATATTGATCACGTAATCCCGGTATCGGAAAGAACCGTTCTTGGAGGTTATGGTTATGCCGCGTTCCCGCTCCAGGTCCATGGAGTCCATGAGCCGTTCGGTCATGGCCTGGTTGTCGCGAAACATGCCGCTCTGCTTAAACAACTGGTCAACAAGGGTGGTTTTGCCATGATCGACATGGGCTATAATCGCTATGTTTCTAATAAATTTCTTATCCATAATTTCACTGTATTAGTCTGTATTTGTAACCGTTCACAGTTGTCGGTTCACAGTTCACAGTTTTTTCAATCTGTTTTTTTCAACCGTGAACGGCTACCTCATAACATACTGTTTATCTTGTATAATCCGTATTGCAAACATATTCCCTGATTTTTATTCAGAGCATAAACATATCTTTGTCGCTAACCAGTTGTGCCAATGCAATTTTATAAGGATTGCTTGGAGCAAGGAAGGAGCTGGTGATCGATGAAAATTTAATAGCAGAGTCTCATACTGTGTACGGGAACGTCCTACCATGACGTTAAGCAGTCAATCTATTAAAATAACACTTTTATTTACAATAGCAACATATTTTTTTATCTGTAAAATTCTTTGACGTAAAAGTTCTTTTATACGATAATGTCTTAAAAAATTCGGAATAACGACCTTTTAAATCAGAAAACCTTAGAGCCAGTTGAGATAAATTTTCTGAAATGATCCACATCACTCCCACAATTGCAATTAAAGAAAATGAAATCAAATTTGATTTCATTCGGGCATCCGGCCCGGGCGGGCAGAATGTAAATAAAGTAGCAACGGCGGTTCAGCTTCGTTTTGATGCTAAAAATTCACCTGCCTTTTCCGATGATGTCCGCAACCGCCTTATTTGCCTTGCCGGCAGAAGAATTACTGAACACGGAATTCTCATTATAGAGGCAAAACGTTTTCGTTCTCAAAAACAAAACCGAAAAAACGCAATTAATCGTCTTATAAAATTAATCCGAAAAGCATCTGAAAAGCCTAAAACCCGAATTAAGACTAAACTCTCTCTTGCATCAAAAAAACGTGCCATGGAAGCTAAAAAGCATCGGGCTAAAATAAAAAAGATGAGACGACCTGTTTCGTCTACGGAGGATTTAAGATGATCATTGGAACACCTAAGGAAATTAAAGACAATGAATACCGAGTTGGGATTACACCTGGAGGTATGCGTCAGCTTGCTCAGGCAGGGCATCAGGTGCTTGTCGAAACAGGAGCGGGAGAGGGCAGTGGTTTTTCAGATGAGGAATATGAAACTTCCAGGGCAAAAATCGTGTCCACCAGCGCCGAAGCATGGAGCGCTCAGATTGTTGTAAAGGTAAAAGAACCTCAATCAACAGAATATGATTTTATGAGGCCGGATCTGACGCTTTTTACCTTTTTGCATCTGGCGGCAGACGAGCAATTAACACGCGAGATGATGACAAGAGGAGTTACCGGAATCGCTTATGAAACTGTTGAGCTTTCAAACGGGCATTTACCACTGCTGACACCCATGAGCGAAGTGGCCGGACGTATGGCAATCCAGATTGGTGCCCACTATCTGGAAAAAGAAAATGGCGGCCGTGGCAAGCTGCTCGGAGGCGTACCTGGCGTACGCCCGGCTGACGTGGCAATTATCGGCGCAGGAGTTGTAGGAAAAAACGCAGCACAAATGGCGCTGGGCATGGGAGCGCATGTAATGGTGATTGATATTGATATAGATCGGCTGCGTTACCTTAATGACGTGCGCTCAGGAAGACTGATCACCCTGAGTTCAAACCCTCTTAATATTGCCGAAACAGTCCGCAGGGCAGACCTGCTGGTGGGCGGAGTGCTTATAAAAGGAGCAAAAGCACCCAAGCTGGTGACACGCGAAATGATAAGCACAATGAACCCGGGCAGTGTAGTTGTTGATGTTTCTGTGGATCAGGGCGGCTGCATAGAAACCACCGAACCTACTACTCACTCAAATCCTACTTATTTAGTTGACGGCGTTATTCATTATTGTGTATCTAATATTCCGGGCGCTGTTCCGAGAACAAGCACGTATGCTCTCAGCAACGCAACCCTGCCATATGTCCTAAAGCTGGCAAATATGGGACCGGAAGCCGCAATTAAAGCTGACCCATCTTTGGCCAAAGGAGTAAATACTTATAAAGGAAAAATAACTTATCGAGCTGTTGCCGAAGCTTTCGGCGCTGAAGAAGAAAAATTGGACTAAAAAACCAGATAATTATGAAAAAACGAATATTCGACATTCGGACAGAAAATGAGATTTCAAGTCGATAAGAGCCTAAATGGCAATTAACCTTAATTATATCATTTGGTTATAATGTTTTATAAAAATCACCTACCACCCGTAGAACGGGTGGTTTGATGAAGACCCCTCGAAGGGGTCTAAAAGCATCGCGATTCCTGCAGATTACAATCCAATATCAAGAACGTAGCCGTCAAGCTAAAAGGCTATGAACGTCGAACATCCAACATCGAATTTTGAATAAGGTATTCTGCCAATTTATAAACTGGCGGAGCGAAGCGATTTCATCATTCGATGTTCAATGTTCGACGTTCGACGTTCAAAAAACGCTTTACTCTGCCGTTCAATATTCTCGCCGGAACGGTAAAACCTTTTAGAATCGCTCGGGCATAGCCCGAGCTTTAATTAAAAGCAATTATCTTGGACAGTAGTGGTCATGCCTATATTATCGAGAAGCGATCTTTTTCCAATACCTATTTGAGGATATATACATTTGGGTAGTCCATAAGCTTCAAAGTCGCGGCTATGACACCTGCGACTGCCGGGACATCGTGAATGATTATCAGGGTGTTGCTCTTATTTAGCTCCTCCATCATGGGTTTCGAGAACATGTTGCTGTAATCAACGTAGTTGGCCCCCTTGACATGACCTTTCTTAAACTTCGCTTCATCGCGAAAATCCACAAACGTGCAATTTTTTAGCTTTCCGGCATCGCCTTCGGTGATGATTAGCGCGGCAAAATCGTTCTTGTTTACAGCAATCAGAGCCTCAAGAAGTTCCGGGTTGCCTTCCGTGGCATACCCTGCCTTTTTCCACCCGTTGATACCATCTTTCATCCAGTAAACATTCTTGTAGCCATTAGCAACCGCCAACCTGGCGGCATGATAGGATTTCCATCATGTGCTTGATGCGCAATAGGTTATAATGGGAGTGTTCTTGTCTTTTGGAAGCTGAGCTATGTCAAAGTCGACTTCGCTCAGTGGCATATCAATATGTTTGTGGTCCTTCGGAACCAAACACGTTATGTGGATTGTGCCTGAAGGATGACCCTTCATGAAGTCGGTCGTGTGACTGTGGCATGCAACCACTGTCGCACCATTTTCGTGAAGTTTTTTTGCTTCTTCCAGGCTTACCGCTTTGAAGCCGTCTCCCCCTTTTTCAGGAGCGGGTAACTTGGCCGTAAAACCGGACGTTGAAAATCCGACTATCAACAATAATGATAAAATAATAATTGATATTTTCCTGTGCATCACTAAACTCCTTTTTGTCTTCATGTTGTTATTTTTTGGGGTAATTACCAACTGTCAAATATAGGCATGATCATTAAGAACCGTGTACTTGTACCACCTCCTTTCTTGTGAAGTATTTTGGGTATACCTCGGAAGGTTGCAAATTGCGTTTTTTTCGGTGAGCAATGAGCATCAAGAGCAAGGCGCGAAGACGCGTAATAGCAGGCTATTGCAAGCCTGAGCAACGCAGCTATTGGTGTTCATGGCCAGCGAAAAACCGTAATTTGTGGCCTTTCGAGGTATATATTCTAACAACACCTGTATAGATTTGAGCCTAACAACACTTCGGCTAACCGGCTGGGAAAAGCCGCAGGCTTTTCCCAGTCCGTGTTCAGCCGATTCTGGTGCTTTATCGCTTCTGAAATTCAAACTACTTTCCGTATTTGTGTTTCATTTGCAACTTCTTCAGCTCATCTTGCGTGAATGGTTCAGCGTAAACCGCCATTTGGATGAGAGGTTTCACCGTAGGTTCAAAAGACACCCATTTGCCTTCCTTTTTTTCTAAAAACGGCCAGTTCAAAAGACTCGGAACCAGAGGGAGCACGCCTTTGTAAAACTCGAGTTTGCCATCCTTGAAGGTGGCCGGAGTAAATTTTTTGGATGAGGCAAGGATATTGACAGCCTTCGTGGCGTGGCATTGCTCGCACTTTCTCCCCTCACCCATAATTGAATGGGTAAAGTAAGGAACATAGGCTATAAAGGGCTCGTTCTTATGACCGACTAAGGTTTGCATTGTCCCGCTTGTAACTTTCCCTCTGTATTTTACCAAAAGTAAAAAATCTTTGACCTTTGTTACAAAGCTTTTTGGTTTGCTTTTAGTCCTTGCAAGTTCACCAAAATGGCAATTGTAGCAAGTTAGGGTGTTTTGGACATGACAGGCATTACAGTCCAACTTGTTCTTATGGACGGTGTGGGACTTGGTTTCCGGAACTACGGGATAATCCTCTGAGTCTTTCGTATGGCAGTTGGTGCAAGCTGCATCCATCGCACCAGGCTCTCTCATGCTTTTGTAAATATTTCCATCTCCATGAATCTCTCTCGACGTATGACAATCGGAACAGGTCATATCGGCCTTCATATGTACACCTAAAGTATCCCTGCCTTCATCCAGTTTAATTGTGGCCTTCTCTCGGGCATGGCATTTTAGACAGGTTTTACGGTCCCGGGCCATTTCCAGTGAGTAAACAAGACCCTTTTCTGTTTTTTTAAGATGACAGTCATTGCACCCTTTCACATGGCAATTTTTACAGCCAAGCTTTTCATACGGAACGCCTGTTATCGCCATGAAGCCATCCTTAGCCTCATACCAATATCGCATTCCTTCACCAGTGTGGTGGAGACTCGATGAAAAAAAGTCCGGTTGTTGTTCAGCATAAACAGGCCAACTACACACCATCAGTAGTGTTACAATGGACAGAATAAAGCAAAACTTACCTTTCATAATTTTCTCCTTTCTTTTGGGCAATAATTAATGGTTTGGGAATAGCCACATAACTGCTCACTTGACGCAGACGCTATCCGAAAAACTATCAAAAAAGTGATAAGCTGCCACAAAACTACAAATGTTCTAAATCGGCTCGGCTTCTGCGGTCAAGTGCAGCAGATGGTTATGCGAGAATGCTACCAATTCAAGGGTTACTATCAGTCTGCTCTCTCTTTTCCTGATATTTTTTTGACCAGTTTGCCTGATCAAGATTTAGTTTCGCACGTATTCTTTTGTTGCAATACAATAAGAAACAAATGGGAACTATAAGACCCAGAATGGCAATTAAGTAAAACATTATCTCCAGTAAAACCGTTTCGAAACACTTCAGGGCATTAACTATCCAAGTTAAATGTTTCGAGTGGTGGGTTTGGGAAATCTTGATGACAAACCAATAGAATACTCCGAGTGAGAGGAAGAAACTTGAAAAAAGCAAGTAGAATTTAAGGAAGAAAGTATCTACTCTCTCGGTTGATCTTCCATCACCGGTCCATATGGGATAGAGCCATAAAAACCTCACGCCTGTGATCTGCAGTGCAAAAGTGCAGAGTATCAGCGCAAATGAAAGGATGATGAAGGTGTTAACTATTTCCTTCAAAATCAAGCCGGTTGTTATGGTCAAAATAGCCAGTTCTATCGTTATCGCAGGCCATTTTTGCTGGTCAAGTTTCCCTATCATTTTCTTTTGGTTCGTTGGTTTCTATATGATTTTCTGTCGACAACCAGTTACTATATAGTTTCAGTATAACTATCTGGAAATAAAAACTTAACAAATATTATTTTGATTTATTGTAGTTTTCTAACTGTATAACTCCAAATATGAGTGTTATGCAGAATATGGATAATCTCATGAAACCTTATCTCCCTCTGAAATCAAGATCCTTTATGACGCATTTCTGGTCAAAAAAGCAAAGTCTTTTATATTTTATTAAGAAATTGAAGGACAAAAACCAGGCTGAGCAACAACAGAAGCAGGCATTTCAGGAAGTATCCATTTTTTATGGAATAAAGAACACTGATCAGGATGAGATAGGAGCATTAAAGAATAAAAAGGTGAATATTTCAACAAAAAAAAACCGGCTTAAAATCCAATAGTACTGATTGGAGACCTGGATACAAAGATTTCATGCGGTTTGATTCAAGTCTATTTAGTTCTTGACGATATGTGGCTTATGTATAAAATAATAAGGAAATTAATACCTGAAGTTATGGCTTACTATGAAAAATCAAAATAGATAATTGAGAAATTTTACAAGACCATCATTTTATGGAGAAAATATTAAAATATGCCTAAATTGAATAGTACAAATTCCGCACCCTCATCCGACTTTATACGAAATATTATTGCCGAAGACATTAAGGCAAACAAAAATGACGGCAAAGTAGTCACCAGATTTCCACCGGAGCCTAACGGCTATCTGCATATCGGGCATGCAAAGTCTATATGTCTTAATTTCGGCATTGCAGCCGAAAACAATGGAATATGCAATTTAAGATTTGATGATACTAATCCAGGCAAGGAAGATGTTGAATATGTGGAATCGATAAAATCAGATGTCAAATGGCTTGGCTTTGACTGGGATGACAGGCTTTATTATACGTCTGACTATTTTGAGCAACTGTACCAGTATGCCGTTCAATTGATCAAAAAAGGCAAAGCTTACGTCTGCAACCTGAGTCCCGGGGAAATAAGAAAATACAGGGGCACACTGACGGAACCGGGAAGGGAAAGTCCGTATCATAACCGTTCAGTCGAGGAAAATCTTGATCTGTTCGAACGCATGAGAGCAGGGGAGTTTGAAGACGGCTTTTGTGTTCTCAGGGCAAAAATTGATATGTCATCACCCAACCTGATTATGAGGGACCCTGCCCTGTACCGTATCAGGCGTGTTTACCATCACAGGACAGGCGACAAGTGGTGCATTTATCCCATGTATGACTTCAGCCACTGTCTTTCAGATTCAATGGAAGGTATCACTCATTCCATCTGTACGCTGGAATTTGAGAACAACCGTCCTTTGTATGACTGGCTTCTTGATGAACTTGAAGTGGAATGTCATCCACAACAAATAGAGTTTGCCCGCCTCAATCTCAGCTATACAGTGTTGAGCAAGAGGAAGCTTGTGGAACTTGTAGAAAAGGGACATGTCAATGGATGGGATGATCCTCGAATGCCCACACTTTCCGGGTTGCGAAGACGCGGCTACACACCCGGGTCAATACGCAATTTTTGCGACCGTATTGGTGTTGCCAGGAGAGACAGTATGGTTGATATGGCCCTGTTAGAATACAATGTCCGGGAAGATCTGAACAAACAAGCCCCCCGCTTCATGGCTGTTCTTCGTCCCGTTAAGGTGATCATTGACAATTATCCTGAAGACCTTGTGGAAGAGCTGGACGCGCTTAACAATCCGGAAGATCCTGGCATGGGAACACGCAAGGTTCCTTTCTCTCGCATACTTTATATAGAACAGGAAGATTTCCGTGAGGACCCGCCTAAAAAATTCTATCGGTTGGCACCCGGCCGCGAAGTGCGTCTGCGATATGCGTATTTTATAACATGTGTGGAAGTGGTAAAGGATGAGCGGACAGGTGAAATTATTGAACTTCACTGCACATATGACCCAAAGACAAAAGGCGGTGACTCTCCGGGCGGACGAAAGGTTAAGGCAACTCTGCACTGGGTCTCTGCTGCCCACTCAATAGAAACGGAAGTACGTCTTTACGATTATCTATTCACTGCCGCAAATCCCAGCAACAAAAAAGAAGCTGAAGATTTCAAAGATTGTTTGAATCCAAACTCTCTTGAAACGCTGACTTCGTGCCGAGTTGAACCAGGTCTGAAAAAAGCCAGGCCCGGAAGCAGATGCCAGTTTGAAAGACTTGGATATTTCTGCGTTGATTCTGTTGATTCATCTGAAAGTAAACTGGTATTTAACCGAACGGTAACCCTGCGCGATACCTGGGCCAAGATTCAAAAAGCCCAGAAGAAAAGATAAACGTAATAATTCACCGCAGAGCCACAGAAAGCGCAATATTTCAAATGTATATTCTTTGAATTTGATTCCTATTCTTCTCTTCTTAAATCGGACGTATTATATCTCCATAGCTCTAACCCAAATCAGCCGACGCTATTAGCGGTCGGCTGATTTTGCCTTGTAAGCCTGCCATCAGGAAACAGGCAAAGATCTTCTGAAACTGGCCCGGCCAAATAACCATCACTCTAACTCGGCCATTCAGGTGTCTTGCCCTTGTAAGTCATGACGAAAAGGATGTCCTCAATCTCTTCGTCTTTGAATCGGTTTTTCATCTCCTCAGTGTTCGGCAAAGCCAGTTCCCATTCTCCGAACGGCAACTTGTTGATCATGGAAATCCAGCTTCCCGCATTGCCACGGCGTGTGCTGATAACTCCATCATTCGAGGTTGCTCCTCCACCGACGGTTGCCACGCTATCCTGCTCAGTGAAGTGTAAATGAGTAACCGGAATTTCAAAGGAGGCGCCATGATTACGGGCAAAGTAGAGCACCACCTGCTGGATCTTCCAATCCTCAATGTTCGGTGGGAAGTCCTCGCGCTGCGTGGTAAAGCGTACCACCATCGGTGTGGCCGTCTGGTCCGGGTTGTGTAGATCGTACCATTGGTCGGCAAACTGTTGGCGGAAGCTGAATGGCCGGTCAGCGCTAATTCTGCGATCCAGGTGTTGCATGACCTGTTGACGATAGTCAAAGCTATTCAGTGCCGTGTACTCGATGGTGATCAGCACATCGGCGATAGTGCTGTAGTCGAATAGATTAGCAGCTTTGGGCATGGAGAACTCCCAGGCTGTATCCACCCCCATTCCTTCAAAAGGATACAACATTTTTCCAGATTGCGGCTGCATCGTAAGCTCAAACAGTCCAGTGGCATCCCGGGGTGAGCTGAGGGCAACGGACTGGGGGGAACGGTTGACGTCAATGGTTTGGAACGTTCCGGCACTGCCTATAATCACCCTGGAAACACCGGTGGTTGAGAGTGTGGCCTTGATGCCTTCGGTTGGTGGAATGAGCGCTATAACCGAGGTGCGGACACGTTTGATCAGTCGGAGATAATGTCCGGGAAAATCACGGTCGAACATTTCCATCAGGGTGTTAAAGTGTATGACGCCAGTTTCCCGGAAACGCTGGAATTCGGCCGGCGCCATTTGGGCCAGTGAAATAGTCTTTGTCAGTTGCAATTTTCGCTTGTCCGTGTCAAATGCGTACTGGTCCAGTTGGTAAATGTCCTGGAGCAGACGCGCCGAACCGGTAAGCCCGCGCCGGTCAGGAGCTGTACCCTCCTCCTGGCTGATTCCCATTCCCATACCGACTGGCGCTTCCCAATAGTCTGCCTGGATCATGGGTGGCAAGACTTCCTGCCGTTCGAAGGCCAGTTGACTGGCAGCCAATTGAGACATGGCTGTTGCCTGCTGGAGAAAGAAACTGTATACCCCTTCCAGTACATCGCTCATCCAGTCGTAAAGTTCAACGTTAGTAAACTTGTTGGCCAGGAAGTCTGCGGTGACTTCAGCGTGCTCTGCCTGCATTGCGGAGATATTGCGCTCCTGCCCTACCACGCGTACGTGATCTTGGGCAAGCCTTATCTGCCGCGTGCCGATATGAATGTCTTGTTGAGCCAGGTCTCGCTGAAGCCTCCATTCCTGTTCACGCCGCTCGTGGCTGGCATAAAATTGGAAAATAGAAGCTGTGGTTGATGCAGCAGCAGCAAGTGATGAAGCAGCTTCAGCTGCGCCACCCTTTTCACCGAATATACCAAAGGTTATTGCGGCGAGTATTTCACCTGCACCATGTAACACAGCCGCAGAAGTATGGAGATAAGCGGCGGTAATCATAAAACCGATAGCTGCTTTCTCGTACCATATAAAACCTTCATACAGAAGCTCCTCAAAATGATCCCTCTGAATTTTTGTCCTTACTTGTTGGAGTTCAGCTAAATCTACACCATCTTCGGCTTCCCTCACACGCAAGTTTTGCAACCGCACCCCGGCACGGGCGATTCGAACCTCCTGGCGAGCTTTCAAGAGATTGTAGCGTTCAGCGTCTCCCTTTTCTGAGGCAGAGAGGAAGGCCGATTCGATCTGCTGGGCGAGGCTGATCAATTGCTTTGCTCTTTCGATAAGTGTTTCGTAACGGTACTGGGTGGGATGCAGGATGATAGTTCCTGATGAGGTAATCCGGCCACCCGCACCAATGATGGGCATCCCGGCCTCCGTACCTGTCGATGCTGCATAGGGTTCCAGTTGGCGCTGGTCACCGGCAATATTGCGGCAGGTGCGGATTTTGTAAAGGTTAAGCTCAGCATGCAGACGCAAGGCCTTCAAGAGAGGGTTCGGCAGTACACAAAAATGGAAAGACGGTCCAAAGAAATAAGGAAAACTAAATTTTTGAACAAGTTTCACTGCATGAAGCGGGGCAACGTGTGGAAACAGATCGACTGCACCGGAACAGAGTTCAGTATTGTTAGGCCAGTTATCAAGGAGTTCAGTAGCTTCCCCTAAACTCACCGATGGTCGCTCGGCCAGCCAGGACACGTCCGTGTTCTCTTTCTCTTCGTTCAGCGTTTTTGCATCTATCCCGGTTACGAGAGACACTGTGTACGAAAAATCATTTCCGGATTTTGCCCCAATTTGTTTAAGGGTTTCGAAAATCGGTTGTAGCGTAAGAAGTGTAGCGTGGACTTTGTCTGACATCTCGGCATGATTTGCGATAACAGTTGCCATATTCACCGGGCCTGGCATGGAGCCGCGTGCTTCAGAAATAATGCTGCGCGCCTGGGCCAGCCGGTTTCCCAGCGGCTCCTCCGCGGCCAAGACTTCCTTTACACTGGTTACAACAGTTGCAAGCGTGGTCGGATCGGGTATTTTTCTAAGTGCGGCCATCACTTCATCCGCCACGGGCTGCCACACTTGGTCCTCATCTCCCACCCTGATAACAATTGTGCCGATAAGTTCGTCACACTCATCGAGATTTTGCTGCAACTCCGGGGCCTCAAGCAGTTCGAGGGCTGTCATATAGAGCGTCCGGGCTCGCGCTGTTGATTCAGCAGTGTCACGGGTGAACTCAGCGTGGGCATACTCCAGAAAACAACGTATTATGGTGAACAGGGTAAAACGCGTGTAGGTGTTGGCACGTGTAGCAGCAATGGCATGAGGATTGAGTGGATCAAGCAGCCAGTCTGAAACACGTTTATAGGTGGACTCATAGTCCTCTTCCTCCTTAAGTCCGTAGTAAATTTTTCGCTCTTCAACAGGTGCGGCGTAGTTATAAACAGAGCGGAAATAGTCTTGAGCCGCAATGTACTGCCCGCGCCGCTGGAGTTGCAACGCCAGGTGGACAGGTACGAAATAATAAGCTTCTTTAAGATAAATTAGATTGGATTGCGGACCATCGGCGTTGTCTGTAAAGGCTTTTTTGATGGCTAAACGGCGAGACTGAAGCTCTGCCTCTGAGTATTGCTCTTTGATATCAAATAAGGTGATACAGACTGGTGCAATTCGAAAACGACGCCGCTCCTCAAGTTTGTCGCCACCAGGCTTGACAAGAATAGAACGATAAACACCGACCTGTCCACCTGTGTATTGAGAGGCAAATTGGAAATGCCCATAACCCGGAAGCTGCACAGACCTGGCAGCGATACGTTCCAACCCTGGAGCAGCATTAAATAGTTCAGAATATTCATCTGAACGCTTCTTGAAGGAGATATCGGCAGTCCCCCCGGCCAGTTTACTGCCCAACAGTTGTCTCAATAAAGAGGGAATATTGCAGCCATAAAGACGCTTGATGATTGCATTAACAATTTTCCACTCCTCGAACCTTGCATCATTTTTAATCAAACCTTCGAGGGAGTTTACAACATCCCACGCAACTCGTTTATATTCATCCGAATCATCATCGAGATTGAAAAAATTGAGTAGTGACATCTTCGAATCTTTATATCCAACTTGCAAATCCTCTAAGCTAATCCCCCCAATTTTCTGAAACCATATCTCGCAGGAATCAAAGGATCGTACTCTTTTAATATGAGTCCGTTCTGATGACAGGATGCTTCTATAAACAGGGCTACCGTTGGTCAGCTTCCAATAGATATATATGAGACTGGTGGACGGCCAGCAAAAGGCGCCTATGAACTCGCCTATGTGGAAGGCTGTGGTTGGGCCGGCACACCAATAGCCATCATCCTTTTTGCCAAAGAGGCGATAGTGTATTTTTCTGTCTTTGTCCTGTACAAACAGATAAAAGTTTTTTGAATCCAGTTCAATCATCGCACAGAGCTTCTTAAATTCTTTGCCTTTATTGCGATTCACCAAAATGTGCCAGTCTCCATCCATTTCATCTGCCGGCCATGAGTTCTCATCTGCCCAATCATTTCCTTCTGCATTGAGATGACGGTCATAAATGATCCCGCCAGGCAGCCTGATCGCCAAATGGGGCGGTTTTGTTTCTCTTTCATGCTGTTTCACGATAGCAGTGAAACGGGTTCTATCTTTGGGCACAGCAAGTTTAGCAGGTTCAGCATCCCAGGTTTGATTGTTAAGATCGTACCTGCTAAAAACCAGCTTTTGCTCACTTCCGATAGCAAAGGCATAGAGATATCTTTCCTTGGGAGAAATTACATAAGGCGCAACTCCCGCAAAACCTACAACATTATTCATACCCGGCACCGCCTGCCAGAAGTTCTGTGAATAGTCTGTTTCATCATGTGGATCGTAAGTTGACCAATAAACAGTATTGCTCTTACCACCACGGGCAAACATATGAAAGAGGTTACTGGAACCCGCCGCAATTCTATCACGGCAGCCCTCCTCTTTATGGATTGTGGTTTCTATTTGACAGGAAGCCTCAAGTTTTAGTGTACAACTATCCTCAAAATAACCGGAATAGTCGCGCGCTGCTTCGCAGGCATGTTCCGGGGTTAGGCGTCTGTTATTGCGTACGTCTTTAACTAATTTTCCAAAGGCCGGAGTTTGCCATCGGCGCAAGCTGGGCAGCAGAATGTTCTCAGGATAGAGAAAGACCAGTATGGCTGCACGCCAGGTCTCGTAAGAGCCAATCCATTTCCACTCCCCATCGAAGTTATCAGCATCCAATCCAAAATCAGGGTGGGTATCGTTGAGTTGAGCTGTTCTTATAGACCAGAGTAAAACCTGAATGGTTTCAATAGCCCGGCCGATGCGTGTTGTTATTTTACAGCCATCGTTCTCGCAGTCAATCAGCAAATTCTCAGTGAGCCACCTGGCGCTCTCGTTTGTTGCTGTGATCAGGGCATTGCGCAGCGTGGCCAGGCTTTGTTCTTCGGTGCTGTTGACTAGTTCTGCCAGCTCATCAACAGCGTTTTTCTCTTGTTCGATGCGAGATCGCAACCTGTCCTGCCAATCGCGCCTTGCCTGCTCGGTCGCCCGCCATGCCGGCAAAGGTACCGGTTCTTTTGGTGGGAATTCAAGAGGGGAAGGTTCCGGAATCGCGAAGTGATCCGGACCAATGAGAATATTTATTGCTCGCTCTTCTTCACGCCATTCGGCAAATTCCCGGCGTTTTTGCGCCTGCACGAGAATAGAATAGACGTCATCCCACTCGGATGGGAGCAATGGATCTTTTCCTGGTGTACTGCTATTGAGCAGATCATGAATGCGAAGCAAATATGAAAAGCCGTCGTTAGTCAGGCCGATTTGATCGAGAGGGGCAGTGATATCGTTCCCCTGTTTACGCTCCTCTTCCAATGCGAGCAGATCGGTCACTGGAACACCGAGTGCGCCCTCCATGATCACATTAAGCCCATCCAGGGGGTTCGTTTCAGCCTCGCGTTCAGATTGAACTGCGTCCAGTTGGTCAACTACCCAATTATGCCTGGATTGCCATAGCTCATAAGCCTCGCCCTCAGTAGGCTCCCTTAAATCGCCAGGTCCGATCAGGTCCGGGTCGATGATGGGGAGGGGAACGCTTGTCTCTTCAGTGTAAAGATCATCCGGATAGTCCAGGCTTTTCCAAAGCGTACGTAAATGCAGAAAGCGCCAGCTCAGGAAATCAGGGATCAGGGAAATCACAATATTTTCGCTGCCGGTGTCGTAATCGATATTGACGCTGCCCGAGAGTCTGCTTCCGTTCTCCGGTGATAATTCTATTTTTCCTTCAGCAGAATTGCGTTTACCATATGCAAGCAATTCAGTTCTTTCAAGGTCTCGATACATTTCAACTTTATACTCATTTTCTGTTGGATTTTTTAGTTTAATATAAACATCGCCTTCAGCATCTGTGTTTTTGTTCCACTCAACACCGTTGAGATTCCAGCGGGTGAGTTGATTGTCGTCATCTTTCAGTTTGGCGCCCTCGGAAAGAACATCCCGTGTAGTGTCAGCAAGTCCGAAGAGTCTCTCGATGTTTTGTTCTGTAATGGCCTCAAGATAAAGCAAAAGCCCATCCAGGTGTTCAATCCCAATACCCAGTCGGTTTGCGAGCACCTCACGGCTTTCCTCTTCCGCAGTCTGGGCCAGCCGGATCTCTTCATAAGAAGCCCCGATCCTGCTCAGCAAGGTTGTATAAACTGCATTACAGTGCTCACGTTCCGAAGCAGACAGGGCATTCTCTTTATCAACATCTGCCAATGGCCTGTTCCCGAGATATGAACGTAGTGCTTCAATGCAGATGCGTACTTGTCGAACTTTCCTCTCCAATTCTTCGCAGGAAGTGGGCAAATCGCCAAAGGGCTGGTGGAAATTTTCTTTTAGGTAACCAAGCGAGATGGATGTACCGGTATTATCGTCTTCATCTTCGTAGAGCTTCAAATGCGTCGCCGCATAGTCGAGAAGATCGGCCAGATAAGCCATAGGGCTCATGGCCGCTTCGCAGTTATGGCAGTGACACTTTGAAGGCAGAATATCTTCTTTTAAAGCAATATCAAGATTTTGTGGAATTTTTCTGCCATTAGCCTTTTCCACGCTGAGATTCGTTATTACATTATTAAGAAAATATGTTCCGGCAAGAGTTTCAACATACGTCCGGGCTGCCTGGAAGTCACCTACCACCTCATGAACAGATCCGACAATATCTGTTCTGCAAGCCCTGGCGACTGAGCTTGGACCGGTGTAACCCCTTTTGATAAGCTCTGCATTGGCCTGGGGATCTGGTGAGGATGTGTAGAGCCTGGAGTGTGCATCCAGGATTTGCACTGCCGGATCGTCCGGGTCGACACCTTTGATCTTTTCTATGCTACCAATCTTGCAGATATCGTGCAGGCTATGAATGCCATTATCGGCGAGATGAGAAAGCAGTCCCTGGGGGAGCTGTAATTTCAACTTTTTGTCAAGTTCTTTTAATGTAGGAGATGGAGGCTCTACGGGCGCTGGCACAGGTATTTCAAATTTGACTACTTGCTTGCACACTATCTTGATCCGGATCTCTTGCTGGTGGATCTCTTCACCCTGGGGATCGATAATGTGTAAACGCAACCGCTTTTGGGGTCCGTTTGTTGAGCCTTCATCCGGCAATTCACTTTTAAGCACGGGATAAGATAAGGTAAAGCGACCCCTGCTATCAGATATAACATGGCCAAGTTCTTCAGGCGTTTCTCCTGCATCCAGATCAAAAGCTCGCACCATGTAGCTGACGAGAGGCGTGCTGGTTTCTTTACTGAGCAGTCGGCCAAAGAAATCTTGCATTACCATGACTCCGTACTCAAAGCGAAGTTGTTCTATACGGGTCATAATGTCTTCGAGGCGTTCAAGCAGAGAGGATGGGATAATCTTCTCCTTAACAGCGGCCTTCAAGGCCTCGCGCAATACTTCAGGGGTCTGGTTGAGGAGAGATTCAAGGTCCGGCGGGAGATTCTGGCGGGCAAAGCCGTAGAAAACTTCTGTTGCCAGGTCGGTCTCATTGGAGAGTTGTGCCGATTGAACCAGGAACTCGATTAGTTTCTGTTCGATGCCGGTTTCCTTGACCAAGAAGGTAATGTCTTCTTCCGTCAGTTCGACTAATTTAACATCTTGCAAAACAGGAGCAAGTTCCACCAGGAGCTTTTCGTACTCGGATAATTTGGAAGGCAGCTCTGGTTTCTTCAAAACCAGGTCCATCTTTGCCTGTACAGGTGCGTTAAAAAGGATGTCAGAAGCAGCAAGCTCAAAACCCTCAACACTAAAAACCCTGACCTTAAGATCAGCGCTCTGTTTTTCGGCCCGGGTGAATTGGTCGGCTGTGTACTCGATGCGATAAAACCCTTTCTCGTTGTCGATTAGTTCCTCACCGAGCAACTGCTCGGTCCGCAGGTCCATGTCATAGGCTTTTACAATAACGTCTCGTGCCGGGGTTTGACCATCCGGTTGAAAAATCTGGCCTTGAACGACAAATTCTTTCGCCTGACGCGCCTCCACTGCTGCATTGATCTGCTGCGCGGTGCGCCCATCCACAATACCTGTTTCTTGCAGACCATGCTGTTTCTGAAAGGCTAACACCGCCTTTCGGGTTTCCTCACCGAAAAATGCTTCTTCGGTTTCGCTCGATGGAAGTGTGTACTCTAACAACTTTAATTCACTATGGAGGAATTTGACATCGTTGCCTTTCATTCTTATGGATAAATTGCGGCCTTGGAGTTTCATGTGTGTCCTCCTTTATTACATTGTTTACTGTCTGACTTTCTTTTTCTTATCTTACTGATGAATTCGTATATCCCGGCGGCGACTCCTGGTGCAGATAAAACCGCAAGAGGGGAAACCCATCATCCGCTGCGAATTGTGTGTTAGATTCAACGACACTCTTTCGATTTGATCGCCCCCGTTTCTGCCTAAAGTTTTCATGGCATTGTGAATATTTTTCGCATCCGCTCTCATTTTCTTAGCGCAGGGCATTTCACTTGGCGACGAGGCTAATACATTCTGCCAAGGCATTTGGTGCCGCAGCCAGAAGGGATCCAGCCCTCTTTATAACGTTGTACGGGATCGCGTGGCGGGCTCATACCCCCGGATTCAATAATTAACCTGAGCCAATCGACAGCATCGCCAATTAAAGGGACAAAACCTATAGCATCCAAAACCGCAGAACCATAATTCCCCTTTTTCCAATTCTCTATCATTGAATAGAGACCTGGTACTATCCCTATAAATGGTATTACCTTAATACCCTTATTACCTCCATGTCTACTGACAAAATCGTACATCCTCCGAAAAACACTTTTTTGTTTTGTTTTAACTACTTTCGCTCTTGGAATATCTGAATCTTTTGGAGACTTAGGCTTCTTCTTTAGCTTAATAACAATTGGCTTGAATATTTCTTTGAGAGTATTTTTTGCCTGGTCTGCTCTTTCTATCGCGCGCTCTGTTAGACGGCGCCCCGATGTTACGAGATCCCCTGGATAAGTACAATAACGCTCACATTTCGCGAATCTGGCTTTTCTACCAAGCGCCGCTTCAGCGGCTTCGATATCTTTCTCCAACATTTTACTCCGTTGGATCAAACTGAAGCCTTTTTCTTCTATCTCTCGTAATTCTTTTTTAATTTTTGATGCGCGATACTCATATTTTTTCTCGATATCTTTTAATCCAACCCCGCTCTTAATATCTTTTTTGACGTCATTTGATAGGCTCTCGATATCGCTTTCTGGCAGCATTGCATTCATTCCAAACCTTTGTACTTCTTCCTTGAATATTAAAACTTGGTCTGTTAGCGGCTTCTCGGGTAAATCATCGCCCGGTGCTCTACCAGATGGATCAGTAAACCGAAGGGGGTTTCCTAAAGCAAATGAGAACCCCCCTAAATCTGGAAAAGTGGCTTGCTCTGGGTCCACACTAACCCACCTCGCCAGCCAAGGTGAATAATACCTAGCCCCATGATAATTCAACCCACTCTCTTCATCCCTCTCCTTCCCCGTAAACCGATACCGCTTCCTTACATAACTCCCAAAGCTCGTCTCCCCATAGGGCGTATATTCCTCCCTGTTGATAAAACTACCGTCACCACTAACCACCACATTACTGCTCCCCAGATGATCACCCAGATGATATTTCACCACCGGTGACGCCTCGCCCAAGAACGGCTCACCCACGCGCACCATCGCAATCCGCGCCTCGTCATCCATCACATGCAGCGTGTTGTTCTCCTGTACCGTACCGCCATGCGTAATCCGGTGATACTCAAATACTCCGTCCACATATAGCGTAACCTCCACCTGCCCGCCTTGCTTGTGCACCAGCTTCTTCACCCGCTGGCCGGCGGCATCATAGAGGTAATGTGCGTGTACCGAGGGTTCGGCCAATTCTCCGGAACCGGGCGGTGCCCCCGCCGCTTCGGTCTGTATTCGGAAGACTCGCATCTGGTCGCTGTGGTCCCATTCGAAGTGGCGTGCGTTGTTTTCCCGGACCATGTTGCCGTTGTCGTCGTAGTCATAGGCGTAGTCCGTCGTGCCGATCCTCACCGTCTTCAATTGATTCGTACCCGCTACCAGGGAGAACTGGCGGGTAAAGCCACCGTTGTTGATGCGGTGCTTGAATTCCAGGATGTTGCCCAACGGATCATACTGATATTGTTCGGAGTAATTGTGTGCCTTCGTGATATCGGTACAACGCGGCTGCGTGTCCCACAGCGGGCGGTCTGGCGGACGATCGCATTCACGACCGGTAGCGGATATCAAACGGTAAAGAGGATCATAAGTGAAGTCCCGGTCCAGAGCATCGGTGCCCAACGGCGTGTTCGGAACGCCGCTTTCGGGTGTGCGATCTCGCAGGTTCAGAATATTGCCGGCGAGATCATAGACGTAGGCAAAATCCTGCAGCGGTTCGCTGGGCGCTGTAGGATGATAGGTGATTTCAGCGCCGGCTTGTTCTTCGTAGCGCTCGCTGCATAACCTGCACAAACGAAAGGTGTGTGGATCATAGACGTAGCGCGTGATCACGCCGTTGCCGTAGGCGATAAGAACGCGCTGTCCCTTGGCGTTATAGGCGATTCGTTCCACATAAGTTGTGTCATCCAACTCTACTTTTTCCAATGCTCCGGCCCGGTTGTATTGGGGACTCAATTCCTTGCGCTTACCTGCCACATCCTCTGGATACAACATCTTTTTGACCCGGTTCAGGGCATCATAGGTGGCTGAGGTCCTGTATTCGTCAGCGTCTAACAAACCGGCGGCATGGTCAGCCAACGTCTTTCCCTCCGGCGGCTGCCAGTTTACCCGGAAGGCTGGCACACGCCAGCCAGGCGGTGGTGGGTCCAATACGGAAAGAATCGCTTCATCACTTATGACCCGGCGTGTTTTTTCGAGCATATTGCCTTTGAAGTCCATCGCTTCTGAAGTCGCCAGCCCGGCTTCGTCATAGTGTTGAAAAAGCCGGCCACGCAGGTTAGCTACCCTGGCTTGCTCCAAAGTCAAACCAGACTCAGCGCTATCGCCGTAGATGAGGCGCTCACGCAAAGTAACTGGCTGGTCGGCGCCGTCTCGCGTCCAGAGCCGTATGGGGCGATTGAGACGATCATAGGCCCGCAAGATGAGCGCTCCTTTGCTGTCGCGCCGCTCGATTTCGTTAGCGGCTGCATCCAGTATGGTTCGCCGGATACCGGCGTCGATGTTTTCAATGCGCAACGGATTATTTGCCAGGTCGTAGGCATATTGGAATGCCAGGCGGTCCAGGGCGTCGGTTACGGTCAGAAGATTGCCGCGAATATCATAGGCGGATGTGGTACGGTATTCCTCAATGGGCGGAAGCGGCTCACCGGGTTCGGGCACTGCACGGTTGCGTTCTACTGCCTTCATCGTGCGGCCTAAGGCATCAATAACAATGTTGGCCGGGGTATTCCAGTGGTGCCGGTACTGGCTGGTTTGGGGATCGCCATTGTGAGTGCGCCCGGCATTGTCGTTTTCATCATAGGTGTAAGCTTCCCAAGGGGTGGGCGTAAACTGTTCTGGATCATTCAGATCACTTGGTATCCCATAAATCACTCTCTGCTCGGAACCATCGGGATTGACAGTGTGAATCACCTGACCGCACGGGTCGTAGTGCGTGGCAACCTTCTGCCCGAGTTCTTCATCTGCTGGAAGGGCATAGTTATAGTCTTTTGAGAAAAAGGGTTCATATTGTTCGACTACCCAACCCTTGTTGTTGTAAATCTGCCAGCCGCTGACGATCACCCGCGGCGGCTCGCCCACTGCCAGCTTGTGGCCAAAAGCGTTGCTACCGGCTAAGGATTGATCGGCAGGCAGCCCAACATCATCCCCAAATAAGGATTCACCAAAAATAACATCTTCAGCCTGCGTCCGCGTCTGAAGCGACCGGCCAAAGCCATCGGAATATTCGATAGTTTCTATCTTTGCCTCCCGCTCCGACAGCGGGACATCCAGGTCGTTGACATGATGTTCCCGCGTGATGGTGCGGACAGAGACAGGCTGTTCTCTTTCAATGAAGGCAAAGAAGTCGTATTCCAGCCTACTGCCGGGATCCTCCAGGGTATCCCCTATGCCTTCTCCTTGTTTGCCTATCACTGCTGTAGCTGTGAGCAACCCCAATGGACTAAAGGTAAAACCGCTGCGGTTGTTATTGGGATCAATGAACAGTTTCGGCTGCAGTACACGATAATCGTAAACCGCCTGTGTCTCCAATCCGGCTGGGTCGGTCACTTTTGCAGGTAAAAATTCAAATTCGTCATAGTCAATGGTAATGTCGTTACCCAGCGGATCGCGTGTTTGTTTGAGCAGTCCACGCCCCACAGCCGGATCATCGTGGAAATCGAAGCGCTGCCGTTCGGCAATTGTAAAGTAACCTTTTGCATAGGGAGAATCTTCACCATTTTCATGAAACAGATATCCCGCCAGGGCCGGCAGCCGGTCGCGAAATTCCTGCGGATATTCTCCAGGCCAGGCAGGAGTCTCACCGGGAATCATGTAAGGCGGCACCTCAGGTGGATCAAGGACATCGCTGCCGCTTTTGTACGCCTGGTGCAGGATATCTTCTGTCAGTACCAGTGTCTCTGTGCGAACCGGTGCGCCAAAATCGCCAATTTGACCATAAGGCAAACCTTCAAATGCCGGGCCGTCATAATAGGTGATCGCCTGGCTGAGAATTTTCCGCTCCGCCGTACCACAGCGAATGGCTTCTGCTAATTCAAAAACACTTTGCCGTCCATCATTGATACTTTCATAGCCTTTTCCATTCACTGCCCGGCCAATAAGATAGTGGGTATGGTCATCACGATTAATCAATTCTGTTTCCGAGAAGGTGGCGAGATAAGGCTCGCTGGTGGCTTCTTCGGGTAAGGTTTCACGGTAATCGCGTCCCCGTGGCACGGCAATACTGAACTGTGAGAGTGGCTGCCCATATTTGTCGTAATCATCCGTAAAGGCAAAGGTGGTCATGGACTCGTTGCCTCGTTCCCACTGCGTGGTGCGTCGGGCCAATACGTGGGGAAAGAAGATACGGAATTCCTCATTTCCAGGGCCAGTCTCCTCACGTACGCCGAAGAGTGATTCTGTCACCGTGTATGGACGGTTCCGGCGTTCTGTATCATCGAGTGCATACAGCTCGGTGCGCAGAATACTTCCGCGCAGGGTGCGTAAGGCATCCCGTTTGACGCGCCGCGGCAGTCCTTTCAGAAAATCAGTCATTGAGTGGGGACGTTCAAGCGCCTGTGGGTCGCCGGACCAATACTCATTGCTATAATCCGTTTCTTCCCACTCGCCGAACTCGTCACCTACAGGCCCCTGATGAAACCAGGTGCGCGTTTCCAGGGGAGGGGAAAATATCTTTTGTTCTACGGCTTTGAATTCTTTGCCGGGGTGCAACCCGGGTGCGTGGAAATCTTCAAACACCTCGGTATCCTGCTGGTCCACCCGACCAAATCCGCGAAATTCTCGTTCGGCACCGTCCCAGTAGCCATGATGGTAGCTGTACCCGGTAGTGAGTTTGCCTTTTGAGATTTCATCGATAACTTCGACACAGGATACCACATGCACTGGAAATGGCAGCGGTGTTTTCCAGCGCGTATCCGGGCTTTTCTGGTCTTCAAGATAGAAGCGGGTTGACGGCGCGTATTTCACACGGGTAACAGCGCCCATGTGATTGTTCGTTTCGTGCAGCAAATAGGGTTTGTTGCGGCCGGTAAAATCGAGAAAGAACATCGTTTCCCGGCCTGGTTCAGCGGCATCTCGGCTCCACAGCACACCACTGATGCCGGTACCAAGTATATCGATCAGACGAACAGCGTCCATATCAGTGACTGGCGGGGTCCCCTGGATTTCGACAGGGTCGCTCCACCCGTTTCCGCTCTGATTGATCCAGAGGGTAACTTTCGTATCTTCGATATAAACGATGTCCGCCAAGCCATCTCCGTCCACATCGCCGACCAGGATACGTTTAGGATCGTATCCATAGGGGAAGCGTGGGCTATTGCGCATCGAGATCCGCTTGCCCCAGTTGCCATACCCTAGATTAGGCCAGTATTCGACATTACCGTCGTGGACCAGCAAAATATCTTGCAAGCCGTCACCGGACATGTCAGCCCACTTGACGCGCGGGTCTGAAAAATTGATATTAGGAAATTCCTCCAGCGTCTTTCGCTCAACGGTGCGGGTGCTATTCCATCCATCCTTTGGATCATTGAAGAAACATTCCAGGCGTCTCCCCAATCGGATCGCATCAGGCACCCCATCTCCATCCAGGTCCACCAGTTGTACCTCAGGGTCCTCCAGATTGAAGCTGGGCGCGACATCATACTTCTGAAACGATTTTCGATCCCATAATCCTCCAAAGCGTAGCGGGAAGTAACCAGACAACCCCGGCGTGGTCACCATCAAATCTGTCCGACCATCGCCATCGGCATCAATCAACTGGACTCCCGGGTCGGCAAGCTGCAGACCGGCCGGTGCATCATTCATCTCACGCGGCATATCGTATCGGCCATTTCCCAAATTACGCCAATAGCGCACCGTGCCATTCATCTCCATGATATCGGGCAAGCCGTTTCCAAAGAGGTCTACCAGCTCCAGAGATGAATTGGCTAACGAACGGGCAGGCAGACTCCCTTCTAGAGGAAAGAAATTGCGTTTTTCTGGTTCGAAGCTGGTATAGCCAAACTCCAGCGGAGGGAGTTCTTCTGTCTTGTCATCGACTTCGGGTTGATCATCGTCGTGGCCCATGATCTTGATCTGACTGAGCAGGGAAACGCCGTTTAGGGGCAATCTATTTTCGACCCCTTCACGTTCATCGAGGTAAACTAACTCGTAAGTTCGGACGCGCCGGTCTTTATCCGCGTGAGTGCAGACTACGATACGCTTGCAGCGTCTTCTGGTGCGGATTTCGAACCCGGGGCGGTATTCGGAGAACGGATCGGGACGATCTTCAAAAGGCTCACCATATTCGAAGGTGACAGAAACAAGGAAGTTCTCATCCTCTGAACGCCCATAATCTACATAACGAATCTGCTTTAAGTAAAGCTGATCCCAGAAGTGACCGTCCTTTTCGCCCAGATCCCGATCGTAGTTGTAGACGATACGGTTGCCAAAGGGATCTCGTGTTTCTGTCAGCTTCCAGGCAAAAACCTTGTCCCTTTTGAGCGGGTCGGGATCGGCAATAACGGCTGGGTCCTGCCAGTCCGGGTCAGCTTCATCCGGCATCGGTGTGCCGTAATAGCTTATTAGTCCATCTTTGCTACATACCTTCCAATAATCGTTTTCCGTGTCTTTATGGTGCTCAATGCGTGCGAAAAGACCCTCTGTCCGGGGACGATAGCGTGTTATATTGTCCGATTCTTCAAAAAAAACAAGATCTTCAGCTCCCGAAAGGATAAAAGTATCTTTGAAGTCATCGTAGATGGGAATACCTTTGGACGTCTTGCGGCTAACTCCGGGAATGCTCAAATTCCAGCCGAGCCCGAATGGGCAATTACCGTTCCCGGTGCTGTAAACTAGATTCAGCTCAGGTTGAAAACCGTTTCGTCCCGGCGGGAGAGCAATTGGAACAGTAAAGTTGCCTGTTCCTGTGAAAAGATCAGGAGAAAATTTCTCGCCAATCCCTTGAAGGGCACCGCCGCCTTTGGGCAGGGAAATAATGGAAGCGCTGGATTTATTACTCATTTTTACACCTGATTTTTTATAGTCTTAAGTAGCAGAAGCCTTGCCGAAAAGGTTGTCTCTTGCGGCCGGCTAAGATATTATCATCACGAAAAATCAAAAAAGCAGGGATGGTTCCCCTGGATGTGATGAGGGAACTATCCCAAAAAGCAAAGTCTTTCATATTTTTGATTTTATTAAATAATTGAAGAACAAAAACCAGACTGAACAACAACAAAAGCAGGCGTTTCAGGCAGTATCCATTTTTTTATGGAATAAAGAACTCTGATCAGAGATAAGATAAAAGTATTAAAGAATAAAAAGATGAATATGTCAACAAAAAAACTGGTTTAAAATCAAATAGTGCTGATTGGAGACCTGTATACAAAGATTTAGATTCGGAAATTAAATTACGGCATTATTCTCATAAAACATTAGAGGCTTACAGAGGATGGATCAGACAATTACAAGGGGTTTACCAGAAGCAAGGATCCTCAACTGTATCAGTTTGCCGTTAAATTGATCAAAAAAAGCAAAGCTTAAGTCTGCAACCTGGGTTCCGGATCTGAAAGTAAACTGGTATTTAACCGAACGGTAACCCTGCGCGATACATGGGCCAAAATTCAAAAAGCCCGGAAGAAGAGATAAAAGGAGGGACACTTTCAAACTTTTTGTTCTTGATTATCGTAAAACATCAATTTTCCAAAAATTGACATAACATATCCATGCAGGGTGCATTCTATGCACCATAGTGGTGCATAGAATGCACCCTGCATAATTTATTAAAATTACAGAATGTCCCGCCTTAAGTTGGCAGCCTAATCAAACAACGACACTGCCTTGCGCAGGCGTTCTACAACTCGCTTCTGTCCAATGGCGATAAGGATATCAAACAGACCCGGCCCAACAGTCTGACCTGTAATCGCTGCACGCATTCCATTTATCAAAACTCCCGCCTTGATATCTAATTCTTCAGCCATGTCACGTATCACACTTTCGGTTTCTTCAATAGAAAATGACTCTATAGCCTCAAGCCGATCCGCCAGAATCGGGAACCACTCCTTAAGGCCATTATGTTTGAGTATGTTTTTTTTCAGCGCCTTTTTTTCCATTGGATAGTCATCGGAAAAATATGCTCTGCCAAGTGTGGCAAACTCTGTGGTAACATGATACCTGCTGCGAATAAGATCAACTGTGGCAAAAAACCAGTCGCGCTTTCCTGACTCAAATTCAGGGTCCCAGATTCTCGCCTTTTCCAGTTCCGCCTTAACATAAGGCACAATTTCTTCAACAGGAAGACTTCTTATGTAATGTGAGTTTATGCTAAGCGCTTTTGGATCTGTAAAAAATTTCGGATCGTTTTTATTGACATTAAAAACCGAATTTGCCCTGTTAAGTCCCTCTAAAGAAAATGCCTCGATAAGCTCCTCTTTTGTAAAGATATCTCTGGAATCAGGTGTTGACCATCCAAGACGGACCAAAAAGTTTACCAAAGCCCAGGGCAAAAAGCCATGATCCCGGTAAAAATGTATGGCAACCAGTTCCCCGTGCGTTCGTTTTGAAATCTTGGCTTTTTTGGGATCAAGCGTTAATGACATATGCGCAAACTCTGGAATTGGCGCACCAAGAGCCTTGTACAGCAAAATCTGCTTTGGAGTATTTCCCAATCCATCCTGACCCCGGATAACATGTGTTATCCTGTCACGTATGTCATCTACAGTATTGGAAAGAATGTAAAGAGGCTGACCGTTGGATCGAACTATTACAAAATCCTCTATGTCTTTATATTTCTTTTCTATAAATCCGTATACAATGTCCTCGAAACAGACAGAGCCCTCTGCCTGTGGTACTTTAAGGCGGATTGTATATGGTATTCCGGCTGCTTCCTTTTCAGAAATCTCTTCTGGTTTTAAATTACGGCATGTGCCGTCGTAGTGCAGGGAACCCTTTCTTTTAAGAGCCTCTTCACGCTTTCCATCAAGCTTCTCTTTAGTGCAAAAACATCTATATGCATGGCCTGTTTCCAAGAGCTTATGTGCGGCAGCCTGATGTTCTTTAATGAAGTGAGACTGAAAATATGGTCCTTCATCCCAGGTAATACCAAGCCATTTCAAGCTCTCAATAATACCTTTAATGGATTCTTCAGTTGACCTTTCTACATCGGTATCCTCTATTCTCAAAATCAACTTGCCGCCTGTTTTCTTTGCAAAAAGCCAGTTAAATATAGCTGTCCTGGCACCGCCGATATGCAGGTATCCGGTTGGACTGGGTGGAAAACGTACTATTACTTCTTGTGTCATTTAACTTCACCTTTCTTTATAGCTAAATTAGTGACTGGACGAAAACTCAAAACACCTGAAATTATAGTCAGCCGGATGCTATTCTCAAGTAGAAAGCTTTTAGCAATTAGCTATTTGCCTTTAGCTAACAGCTAACAGCTTTTTCATCTGAAACTATTGCCAGCATTAAAAAAATACTTTTCGGACAGGCACTAAATTAAACCCGTGAACGGTTACTATAGACTTTCAGATAATTAATTTCACAAGGCCAGAAGGAGGAAGGCGTATTAGTTATACGTCGACGACTGATAACACAGTGAAATTATTTATCTGAAAGTCTATATAAGTTAACACGGAAGCCTGTCATACGCCACCATTTTTTCTCTGTCAACAGGCTCTAAAGCCTTCCCTTTTTCAGAATCGCTATAAGAAGCCATAGCCCCAGAAGCGCGGCTGCCAGGAAACCGATGATACCGATGAAAGAAATGCCGAACAGGAAAGGTGGTGTCTTGGAAAGAACGATTAATGCGGAGCCGATTATAAGTGCTGCGATGACAATAGCAAAAGCAATCCGATTGCTGATCTGGTCATGTGTGGACAACATCGGCTCAAGCCCCCGATGCTTGAACTCCATCTTGATCTTGCCCTGCTTCATCTGTTCCAGAATCTCACGCGTTTCTCCTGGAATTTCCTGCATGAGTTGAACAAACTCGACACCGGACCTGACAATGTCATCTGCCATTCGTTTAGGATGATAACGGGCCATCTTGACTCGCCGGATAAAGGGGGTGGCATGCTTGATCATTTCAAAATCGGGATCAAGCAAAAGTCCAATTCCCTCCACAGTAGCCAATGCTTTCATCATAAGAAAAAGATCCTGCGGTATCTGCAGGCGATGTCTGGAAAGTATCTTCAGGAGTTGCTGGAGAAGTTTTTCCATTTGCAGGTCTTTGAGCGGCACATAAAGATAGTGCCCAATGAAGTCCGTCAAATCTCTTTCCAAAGCACGTACATCCGGTTTTTCATCATATTCGGTGAGCTTGAGGAGCATCTGTGTGGCCCTGAATTCATCCCGGTGTACCACGGTATAAATAAAATCTGCAAAATCCTCCCGGGTCTGCCGGTCAATGGATCCCATCATGCCGAAATCAATATAGCAGATAACATTGTCCGGCAGGACAAAGATGTTTCCGGGATGGGGATCAGCATGGAAAAAACCGTAATCAAATATCTGCCTTAGAATCAGGTCAGCCCCTCGCGCGGTAATGATCTTTCTGTCCAATCCTTCACGTTCAATACGATCAATCTCGGATGCCTTGACTCCGTCAATGTACTCCATGGTAAGTACACGCCCTGTTGTTGTATCCCGAAAAACCTTGGGGACATAGACAGTCGGATCATCCATAGATTGGCGGGCAAACCTTTCTATATGTGAGGCTTCTATGGTGTAATCTATCTCTTTTTCCAGGGTCCGGGCAAATTCCTGAACAATCCTGACAGGACGGTGTACCTGCAATTCCTCTAAATGCCGCTCCATAAGGGAAGCTAAATGAAGCATAATCTCCAGATCGACTTCAATGGTTTTGCGGATGCCGGGACGTTGAACCTTGACTACCACTTCCTCGCCGTCCTTCAACTGTGCTCTGTGAACCTGGCCTATGGAGGCTGCGGCAAGGGGTGTATCCTCAAAGTGTTGGAATATATCTTCGAGCGGCCTGCCAAGCTCGGATTCTATAATTTGCCTGGCTTCGGTATAGGGAAAGGGAGGGACATTATCCTGGAGCTTTGAAAGTTCCTGTATAAATTCCACGGAAATCAGGTCCGGACGGGTGGAAAGTATCTGGCCCAACTTAACAAAAGTTGGGCCAAGCTCTTCCATAACCATCCGTACCCGTTCCGCTCTGCTGAGTTTTTCGACCTGCTCACGTCGTTTTCTGGAAATCATCTGAAGACCGATTTCAAGATACTGTTCGATCTTCAGAATGTCCACCAGATCACCAAAGCCGTATTTAAACAAGACCGTAAGGATATGGCGGTATCGGTTCAGGTGACGGTAAGCTCGGCCGATTATGCCGATTTTTCGGATGCTTAACATCAGCCCTGTGAGCCTTTTTCTTTCAAAGCCTGCTCCAGTTTCTTTATTCGTTTTGTCAGATTTGACAATTCTTCAGCGCCGGCAAGGTTCATCTTCTTCATGGTATCCTTTACCACTTTTTCTATATCTTTCTCCAGATCCTTTTTGGCTTTCTCCGATTTTTTCAACAGATCATCGACCAACTTCTTCCCCTCTTTCTCCGACAGCTTCCCCTTTTTTGCAAGATCCCTGGCCAGCTCTTCTACCTTGTCTTTGGTCATGGCAGCCAACCCTACTCCCGTTAGCATGATCTTTTTCATGATATCAAACATAATTTTCCTCCTTTCAATGGTCCTTATTACTTCTCCTCCTTCTCTTTTTTAATGGCATCCTTTGCTCCCTTCCACATGCCGGAGATAGCTCCCTTTGCCACAGCCACAGACCTTTTCCCGAGTTCTTTTGCTTCTTCGGCCATAATATGGGCCGCCTTGCCGACAGCTTCCGTGGTTGCTTTTGCTGCACCCTTCCCTGCTTGCTTCAGGCTTGCAGCGGCTTCTTCCGCAGCATGGCGAGCCTTTCTCCTCAAGACAGAGGTCGTTTTTTTGCCCTGATTCGCAAGGTCATTTAATATATCCTTTGCCACATCTCCCGAACGTTGGGCTACTTTGCGGGTAGTTTCTATGAAAAGGCCCTCGATTGCCTCAAGGTCTTCCTTTGTCCGGGCAAGGTCCTTACGGACAAATTCCTTTGCCCTGTCCCCAACAGATTCTACTGCTGATGCGATCCCTTTCTGAACTCCTTCAAAAGCGCCAACAGCAACATCTTTAATTTCTTTGCCGGCCTCCTCGGCAGCTTCCACAGCGCCGGACATGACCTTCTCGGCAATTCTCTTTGCCCTGTCAGCGCTGAAATGGCCTTCTTTCACGGCTCTTTCAGTAGCATCTCTGGTAATATGTACTACGGTCTCTTTCACATCTTTACCGGACTCGATGGCCTCTTTGACTGCTTCTTTAACAGTCTGTTTGGTCAAACCTAACAGCTCTGTGCTTTTCAGCTTGATGTCAGATACAGCAGATTCAACTCTCTCTCCGATATCTTTGGGCAATGCAGCGCCTGCCTCCTTTGCCCCTTCCAGGCCTTTTCTGAGACTTTGCGCCAACTCCGTCTTTTCATCTTCGAGTCGTTTTTCGAGTTTCCGGAGTTCATCCCTGGTGGCCTCCACTGCCTGATCTCCGCGGCTGCGAACTCCGGCAATAGCGCCTTCCACAGCTCCTTTTACAGTTTCTTTTGCATCTGCTTCGGCTTCCTTTAAGCCTTCCACCGCAACAGCTACAGCATTTTTGACAACAGGGCGAAGTTCCTCAACACCGCCCCTGGTTTCGGCCACAGCAGCAGATACCGCATCCCTGACAAGCTCACGTACTTTTTCTGTGGTGATCTGTCCCGCCTCTTTGGCCTTCTTCAATTCTTCTACAATGCGATCTTTCATCTGATTTTCAGCCATGATTCGTACCTCCTTATGATTGACGTTGATGTTTGCCCTCAAAAGACACTAAGTTAATATCCTGGAAACTCAAGTGGAGCGTAAGCCCCAGCTCAAATCCCCTCAAGGCATAGCCAATAGCGTTGGCTGCATCTCCACTCTACCCTTCAGGTCTGGTTTGTCAACCACAATCCGGCGGTCAAACCGGCATAGGCGTATTGGGCGATTACCTATGCGATGCGCCCGGCAGAGACCTTGCCGTCCATCCCTATGCAACTGTGAATGTTGTAAGTCATGACGCTAAGTGTCTGAGATCCGGTACTGACTCGATCCGGTTGCGTGAAAAACCTTAATTTTGGATCGGCTAAGGATGCGGAAGGCGGCGTTACGGAGATGCCTTGGCTGAACTGTCACGTTTTGCCTCCCGGCTCATGAACGCTGAGTGCCGCATCAGCCGCCGCCCCGGCCATTTTCTCCCTAAAAAAAATCTGCCGAATTGCCTTCGAGGATGGGCCGCCGACATGTGGCGTAAACGTGTTCGTCATCATGAGAATGTTCATGACTTAGACCTCTAAGGCAGTTTCTCCTTCGAGCGACTGCTATCCAGAGCTTTCCGGGCTATCAAAGTGATATAAATGACCGCAACAATTGTAATGATAAAGCCGATGCCATAAATTGTCCATTCTACGCTGGATCTCGAAGCCGTGCGTGAACCGATCGTTGCGAGATCAGCGGCAATAGAACCGATATAAACATTGGTGATCCTGACTGGGATTCCCCCTGGAAATAAAAGAGGGTTCCCATAAGCGCAAAGAACAATACGATGCCGATTAGGTTAAGCCACTTTAAAGATAATCCTCGGGCCATGGATTTTTCATCTCTTATGTGTTCTGTAGTTCAATTTCTGTTATGGATTTAAAGATAAAGTTTATGAATTTGACCATAGGGCCATCTCAGAGTATCACGGCCATACATCAGCCCTGTGAGCCTTTTTCTTTCAAGGCATCCTCCAGCTTTTTTATTCGTTTCCTCAGATCTGACAATTCTTCTGCGCTGACAAGATTCATCTTCTTCATGGTATTTTTTACCACTTTTTCTATATCTTTCTCCAGATCCTTTTTAGCCTTTTCCGATTTTTTCAACAGATCATCAACTAATTTCTTCCCCTCTTTCTCCGACAGCTTCCCCTTTTCTGCAAGCTCTTTGGCCAGCTCTTCTACCTTGTCTTTGGTCATGGCAGCCAACCCTACTCCCGTTAGCATGACCTTTTTAATGATATCAAACATAATTTTCCTCCTTTCAATGGTCATTATTGCTTCTCCGTCTTTTTTTCAAGGGCCTCTTTTGCCCCTTTCCACATGCCGGAGATAGCTCCTTTTGCTACAGCCACAGACCTTTCCCCGAGTTCCTTTGTTTCTTCGGCCATAATATGGGCTGCCTTGCCGACAGCTTCCGTGGTTGCTTTTGCTGCACCCTTCCCTGCTTGTTTCAGGCTTGCGGCGCTTTCTTCCGCAGCATGACGAGCCTTTTTCATCGGGTCAATCCTTACCTTACAAATACAAGTGATACCGCTGAAACTATCGCCAATATAAGACCATAACCAAATGTAGCTTCAGGGCTTACTTTATCCCATAGTAATCCTGCGATATATCCACCCGGAAGGGCCACCAAACCTATTGCTGTATGAAATACTCCCAGTGCAGTTCCTTTTAAATGTTGCGGCGCTAAATCAACCACAAATGCCCTCTGCGTGCCATCGATCATAGCATAAAATATTCCATAACTTATAAAAAACAATAAGATGCCATAAAAACTGGAAGTAACTAATAAGCCGAGAGAGGTTATGCCAAACAGTACATACCCTACCATTAAAACAGGTTTTCTCCCGACTTTATCTGATACTATTCCTAAAGGAACTGCACAGATTGAATAAACAATATAAAATATGACGTAGAGAAAAATTGCCATATTATCGGCCAATCCTATGTTCTTTGCCCTTAACAGGAGAAAAGCATAGCCGAAATGTCCCAGCGCAAACAGGGAAGAGACAATAATAAAAAATCTTAAATTCACAGGTAATTCTTTTAAGCTTAGTTTAACAGACACTTCTTTTTTCTCTTGTTTCGCCGGCGCATTTTTTTCTTGAATAAAAAAAATAATAAATACTGAAATTATTCCAGGTACCATGGCAAACAAGAAAATATTTCTATATCCCCACATTGGAAGAAGGAGCAAAGCGAGTACTGCTCCTAAAGTCGAACCAATGCCATCCGCAGCTCTGTGAAATCCGTAAGCCTTACCTCGAACAGATTCATCACAAGATTCCGCTATAAGCGCATCGCGTGGTGCAGTCCTTATTCCCTTTCCGATCCTTTCTATCACCCTGAGAAAAAGGACAAAAGTCCAGATGTTCGCCAGGGCAAATAATGGTTTGGTTATAGTTGACATACTATAGCCGAACAAAATAAAAGGTTTTCTTTTATTAATTTTGTCCGACCAATAGCCTGATACGACTTTTAATAAAGAGGCTGTTGTTTCCGCTGCGCCTTCCACAATACCGACCGCATAAGCGCCGCAACCCAAAACAGTGGTCAAAAACAGAGGGATTAACGGAAAGACCATCTGGCTGCTGAGATCAGTAAATAAACTGACCAGGCCAACGATGAATATATTTCTGGTGATTCCGGAAAAAATTTCAATCCGCCTGTATGTTCTCATTTAAGATTATATTATAGCTTTTGGCTTTGCGCGGCCGCAAACTGCTTTTTTGAGAGTCCGTCATTAATAGAAGCGTTGCAACGGCGAGCGGGCACCATCTGCTACTGCTATTCGAAAAGCTATTTTGTTATCCTTTTAAATCATTCTTTCCAGGGGCCATCCGAAAACTTTCAGTGCCTTGCCACCCATCCGCTTGTGGAGCGATTGAAGCGCTTCAAAGACTTGTTGCTCTATGTCACTTTCCACTGCCATCATGATAGCGCAGTTGAAGCCTGGCCAGACAGCATCATCCAACTTTGGATCGGATCGTTCCCCTTTACCGAGTACTCTGTTCCACTTGGTATAGCCAGTAATGCAGCAGGTGGAAAGAACTTCCGTCACGTCCTCGTCAAAATCGACGTCATATATCATAAAAAGCATTTTCATGGGGTACCTCCATTTCTGGACCGAGGCAACCGTGTTGCCGGTATCTATAATTCATCCTTAACATTTATCCCATCAAAGGGATATTTTTGCTTCATTGCCATGAGCTTATCTTTTTCACCTTTTTCACAAATTCTTATCCTGTAACTTCCATAAAAATATTCTTCAGCCTGATGTACATAACCATGTTTCACAGGATTATGATAAATATAGTTGAGTCTCGCAAAATAAGACGGCTCATAGGTAATACAGGTATCCCAATAGTTTTGAAAAACATGCGGCAATTTTCTGGAACCGGGAATATTCCTCTTGATCCATAGTCCGGTAAACCTATGAACATCTCTGATCAAGTTTGGCAAGGTTGACGCGTTTTCCGGTGCTTCAAGCATGATATGATAGTGGTTGTCGAGCATAACCCAATCCTCCAAAGCCCATCCATAATCCGAGCAGCCTCTCGCCATTGAACTTAAAAGCCGATCTTTTGCCTCATCACTTAATATCCGCTCGGAGTTATATGTTGATGCCGTAATGAAGTACTTTGCCCGGGGACGATAAAGATGGGGTGGTACATGATGATAAGTCTTATAAATTTCTTTTGGCATAGGAATATCTCCTGCAATATAGTTGCATCATATCCGGCAACACGGTTGCCTTGATCCAGAATATGGTTGCTAAGTGGTGCTTATGTGTTCTCTTTTTTCTTCTCAAACATATAGTAAATCGTGGGCACCAAAATCAGGGTCACCAGTGTTGAAACAGACAGTCCGCCCAGCATGGTAATGCCCAATGGATTCCACGCCTCGGCCCCAACCCTTGTTGAGGTGGCCATGGGAAGGAGACCGAAAAATGTGGTCAAGGTGGTCATGAGAACCGGCCGCAGGCGGCTTTCTCCGGCATGTGTAACTGCCTGAAACAGGGGCTCTCCCCTTTTTTGGAGCAGATGGATGTAGGCTAAAAGGACGATAGCGTTATTGACCACGATGCCCATAAGCATAACTATGCCCATAAAAGACATGATGCCGAGGCTGGTCCCTGTCAGAAAAAAGGCATACAACACCCCGCTAAAGGCAAAGGGAACGGAAAACATGATAATAAACGGGTCTCTCAGACTGGCGAACAAAGAAGCCATAATCATGTATACCAAGACGATTCCGAGGATTAGCAATGTGGTAAGATCGCGGAACGCTTTTTTCTGTTCCTCCACATCACCTCCGAAACGAATCGATATCCCAGGCGGCGTTCCCATCTTTGCCAGCTCAGCCCTTAGATCTGCCGTCACCGCACCAAGGGAACGCTGGTGGGTATCCGCCTCTACCTTGACAATCCGCTGCCTGTTTTTTCTTTCGATTTCGATAGGACCCTCTCCCTCAACGATTCGGGCAATATTTTTTAGCTTCACCAACCGGCCATCCGGGGTAAACAGGGGCACATCCGGCAAATTTTTCAACCTGTTTTTATCTTTTTCCGTAAAACGGGTAAAAATATCGAATCTTTCGCCTGCGTCCCGGAATTCCGTTGCTTCAACGCCATAGAAATAGTTGCGCAGGGTTCCGGCAATAGAAGCAATGTTCAGCCCGAGTTCAGATGCTTTTCTTCTGTCCACATCTACCCAGAGTTCAGGCCTCGGGTCCTTTTGGCTGAGCTCTATGTCGACCAAACCGGGGACCTTCTTCATGACCGTTTTTATTTCTTGGGCAAAAGCCAGGTTTTCCTTTAAGTTCGAACCCTGAATTTCCAGAGAAATCGGTTTCCCACCGCCCATAAGTGCGGACGTAATTGCACTCTCTGCCCTGACATGGATCCTGTTGATACCGGGAATTTTTTCAACTCCGGCCCTGAGAAGTGCGGCGATGTCCTCGGCTGTTCGGCTCCTTTTATCCCGGTCCACCAACTTAAAGCTGATACTCCCCACGTTTGGCCCTTCATCAAACCCGAGGGCAACGCCCATCCCTTCCGTGGTCTCCCCGTCCATGGCATAAGAGTGCCTCATCTCTTCCGGTTTCACCACTTCATCGATATTTTTCAATATGGCCTCAACCACAGCGTTGGTCTCTTCTATACGAGAGCCTTCACTCAGGCGAAACCTGATGCTTACTTCACCCATATCCACTACCGGAAAAAAGGAGGTGGAAAGAAACGGGACCAAGGAAATGCTGCTGACAAAAATGGACAGGGCCAGCACAATAACTGTTTTTCTATGCGTCAAAGACCATTCAAGGATTCGCCGGTAGACATTTTCCATAGCCTCAAACCATTTTTCCGTAACCGAGTAGAATTGACCAACAAAACCTTTTCTCTCTTTAAGGTCATCACGAGTAGCCACAATCCATTTCGAACAGAGCATGGGGGTTAGTATAAGGGCAGTAAGAAGAGAGGCGAGAAGCGTCACCACCACAACAAAGCCGAGTTGTTTGAAGACGATCCCTGCCAGTCCGGTCAAAAACATCAAAGGCACAAAGACAACCACTGTGGTCATTGTGGATGCGGTAATGGCCATACCCATCTCGCTTGCCCCGAATATGGCGCTGGTCTTAATCCGGCTCCCCCGTTCAATATGACGGATGATGTTTTCAAGAACCACAATACCATTGTCTACCACCATACCTGCTGCAATGGCAAGCGCCATAAGAGAGACCAGGTTGATGGTATAACCAAAAAGGTAAAGAAGGATAAAGGAGATGATCAGCGAAAAGGGGATGATCAGGGTAATGATAAAGACCGTTCGCAATCTTCTCAGAAAGAAAATGGTGACAAGGACCACGAATAGAACACCCCAGCCCAAACTCCTTAGAAGGTTTTTAATAAAACTCAGAATATCTTCAGAATTGTCCATAACAATATTGATTTTTACGTCAGGTGGCAGAGTCTTTTCGAATTCCATTAACTTATTCTTTACCCTTTTGATGACCTCGACCGTGTTCTTTCCTGTCTGTTTTTGCAGTATTGTCACGAGCCCTGGCTGGCCGTCCCCCCATCCATTCGACTTCTGTGATTCATAGTCGTCTTCTACACTGGCCACATCCTTCAGGTAAACCGGGCGTTTTTGATGATAGCCGACAACTGTGTTTCGGATCTCCTCCATAGATTTGTACCGTGCAGGGACCCTTAGAAAATAGTCCTTAAACCCGGTTTTGATAGTGCCGGCCGGGACATTCATGTTTCCTGCAGCCAATACACGATTTATCCCTGTGAGCGACAGATGGAAACCCTCGATCCTGGCCATATCAAAATAGATATTTATCCTTCGTCTTGCCCCCCCGAGAACCATAATTGTTCCCACCCCGGGCACCCTTTGCAGTTCATCGGAAATCTGTTTGTCTACCAGGTGGTAGAGTCGTGGCCAGCTCTTTTCACCGGTTATGGTCATAAACATGATGGGAGCTGTGGCGCTACTGAACTTGAACAGGATGGGAGGCTCTGCATCGTCAGGCAAATCACGCTTGGCCAGCTCCAGCTTATCTCTGATATTGTTGGTGGCCACATCCAGGTCTGTGCCCCAGTTGAATCTACAGGCAATAACCGACAGGTTGTCCAGAGATTTGGACGTGAGGGTATCCAGATTGTTGACCGTGTTTACTACGTCTTCAATGGGTTCTGTGATCTCTGTCTCCACATCAGAAGCGCTGGCCCCAGGCCAGGAGGTTAGGATAGAAACCATGGGTGGGTCGATATCAGGGAACATATCGAGATTCAGTCTGGTAAAAGAAAAGGCCCCGATGAGCCCCAAGGCCAAAAAGAGCATGAGGGTAGCCACTGGTTGTTTTACCGAAAATTCCGGAAGTCTCATCTGCCTCCCCCTGCTTGACTCTCGTCTCTTGGCACTTGTCCCTCAACCTCAATAGCAACCCCGTCCCTCAGCCTATTCTGTCCCTTGATTACTACCTGTTCACCTGCTTTTAATCCAAACACCACTTCAGTATACTCACCCTGGCTGATACCGGTTTTGATATTTTTCTGGACGGCGTAGGCATTTTCTACTACATAAACGTAATAATTCCCTGTGCCCGGCAGGTTGATCAGGGCATCACGCAGAATGACGGTGGCCTCCTTTTCCCCCAGGTAGAGACGGATATGGGCAAACATCCCTGAACGAAGCGTCAGGTCTTTATTCGTAATATGAATTTCTATCTCACCAGTCCGGGTAGCAGGATCGAGGGTAGGGTTGATAACCGATACGGTTCCGTTAAAGACCCTGTCCAGAAAGGCATCGACCATAATTTCCACCTTCATTCCCTTTTTGACATGAGGAAAGTCTTTTTCGGTAACCGAGGTGACGATCTTTAACTTCTCTTGAGAGGAGATACGAATAATCGGATTCTTTGTGTCTGACATGGCCCCCTGGTCTATATAACGGGCAGAAACAAAGCCATCTATGGGAGCGCAAATCTTGTGCTCTTTATAGAGAATTTCGAGCTGCTTCAATGCTTCATGCGCCTGTCTTAGTTGTGCTTTAGCGGCCTTCAACTGGGCATTGATGTGATCAAGCTGTTGTTTGGCGGCAGCTTTCTCTTTGTAAAGATATTCTATTCGGGCATAATCTTTTTCCAGTACGTCAAGATTTGCCTCTGCCATATCAACGGTAGCTTTTGCTTGTGCTACCCGTGCCGTTATCGTATCCTTTTCAAGCACGGCAATAGGGGCACCTCTTTTTACAAAATCCCCTTTTTCCACCAAGAGTTTCTCAATGATCTTATCCGGAACCTTGGGACAGACATCGACTTCGATCACGGATCTGATATCTCCGATCTGCTCCAGAATCGAATTGAGATGCATAGATCTTGCTTCGGCAATCTGTACGGGGATTTTTTCCGTCGTCTTTATTTTCCCCTTTTTCTGGGCCTTATATTTGACATAGTTAAAGACAGTAAATCCCCCAAAGATCAAAATAGCGGTCAACGCTATAATAGTACCTGTTTTTCCTTTTTTAACGGTTTTATTTTCCATGAACCGTGTACTCCTCTTAGTTGATCATTCTCCCCACTGCTCTTTCCAGTTCAGCAAGCGATATCATATAGCCATAAAGGGCGCTGTAATAATTTGTCTCTGCTCGTGTTAAAAATGTCCTGGCATCCAGCACCTCGGTAGATGTTGTCATCTGCTGTTGGTATTGCAGGTTTGTAATGCGCCAGTTTTCCTCTGCCTGAACAAGAGATTTTTTTGCTGTTTGAATATTTTTTTTTGCTACTTTGAGATCCAAGAAGGCGCCTTTTACTTCGAGTTTGATGCTGTCTTCGATACCTTTGAGCTTTTCGGCAAGTGAGGATTTGTTGCGACGGTATTTATTGACTTCAGCCCTTGTCTTGCCCCACTCAAAGAATGTCCACCGTACCTGAAGGGTGACGCTGGCATTATGCGTGTTCCCGTAATCATTCTCCGTGGCTGGAGGATTGTCTCCGTTCTGCTCATAGCTTCCTACAAGATTGACTTCAGGATAATAAGCACTTTGTGCAAGCGTGACCCCGTGGTCCGCATTCTTTAGGGCAAGACGGAGTGCCTTCAATTCAGGCCTCTTCTCTATTGCCTCTTTAATACAGTTGGTTAGTTCAAATGAATATGGTGTTATATCAAGTATATCCTCAACATCGGTCTTTCTGTTAAGATCGAGCCGAAGCAGTGTGTTAAAGACTGACACCGTCCTATCCACATTGCTTGCTGCCTTGACTCCGGTCTGCTTGGCATCAGCCAGAGCAACTTTTGACCTCAACAGGTCATTATAAGGGATCATCCCTTGTTCATAGAATTTCTCCGCATCCCTCACATGAGACTCAAGCTGGTTTACTGCTTCGTCGGCCACCAAAAGGAATTTCTTTGTAAGGAGTATATTGAAATACGCGGCTTTGACCTGTTTAACTACATCCAGAATGGCCTGCTCCTTTTCCGCATCTTTTACGTCAACCCCAAGCTTTGCCATTTCGTACCTCGTTGAAAGTGCAAAGCCCGTAAAAAGAGGCTGACTCAAGGTCAGATCCCAGTGATACTGATCATTATCTCCAACATCAATCTGTGTCCCTCCCAAGATTGCGTACGGAGCATCCTTCAGCTTCGTATATGAATATCCTGCCGAAGCCTTTGGCAAGAAGTCGGCACGGGCGCTTTTTTGCTCCTCGATTGCCGCTTTTTGATTTTCTATGGCCTGTTTTATAAGGGTATTACTGTGTAGCGCCGTCTCAATAGCCTTGTTTAATGTAAGAAATGTCTCCCCACCCTCTGCGGCGCGGACGATCGGCGCAAAAGAGAAAGGAATGGTCAAACAGGCTGATATTATCAAGACAACGAATTTATTCATCTCTGAGATCTTCCTTTTCATAAACCTGGTGAAAAAATATGTTTATAATCAAATCTGCATCAAACGGATGAGCACCGGGATATTCAACATGATGAAATAAAAGTGCATTAGAAATACCGTCAAGTGCGACCGCAAGAAGGTAGGGGTCAAATTTCTTGAAAAGTCTTTTTTTAATTCCGTTTTCAAACACACATGCCAGTTGTTTAAGGAACTTTTCATACCTATCCCTTATTTCAGTGTCTAGGCCGGCCTTGACATTAAAACTGGCCCCCTGGGTTTCAGCCATATAAAGGTGGACATAGTCTAAGTTATCCAAAAAAACTTTTATCTTGGCGTCTACACAAGCCTTTATTTTCTCTAATTCATTCCCGGATGTTTCAAGTGCTGCCATTAATGACGAATGAAACACGTTCGACACATCTATTATAAGGTTTCTGTAAAGGTCTTCTTTGTTTGAAAAAAATTTATAAAGCGTACCAACCGCAAATTCGGAGGCAGTCGCTATTTCATGCATTGAGACATTGTGGAAACCACGTTGTGAAAAAAGTTCTAAAGCAGTCTGAAGAATTTCATGGCGGTGGCGTAAATATTCCTTTTCCTTTCTTGAAGGTTTGCCTGTTTTCATTTTAAATCTCCATCGGTGATGAACTATTCGTCATTATATGAATTAAAATTCAACATATGACGAGACGTTCCTATTGTCAACAAGAAGTCAGTGCCAAAAATATGCTGTCAAGAAACTTTTTCCAACAGAGCTGACTTGATCCCATTGTCTGACACAGCGGATAAGGGCTTGGTCAAAAACAACTTGGTAGAATTTGCGCTCAAATTTGCCGTAGATTTAATCGATCTGATTGAGCAAAACCGCAGGAATAGCGAGCTATTTCGAGGACTTTTGCGAATGAAAATCGGTTAAAGATATGGTGAAGTCGGGATGCGGCCCTATATGCCATTTGCAGATAGGGCTCGTATTCCTCGGCAAAGCATCTGCGAATTCTGTCGGTCACAGGGATCAGTGTTTTGATATCAGTGGTATTGCCAGACCACATCTCGCAGCAAATCGGTATAAAGAATCATGATTGGTTTTTAAGCATTTCACGTGCATGATCAAGAGTTGTCTTTGTAATTTCCATGCCGCCCAGCATTCTGGCAATTTCTTTTATGCGGTCTTTTTCGTTTAGCGGGTTGATAGAGGTGATAGTTCTGCCCTGCGAAACATTTTTTGTTATCCTGAAATGATTATCGCCGAATTTTGCGATCTGCGGCAGATGTGTGATGCAGATTATCTGATGATAGCGGGCAAGTTTAGATAGCTTTCCGCCAACAGCTTCGGCCACACTTCCTCCGATTCCGGCATCCACCTCATCAAAAACCAGGGTTTCTACCGATCCTTTCTCGGCCAAAATAGCCTTTAAAGCAAGAACAATTCTTGAGAGTTCACCTCCGGAGGCTATGCTTGCCATAGGTTTAAGGTCTTCTCCCACATTAGGAGCAATCAAAAAAATTGCATGGTCAATTCCTGTTTCATTTATAGTATTTCCTTTGACAACAAGATGAGGATCTGAGCTGTCGCTTGCCGGTATTGTTTGTAAAGATATCTTAAATTTGGTACCAGACATTCGAAGTGAGGCAAGCTCCTTTTCAACTTTTTTTGCAAGTAATTTTGCGGTCTGCGATCTTTTAGATGAAAGATCTAAGGATAACCTGGATAATTCTCTATGCAATTCCGAAAGCTTTGTTTCGGTATCATTTATTTGGCCGGAGATGTTTTCAATTCCGGAAAGTTCCTGATCTATGGTTTCAAGATGCGAAATTACCGCTTCAGGGGTTCCTCCGTATTTATGCTTCAATCTTGTGAGGATATCCAGGCGCGATTCCACCTTTTCCAGGCGCTTATCATCTATTGTTATAATTTTCAGGTAAGTTCTAAGCTCCTCAGCTATATCCTCTATGCGAAACGTCGCTTCACTTAGTTCTTTTGCCTTTGATGTCAGTTCGGGATCTATTGCAGTTGCTTTGTCAAGATTCTTTTTCACCTCAACAAGCCTTTCAACTACAGCCCCGTTTGCGCTGTAAAGATCTTCAATGCTGCTATAGACTGCACTGTAAAGCTCTTCTCCATTTTTTAATCTTATTCTTTCCTGTTCAAGGGAGGCATCTTCTCCAGGTTTTATAGAAGCGTCTAAAATTTCTTTTTTTTGAAATTCCAGCAAATTAATGTGTTCAGCCTGCCTGTTTCTTATGTTGTTAAGTTTGCGAAGCTTCTGAGTCAATGGAATAATTTCATGAAAAAGCCTGTAGATTTTATTTCGTATAGAGGTCAGACCACCGAACTGATCAATAATCGTAAGTTGAAGATCTTCTTTTAGAAGACCCTGATGAGCATGCTGCCCTGATATGCTGGCCAGATTTTCAGTTGCCTGGTTCAGCATCTGTATAGTTGCAAGATGTCCGTTTATGTAAATTCTGTGCCGGTCTCCGCGGGAAATAATTCTTCTTATCAATAATTCTTCAGATGCCTTGCCACCTTGCTCATCAAGAATTTTGAAAACTCTGCTTTCTGGAGTTATTTTAAATAATGCTTCAAGTTCAGCGGTTTCAGCTCCGGTTCTAATGAGTTTTGCTGATGCTCTGCTGCCAAGTAAAAGATTAACGGCATTTATAATGATGGATTTGCCTGCTCCGGTTTCACCACTTAATATGGTTAGACCGTCTGAAAAGCATATATGAAGATTTTCAATTATTGTAAAATTTTTAATGGAAAGTTCTTTAAGCATACAAATGCATTCGAAAAAATTAGGAGCAGTTATAATTGAAAATTTTATTATATCTCACAACATTAGTTATTTGTAAAGTTTCTTGTATCTTTCATGATACTATGATAATGGCAAAGCCCTCGGGAGGATCACTGCAACTCAATGCCATCCAAAATCAAATTGGCATCGGTGGGGTAATGAATATTCTTTTGAACAACAAAACTATCTCCCCTTAGCTTTTCATCTTTATCTTCAACAATATCTTCTTTGATTAGAACTAAGATTTCATTGAGAACAGGTTTGTTAAAATACAGTTGCTGTAGCGCCATTAAAATAGGAACAAGCTCGTGGCGACAAAAGATGTCGAATTTTATATTTGACATGGGAACAGTACCAAAGGTAATTTGAGGTTCAAAGGTTTTTCTCATAGTTGTCTCCTGCGAAGATTTTGGTGAAAATGGCATGCCAATTAGTAAAACAACATGTAACTTACTGATTTTTAACAAATACTTGTAGCACATATAAAATATCTTTGCAAGAAAAAATATTGATTCAATTTCAATTAATTCAAGTGTTTAACCTCTTTTCGGACAGGCACTAATTAGTTATATATTTTCTCTCCGCGCTTTGGGTTAATTTTTTTGGGGAATATAAGGGACGAGCAAGGATCAAAACAAGAAGGATTGTTATGATATCCGACCGCAGCGAAAAGAGATATGAGCTCAGAACTGAAGTAGATCAGCATGATAGCGTAGAACTTTCAATCCATGATGCCGGCTTAATATATCGATTCAGAATATGGAATTTATCGTCGAGGGGCATGTGTATCGTGGTCAAAAAGGATTCTGATCTGTTGAAACATCTGAAGGTCGGTAACATATTGAATGTGAAGTACTATCCTACTGATTCATCATGCCAGACAGAATGCCTGAAAACACAGATTAAGCATATCACCAAAGATAAACAGGGACGATTCAGAAACCATGTTCTGGTTGGCTTGTTCATCTCAGAAAAATAAGGATATGATCAGTAAGATAAGTGTAAGAGTAACTGTTCACAGTTGTCGGTTCACGGTTCACGGTTAGAGAGCGATGAAGTCAGAAAACACCGTAACCTCACATGAAATATAAACTTTAGTTCTCACACTTGCCTGCCGCTGGCAGGACTGAATTTGTCAGCCTCTGGCTGATACGTTTTGATCAACCGTTAACTGGGAACTGTTAACCGTGAACGGTTACGTATAAGATAACATAGTCAACAACGTAAACGTATTGAGTCTCGGTTAGGCAAAATGGAGATTTTTATTCAATCATGTATCTCGTCGATCGTACTAATTTCGGGGGTCTGACGGGTTTTCGGCGCCACGGTTCGGCGCAAGTCATTTTCAAACAAGGAGAAACAGATATGGGTGATAAGGGAAAAAAAGATAAAGGCAAAAGGGAACAACAGAAAAAGGCCGTGCTTAATCCAAAGGAAAAACGAAAATTGAAAAAAGAAAAGAAGAAATAAATGCCCAGTGCTATCCGGTAATATCAAACCAAAAACCGCATGGATTGTCTTCGGGGTTATTTGTGCCCTCTTTGCCCTGACTACTATCGGTTCACAGTTTGCTGCAAGAAAAGCAACCAATGAGATGAGCAAATGGGGAGAGAAAATGGAAAAGTTTGAGGAGAAATCCTTTTAGATCAACAATAACAATAGACAAAAAGGCAGGAAAACCAATGGAATCCAACAAAAGTATAATACTATCCCGCAAGAAGATCGGCATACGTCTCCTTTACACCGTTTTTTTTCTCATCGTCTTTGAGATCCTCAAGATCATTGTACAGGTAACCGTTCTATTTCAGTACGTTTACCTTTTTATCACAAAAACCTACAGCAAGCCGGTAAGGAAATTCTCCAACAAGGTTTCCTCCTATGCCTACAGGGTGATGCGATACGTCACCCTAAATGAAAACACGCTGCCTTTTCCTTTTGCTGATTTTCCGGAAGAAACGGATGCGCCGGTATCACCGGTCCGTTTCGAATAGATTGGCGCTTAGTTTAATAATCAAGGGTGCCCCGTATCATTTCCCGAGTCGCTTGAATCCAAATGTTCTTTTTCCGTTGTTTGATTTTTGATTAATTTCATGAAAGTTGATACGGAAGCAAAGCAAGCCGAGAAAATTGATGATGCGAGCAGACTGTTCAGTAACAACAGAACTTCAACTTGAACCCAGATTGGAATACCTTTGGCGGGCAATTTGAGAAAGGAGTAAAGCGTTGGCGCCACCTTGGCTAGAATACCCAATGGAAACGCGATAATACCCATAAGCAGGTAAGCAAGATGATTAATCACATGAAATTCCGACAAAAGCGGCGATTGAGTGCCTGATAGTCGAGTCGAAATGCAAAACGGAGCAAGAATGCTTGAGAGAAGAAAATGAAAGATGGCAATAGTTATCGCCATTTTCAAAAATCGTTTAAGGAAATATTTTTTCATTTTGTTTACGCTCAATCAGGGTCTAAAAATGCTTGTAAAATAATATAATATATAACCTCTAATGGGTCAACTTAGATTGAAAGGAATTTATATGGCAAGAAACTTAATTTTTGGACTTTTTACAAAGCCTTCACTCATAACATAATGAAAATTATAAGTATCAAATCATACAGAAATGGTTATACTGGAATCTTTGAAGAAGATGACAAGTATGTATTATTCAATCTTTCTAAAAACGGAAAATTAAAAAAAATAAATGAATACAATAAAGAGGAATATGTTGATTACAATCATTTTGTGGGGATGATGAGTAAATTTATACCTCATAGTTCTTTCCTTAAAGAACCGGTTAAAATAGAAGCAATAACCATTGAGGAACTTGAAAGAGCGTTTTCCTCCTGATTTCATGCCAAATTCCATTACGGCAGCAATGATAGCCAGTGATCTGCGCTGATTATCATTATTTTCAAATTATTGTTGGAAACAAGTTTGCAGATACCGCTTTTATTGACAAGCTGAACTGCCGGGATATTGAGAATCTTTTGAAATTTTATCAGACTCTTTGCTGGATGATCATCGGATAATTTGGCTTCAATGAGCAGGAAAGGGTTGTGATTGTTTGAAAGTAGAAAGTCGACTTCTTCCTTTTCCCTGTTTCTTAGATAATGCAAAGAAAAATTCCCAAGCCCGAGATCATTCCAGTTCGATATAGCCCGAAGAAGTTCCAGGGCAACCATGTTTTCAAATTTTGCTGCCTGGGATTCAATTCCGGCATAATCGAAGAGATATAGTTTTTTTTCTTTGGTTATGGCTCTGGATATCTTTTGGCTCCACGGAGGTATTCTGAAAACCATAAAAAAGTTCTCAAAAATCTCAATCCAGTTCCTGACGCTGTCAAATGACACATGAATATCTCTGGCAAGACTTGCCATTGACAGCGGGCTGCCGATCCTGGAAGACAGCAGAGAAAAAAGTATCTCCATATTTTCAATGCTGCGAAGCAATATAAGATCCCGGATATCTTCGCGTAAGAGCTGTTTTCTGTAAGTGTTTGACCAAATCCGGTAAAATTGATCCGTTCTGTTAAGGTATGGATCCGGGAATCCACTGAATCGACTTAACCTGTTCCAGGCAGGTTGCGTTTCATTTGGGCATGCACGAACTTCAATGGGATTGGACATGAATTGCTTAAACGGGAGATTATTCCCTGCAAGCTCGGCAAGTGTAAACGGCCACAGATAAAAAATAAAATATCTTCCGGCTAATGAATCCCCTCCCTTTTGATACATATCCAGTCTGCCGCTGCCGGATACTATAAATTTATAATTGCCATTGTCCCGGTCATATACACTTTTGAGGTAATTCTTCCAGTTTGAATATTTATGCAGCTCATCAAATATTATAAGCGGCATAGACTTGTCTTTACGATGAACTTCTTCATAAAAAAACGGGTTTTCGATCAGTTTTCGCTTTTCGTCAAGGATATCCCAGTTAAAATAAAGTGAATTGTTGAAATCTTCGGCCAGAATCTGCGTAAATGTGGTTTTGCCTGCCTGTCTCGGCCCGGCAATAAAAACCATTTGCTTATGCACAGAAAGCATTTTCCAGATATTTTCGTATAATATCCTTTTCCTCTTCATGTTTGATAATATAATGCCATAACCTGATATTGTCAAGACAAAATTTGGTTACAGCACAATATTATCAAATCTACCCATTGGGTTGTAGATTTAACTTATGATAGTATTTAATAACTCATTGAATTTATTTTATTTTTTATGATATTTTAATGCCCTGCTCAATTTGAAACACTCAAGTCAGGCAAGAATAATACACTTTATCATAAACTTAACGATGCTATTGACACATAAACTTAACGATGCTTGACATTTGTTCCATGGTGATAAATAATATTTTTATGATTATTACACATCACAGAGAAAAAATAATAAATTCAATTATATATTTTGCCAAAAACACAAAATATTGCGGCAAAACCAAGTTATTGAAACTTCTTTATTTTCTGGACTTTTTCCATTTCAAACAGACAGGCAAGTCCGTTACTGGGCTTGAGTATTTTGCCTGGAATATGGGGCCGGTTCCAAAAGTCTTATTTGAGGAACTTTCAGGCAATATGAAGCCTGATATGAAAAATGCCATTGAAGATCTTCCAGTAGAAGGATTCCAGCAAATAAAACCAAAAAAGAAATTTGAGGATAAGTATTTCTCAAAAAAAGAAATAAAGCTTTTAAAAGATATATCATTTATTTTTCAAGATGCAAAAGCCGACGATATGGTTGAATCCACTCATTTAAAAAATGAACCATGGGACAGAACCTTAAAGGAAAAAGGAGAGTTCCAGAAAATAGATTATTTGCTTTCCATTGATAGTGAACTATTAAGCCTGTCATATAATGAAGCCAGAGATAGAATGGAAGAAATATCGGAAGTACATAAATTGTTCGGAGCTGACTAATTGCAGATACGTGGAGCTATCTATCATCACAGCAACCTCTTATTCCATAACGGCTTTACAGGAAAAAAATATCTCATATTATTAAACAGCCCAAGGGGAAAAGAGCCCTACCTTTTTGTAAAAACCACTTCTCAAAAAAAGGAAAAACCTTCAACGCCTAACTGTATTAAGGATCGAAGCCTGTATTTTATACCTGCCGGAAAAAGATTTTTTAAAAAAGATACATGGATACAGCTTTATGAAATATATACGATTTTTTCCAATGATATAGATAACAAGAAAGAAATAACAGTTGAAGGAAGCCTTGATGCCGAGACAATTGATGATATTGTCAACTGCCTGTTTCTTGCA
>JAJSZT010000018.1 GCA_030272815.1 Deltaproteobacteria bacterium
TACTGGCAACACAAGTGAAAAAAATAGAATACACCGCTTTCTGATTGTGCCAAGCCAATGATCTCAGTTCATAGGGTAATGTAAAAGTAACCATAAAATAGGGAACAGGTAATAATTTGGCCTGTTGCCGGTCAATCCATTGGCTGGCTTCATGGTTCTGACATTTCGGGCAACTACGGTGTCCACAGGAAAGAGGTCGCCATTCCGCGTGACTACACTCAGGACACTGCACATAAAGTTCTCCAGAATCAGGTGTGCGGCAAAGACGAATGGCATTAAGCGTTTTCAAATGACTGGGTAATAAAGTCTCATCATACTTGGTTATAAATGCATTTGCGATTACAAAAAGCAGTTGGGGCTGAAGGACAAAGGCTATTCACCACTGTCTCACTTCCAGAAATTTGACAAGTCTGACCAGTCCAAGGAATACCGTTCGTTCTATAACTTTCTCTCTTGTGATGCCCACAACAACATCCGATTATTGATTTCAAGGCATGCAGATATCACAGATGATAAATCTGATTATCAGATTCAGTTTTTTTCCCCAGTCGATCTCGATTCCATCGTTCGCTACATAGATTCGTGCCTTGGGATCTTGATAACCAGCACAGTATTGATACACAAAGCTTTGGAATCGCCTATTACTTCCGATGCTGAGCAATTGGCTGCCCAGCTTTCTGAAATTAGAAAACCATGGCTGGCCTAAAGGCTTTAACCTGGACTGGCAATTACGCTGCGCTTCATTGCCAGCCGGTTAAGCCGAACGAACGGTGTCTAAAGTCAGAGGCAAAAAAGGCTCGTTGCTATTTTCCTGAAAATTGCTTAGAATATTTATGATTACAAATTTAATGATTAAAAAAAGACAATTCAGAATGAAATCTTTACCTGAAGATCTCCAGACACCCAAACAAAACTTAGATGAATTTGCAGATGTTACCAAGAGAGTTTTGGACTATCTGCCAAATATTGTTTCAGAAAGAATTGAAACAAGAGATTACACAATATTATCTTCCGTAGTTGCTGGCACAACGAAGTTTGCCAGGCCGCTTAATAACAAATGGTATACACAAAATTTTTAACCCAACTTGAAGGCGCTTATTTTGTTGATCCTCCTCCAATCACCAAAGACAGTCCTTACAATGAACACATTTTTTCCTTTTCAAAATTTATTGCCGATGATATTTGGAAGTTATTAGCCTCTTAATTTTTTCCTTCTCTCAATAATCTCTGCTTCTTCGTTGTTATCAGCAATCCTTGCAATATGTTCTTTATCTAATAACCTTCTTCTTATGGTATTGCAATATTCAATATTTGTCTCACTGCCTAACCATTTTCGGTTAAAAGCTTCAGCAACGGCATATGTTGTGCCGGAACCGCCGAAAGGATCGATGACCATTCCCTCTGGATTTGAAGAGGCAAGAACACATTTTTTTACCAGTTCGACAGGTTTTTGTGTGGGGTGATTTTCTCTTTCCCAAGAGCTATTTGATAAGGTGGGAATTTCAAATACATCTTTCGGTTTTGCGCCTTTGGGATGAGGGGTCCAAACATAGGTTTTCCCATTCCCATATTGCGATGTCTTTGCCTGTGGATGTTTAGGATATTTTAAGGTATGAAGATTGTATGAAACTCTAACAACATCAACATTAAAAATAATTTTTTTGCTTTTTCTAAAATGCAACAAACTTTCATGTGATCGTCCCCAATCATTAGTTAAATTGGCTTTGTTACGATAATACCAAACCAACCACTTACACCCTTTGAAAAGGCTGCTTGCAGCCCATTTAATATCAGCTAGTATCTCAGAAAATCCACAAATATATAAACTTCCCTGTGGTTCAAGAATTCGTTGGGCCTCCTTAATCCATTCCATACTCCATTCAACATATTTTTTTTGGGATTCAAATGTATCCCATTCAGCCTTTTTAATATTGTATGGAGGGTCGGCGAATATAAGTTGAGCAGATGAAGTCTCAAGACTTTTAAAAAATTTTATAACATCTTCATTATATAGTTTACCGAGGCTTGTCTCAAAAAAAGGATCAATTTGATATTGTAAAGAATTAATATAGTCGGTTAAGTATGCTTGTCCCATTTCTTTGACAACAAATTTGACTTGATCTTCTTTATAAATGCGGTAATTATTAATCGGGTGCCTTTGAGAAGGAAATTTTCCTGCTTTATCCCATCTTCTCAAGGTTCCTGTGCTTACACCAAGAATTTTTGCTGCTTGACTAATGTTTAAGTAATTTTCCATCATTATATCCCAAGGTGATTAAAGGTTATAAAACATTATACATCATTACATTATTCAACCTTATACATATTATAAGATGCTATGTCAAATATTTTTAAGTCAGATGATGACGTAAGCGAAATAAATATAAGCCTTAACATCTTAATATTACAGTAGAAAACCGAACAATGGCATGAAGTTGGATTGAGAAAAGCTGGCTGAAAAGAAAAAGGATATTGACTGGATAACAGATCCTAAGTTTCACATTTATCTTTTGACTGTTTGTCTGAAATTTTTTCAATTACGAGGAAAATTGGTGACACCAAAGCCACCTTTATTTTAGCCTTCTTTTCGCTTCAAAATCAAAAACTTTGTTAGCCGACATGGCTAAGAGATTCCCTTCCAAAATTAATGGTTTCGTAAAAAAGTTTTATTTTGTATTAACTAGTCAGTTTTTTTGATTTTTTAGGACATTTTTTTCCTTACTTTTAGTTGGTTATTATTGAATTGCCTTATTTTTATTTATATCATAACAAGCTAAATTTACAAGAAAAAACTCTATTTATTTCCTTAAGGAAAGGGCATTGACTATTGACAAATAGATAATTTCTGTAGTAAAAATAAATAATCAGAAATATTCGCCTTAGGAATAATACATTCAAACCATGAAAAACTCACGCATAAGATATCTTAAAGAAAGAACCCGCCACGAATGAAAACAATAGTAACCACAGTTCAACAAGCCATTAAAAAATAACAACATCTTACAAGGTTTCTTTCTTAACGATCTCTAATGCGCTCAAACAGTTTCCTGTTTTGAATGTATCACACCTGAAGCTCACCCGCGGTCGGTTTATTTCATCAAGCTGTTACATAAAAATGAGTTTGTAATATACCCTAAGGAAATGAGCACATGAGTATTTTCTATGACACACTTTTGTAAGAAAAATTTGATCGAATTTATTCACAACTCAAGATTTACCAACACGCCTACAAGTCGTTTGATTACACACTATCTTATCCTCTTTCTTATCATGCTTATCATTCCTGTTTTTGGGTATGGTGACTGGCGCCATATCGTGATGCCTGCCATAACCCTTGGCACGGCATTGACAGCCTATACTACTCGAATCCTGCGTTCTGCCATTATTGAGACATTGCAATCCGAGTATCTCATAGCGCTTCGTGCCAGAGGCATCAGCAAACGTTTTGTGCTTGGCAAACATATATTGAAAAACGCTCTTATACCAGTTGTAACAGTGGTGGGACTTGAATTCGGAATGATTCTCGAAGGCGCAGTGATTACCGAGACTGTTTTTGCATGGCCTGGCGTAAGGAGACTTGTTGGTGGTTATTGATGTGCAAACACGGTGGCAGAAGCCGCTATTTTCCCGAAAGAAGTTTGACTGTGGCGAGTTTTCATTATTCAGGAAATCAGAAGATTTCCTTAATTGGAAAAAATAGAGGTAAATTTAATCAAGCCACGAAGGCTTTTGTCATCAAAAATCTATAATGAGCTGTTCTTGTGGCTTTTTTGTGAGAAAAATGGTGACTTGAAAACCTTCAGAAGAAGGAGACAGCCAGTGAAATTATTTTCAGTTAATCAATTATTTCGAAAAGCAATCCTGTCTTGTTGTTTTATTACTATACTTCAAATCTTTGGAACTGATTTATCGTGCGCGCATGATGTTCAACCGGAATCAATGGGACATCATATATTTGTTCGTTTGAGTTCGGGGTTTGTAGCTATAGATTATACGCTGATTCAGACCGAGCTTGCAGATACACATGAAATACTGACTATGAATGCAGATCGTGATTCCAATATAACCGAAGAGGAAAAAGATAAGTTTTTTCGCAAAAAGGCATCCGACCTGTTTAATCACCTCAATATTACCCTCAATAATACCCCCCTTGATTTTGAACTGATGAGCATATTTTGCAGTAATGCCCAGACAAGAACATTTTATTACAGGGCGGATATTCCAAATGGAATAAAAAGACCTTATGAGTTGATCGCCAGGAACGGATTTCCATGCAGCGAAGATGAGAACTTCCTTTATTACATACGGACCATGGATTCTGTCCGTGTTCTCAATATGGATCTGTCCGGCGCTGTATTGCCTGTCAAAGGAAGGGCGCTCCATGATCCTCCGATATTGAAAGTCAATTTCAATACCGGAATATGCGATAAAGGAACCTGTTATAAGGAGACTGTCCTTGTTTGCAAGGCATTAGCAGGTGAAGAACAGAAAACATTTCCAGGACAGATGCCGTTTGAACCGGTTTCGGGCATTGAAAAGCTTAAAAAGATTATACTCAGCGAAAAGGTCGGCGGCCAGATTATCCTGATTGCAATTATCATGGCAATGATATACGGCGGCTTGCACGCATTGACACCGGGGCATGGCAAGACTCTTGTGGCCGCCTATCTGATAGGAACACAGGGGAGGATTGCGGATGCTGTTATATTAGGAATTGTCACGACCTTTGCACATACCTTCTCTGTGATGATCTTAGGATTAATCACTCTCTTTGCAAGTAAATACATTCTTCCTCAACAATTGCTTCCGTTTTTACAGCTTTTTTCCGGGCTGCTTATTGTAGGAATAGGAACATGGCTGATGGTGAAAAGAATAAAATCTCCAACAGGTTTTGAAACTCATGGCGGCAAACATGCTCATACAGGACCGGATGGCAAGAAATACTATCACTCGCATGAACATGCCCGGCATGATACTGACAGGCATAAGCATCCTCATAATAACCATAACCATGATTTAGATCACCACGTTCATGAGCATTCTCATGATTCACATCACCACATCAGTGAGCAAACTCATTTCCACCACCATGATAACACACCTTCCCATGACCATAACCATGCTCATACGCATCATAACGATGAAACAAGCGAATCGGGCGTTGAAACAGGGAGGAAAAAGACCAGTCTCGCGGCTCTGATTTCCCTTGGATTTTCAGGCGGGATGGTCCCATGTCCTGATGCCTTGATTCTGCTTTTGCTTGCGATTGCGATTAACAGGATAACCTTTGGTCTTCTTATCCTGGTCGCATTTAGTTTTGGCCTGGCATTTGTCCTGATAACAATCGGTATTCTCATAGTGACTGCGCAGCCATTTCTGGAGCGTTTTTCCGGAAGCAATGTTCTGCGCGTTCTTCCCGCTCTCAGTTGCTCTATTATCATTGGGATAGGACTTTTTATGGTTATAAAGTCTCTTCTTGTAGTGATTTGATTAGAAAACGGGGAGATTTCAAAAAATCAAAACCATGAAAAACCAACTTAAAAATGTTTGTGCATTAGTCAGGGAAAGGCTCCAAGTTGCTGAAATTCTTGTTGACTTCTAACCCCTTTTGTGCTTATCTATAAAAGATAATTATTACACATTCTTCCGTTAATATTGTTTTTTTAAACCGGCAAATGAAGGATGTCTAAGTTGTTTTTGATTTATGCTGCTATATAGCATTTAGCACAATATGTTGTGGTTAATAATTAAACAATACACAATCTCGACATATTTCTTCGCAAAAAATTGCTCAACTTAGGGTTCGCTCAAAAATAAATTTACATTTTCAGGTGTTGAGGCGCTCGCATGGCAAGACGCAAGGAGGGCGAATAGCGAGCTATTTAACCGACGAGCAACGTAGCCATGCGGGATGGATCGGCGCATCAAAATGTGAAGTTATTTTTGAGCGAGCCCTTAGGTTTGAAAGATGCCTAAAAATCATTAAACTTTATTGATGGGAGGCTTGTTACTTTTCTTTTTTTTAGTTGGAAGTGTCATTAAATCCGGTTGCGGTAACAGCTAGTACTGAGGCCACGAAGGCCCCAAGAATAGGAAAGAATTCCTAAAGATTCTTAAAGGATCAACCGTTCCAGGAAAAAACACGACAAAGTAGAATCAACAAAAATCTGAAATAAAACCAGAGCTGATTTATAGCTGCTATCTAGTGCTCGAACGAAAACTAAAAAATTTTTTCAAGTTCAAGGAAGGCGAAAATTTTAACCGCAGGAATACAGCTTAGCTTATAGCTGATGGCTCTTAAGCTCATAAGATAAAAAGGCATAACAGCTTATCAGCTCAGCAGCTTAACAGCTAACATAGCCTGACGCAGAAATTGGGAAAATTAGCAGTTTTCGTTCAGGCATTATCTATATTTCGGGTAGATTCTGTAGTATCAAATAAAACAAGGCCATGAAGGCCCTTAAAAGCAAAAAGCTTTTTTGGTGTCTTTGTGGCTTTTTTTGTTCTTTTTTAGCTAAATAAGGAATAATGCCTACAAAATTATGGAAATTACAAGTCGTTTGATTACACACTATCTTATTCTCTTTCTTATCATGCTTATCATTCCTGTTCTTTGCATAACGTTTCTGCCCGGACAGATATGGGCAAAGGAAGATATTGTCAGGCGGGACACTGATGAGGACGGCAAGATTGATCAGATTGCCTTTTTTGACAAGCGGGGCAAACTCGTAAGGCTGGACTCTGACAGCAACGCGGACGAAATCATGGATCGATTTCAGTACTATGAGGATGAACAGATCAAGCGTGTTGAAAGAGACACGAATTATGACCAAAAAATCGACATCTGGGACTATTTTGAGGCAGGAAAAAGGATTCGACATAAAAGGGCTTCAACAGATACTGGCCGTCTCAATCAGATTGTTCAGTTTGATTCTGAGGAAAGGCCGTTGAAGATGCAAAAGGACACCTCAGCAGACGGTCAGTTTGATAGCATTTATTATTTTGAGCAGGGAAAGCTTTCTCGTTGTACCAGAGATACGGATGGCGACGGCAAGGTCAATGTCTGGCAGACGTATCGGGATGATAAACCGCTTGAAAGGCGCACGGATCATGACGGAGATGGTCAAATTGAAAGGATGACCTTTTTTGACACCAATGGCCTTCCCAAAAAGAGTCTGCATGATCTTGACCGGGACGGCAGCATGGAAGTGGTCCGGACATATCGAGAAGGTATATTGTGTGAACAGAAAAAAGACCTGGATCAGGATGGCAGATTTGAGATCGTGACACGATTTAAGGACGGTGAACCGGTTGAGCAGCAAAAGGATGCCAATGCAGACGGCCGGTTTGATATCATAACATGGTTTAAAAATGGAAAGCCGCACTATCAGGAGAAGGACACAAACTTTGATGAGAAAAAAGATGTCTTTGTTTACTTTGATGCCAAAGGATTTGTTGAAAAGACTAAAGAAGACACAAGATACACAGGCATAATCGACAGGATCAGAACATACTGCAATGGTGTGCCTGCAAAAGAAATCTATGATGCAGATGGGGATGGATTCAAAGAGACCCTGACATCATTTAAACAAGGTAAGATTTTTCGCCAGACCCAGGACAGCAACAAAGATGGAAAGGCCGATGTTACGGTCTATTTCAATGACAGGGAAGAAAAGGAGAAGGTGGAAAGTGACACCAGTTTGAACGGAAAGCTTGATACCTGGGAATACTATCGAAACGGCAAGCTCTTTAGAATAGAAAAGGACGACGAAGGCGATGGAACAATCGGTTTAAAGATCTTCTTTAAAAATGAAAAAAAACAAAAGCTTATCAGGGATAAAGACAATGACGGCCGATTTGAAATCACACAGTGGTTTGACAAATCTCCATGGTCCATGGTCATGGAACTGGATGCAGATCTTAACGGAAAACCAGAGGGGCGCTACTGTTATAAAGAAGGTGTCTTAAGACTTAAGGAGATTGATGAAGACGGTGATGGAAAACCGGATCTGAAAGAGTACTACAACGCTCAAGGGAAACTTACCAGAAGCGAAGAGGACGAAGAAGGCGCTGGCAGTTTTACAATCACCTGGTTCTACAATGATGCCGAAGAGGCGATCCGGGCGGAAAAAGACAATAATCACGACAATTCTATAGACACCTGGTACTACTATGAAAAAGGGAATCTCGTTAGGGTCGGGGAAGACACAAATGCCGACGGAAAACCGGATTTGTGGGAAGAGTACGATGAATCAGAGGCTCTGGTGAAGCGTGCTAAGGATCTGAATTTTGATGGAGAAGCGGATATTTGGGAAGTGGAAAGTGAGCAGGAGCAGGTGGGAAAGTGAGCAGGTGAGCAGGTGGGAAGGTAAGAAAATTGGAAGGTGAGAAAGTGAAGAAGATAAGAAGGTAAAACAGGAGGTAATAACGTGTTTGATTTTTTTGCAAAGGGAGGCGTCTTAGTATACCCCATTATCCTTTGCTCAGTGGTGGCCCTGGCTATTTTTGTGGAAAGGGTCATTTGTTTTGCACGGGTACGCATTCGCGGTTATGGGTTGGTAAAAGAGGTAGCTCAGCATGTAAGAAACGGTAAATCTGCCAGAGCCCTTGAGCTGTCAAGAGAAAGTAAATCGCCTATGGGCCGGATCTTGGCTGATGCCATTGAGGTTGCAGATCAAGACCCCGAGACTTTAGAAACAGTTATTATTAACTCAACAGGGGGAGAGGTCAGGGAACTTTCCCGATATCTCCGGACGCTTGCTACTATCGCGAATATTGCCCCGTTGCTCGGTCTTCTCGGAACGGTTGTCGGCATGATTAAGGCATTTATGGTGATTCAACAAATGGGTGGCAAGGTAAATGCCGCTGTTCTTGCTGGAGGCATCTGGGAGGCTATGCTGACCACGGCCCTGGGTCTGTCAGTCGCTCTCCCCACCATGGTAGCTCACAGCTATCTTGTTTCCCGGGTAGACGAGTATGATGCCCAACTCCAAGACGGGACCGTCACTTTTATCAAGGCCGTGGGAAAAAGGAAAGGGCACAAAACTGAGAGTCGGGGGACATGAAATTTAAGGCTACCGATTTAAGACTGGACATTCTACTCTGGATATCGCGCAGGTGAGAAAGTGAGAAAGTGTGCAAAACTACACATCTTTTCGTTCTCATGTTCCAGCGTCACGTAGTCGGCTTGATTAGAAAGTGTAAATCGTGAAATGAAGGAAGCCAACCGTCAACTGTAAACCGTTAACCGTAAACTGTTACGAAGCAAGGAATGTTATCATGCTGGTTCACCGCAAAAAAAAGTCGAGCTATCAAGTGCAGATGCCTTTGACATCGCTGATTGATATCGTGTTTCTTCTTTTAATTTATTTTCTCCTTACAACCAATTTCATGGTTGATGAAGGGATCAAGATCAAACTTCCCCAGGCTAAGGCGGCTGCCCCTCAAACCGAGAAAGTAATTACCGTCTTTGTGGATCAGCAAGGAAGAGCATTTCTCGGAACAGAGGAAGTTTCTCTTGCCGAACTCTTTAACGGGATTAAAAAAATGATCGGGCAAAACCAGAACAAGCTGGTCGTTATCAGAGCAGATCGGGCAGTAATCCTGAACAAGGCCGTAAAGGTTATGGACGTGGTCAAGGCAGCAGGAGCAGGGAGACTTTGCCTGGCCACAGAGAAGGAGTTTTAATTTTATCCGTGAAATCTGTGAAATCCGTGTCTAAAACAAAACCCAACTGGCTTCTTCGCGGTCTGATTGGAGTCTCTCTCGCCATCCATCTCCTTATACTCATGCATGTGTCCGGTATCTACAGGTCAACTGCATTGAGCTATATTGAGATGACCTTGCAGAACGTGTCCAGACCGTCCGCAAGATCTATTCCCAGACCTCGTCACAGGCCCAAGGAGATAAAGCCGGAGGACGTAAAAAGACTCAAGGTAACCCGTCGCTCTCCTTCTTTTAAGCCGATAAAGGTGGAGCCCGTTGAGAAAAACCTGCCGGATACTCTTATGGAAGGAATCGGCATACCGGATATTCCGGATACCCCAGGCCTTAATGTTGCTAACTGGAACCCCGGAGAATTAACAGATTACGGCGATTCCGAGGCTACCTATCTTGAGATGGTGAGGCTCAAAATAGAAAGACATAAGAAATATCCTGAAACCGCCAGGGCCAAACAGATAGAGGGATTCGTAACCGTAAGGTTTGTGATCACTCCCCAGGGAGACATCCTGGATGTTGAGATCATCAAGAGTTCCAGGCAAAAATCCCTTGACAAAGCAGCGCTCAAGGCCATTCATGCCGCGACCCCGTTTCCAAGACCGCCCCGGCATCTTTTCAAAGGTAAGATTCCTCTGGAGCTTACGATTGCTTTTGAGCTGATGTGACAGTATCTGAAGTCATAAAAAACGGTTTTAGATAAACACTTTTTTCAAAAAGAAAATTACAACAAAAGGAGGAAAGCAGATGAAGAAATTGAGGAACGAAATGAAGCACAGCGTATTTTTTTTACCAATACTCGTAATTGCCATGATGTTTGTGACCCCTGTTTTTGGACATGAACCAGGATCTGTTGAAACAGAGGAAGAACAAAGCAGGGTTTATATGAAAATTGGTACAGTTATAGTATCCGAAAAGGTGGGGTATTTAACTACCGCGGATTCTCCTGGCTCTGTTGATGTGATCGGCACAGAACAGCTTGAAAATGAAAACGTTGATTTTTCCATGCAGGTATTGAAGAAACTTCCAGGCGTATATTACGAAGACTGGAACCAGGGTGTGATTCACGGCACCATCGGCATAAGGGGCTTTGACCCGAATGTTGACACATCGGTAGCCCTGTATGTGGACGGTATTCCCAATAACCTGTCCAGCGGGTGGATGGACTTGCGCCCCTTTTTTCCGTTTGAATTGGAACGGATTGAACTCGTCAAAGGAACCTTCGACCCGCGATACGGATTGAACAACATCGCTGGCAATGTGAATGTATTCACCAAGCGGGGCGGCAACTATACACAGGTCAGACTTCTCCACGGCAGCTTCCAGACGAGTGAGGGCAATACCGTCGTAGCCCGAGAAAAAGACGGCTTTTCCCAGACCTATTTTGTAGGCTATCGGCGAACTGACGGTTATCGGGATCATTCTGATGTGAAAAAAGGGGCGGTATCCGGCAAGTGGTTTTATACCTCTGACGATGACAGGTTAAACGTTGGAGTCATTGCCAGGTTTTTCGATATGGATGCCAACGCACCGGGCTACCTGACCAAGGATCAGTTCAAGAATGATCCCCAGCAAAAACAAGAATTTTCCAGGACGGATGGCGGCGTACAGGAAAACCGACAGATTAGCCTGCATCTGGATTATGACTTCACCGATAAGCTTCATTTTGCTTTCAAGACCTATACCCAGGATCTGGAGCGGTCCCGCTGGGTGCGCTTCAGTGAGGCAGGAAGCCAGCAGGAAAGATTCACCGATGAGAGGCAATCCGGTGCAATTTCCACCCTTACTTATGAAACGGCGGATTGGGGTATCGAAAACCTTAAACTCACATGGGGTGTGGATTATCAGTATCAAGATAGTATATATCAGCGTTGCAAAACCGATGACCGTGTACGGCGAGCTGATGGAATCTTTAAGGACTATGACTATCAGCAGTGGTTTTTGGGGAGTTATATTGCGGCTGACACCAAAGTAAACAGGTGGTTACGATTGACAGGTGCTCTTCGTGTTGACCGTTTTGATGGAGATTTTGAGGATAAAAAAAACAACACCAAGTCTGACATGATAGATTACGACGATATCTGGCAGCCCAAAGTAGGAATTGTAGTTACTCCGGTTCATGGATACAATCTTTTTGCCAATTGGGGCAGAGCATTCCAAATTGGATCTCACACAGGACGCTTTAATGCTGATGACCTTGATTATTCAAAAAACGATGGCTGGGAAGCAGGAATAAAGTTATCTCCAGTAAATTGGCTTGCAGCTCGTCTTTCTTATTGGGAGCAAAACGCTTCGGATGAAATTGCGAAGAATGCGCAGGGAGATCCCGAAAATATAGGTGAAACTGATAGAGACGGATGGGATATCGGGCTTTCTGTGAGTCCTCACGAGTGGGTTACTTTGTGGGGAGCATACTCAAAAACCAATGCTGTTTACACTGATCCGGGTCCCAAAGCAACATGTAAAGGGAAAGATATTAAAAACATCCCTGAGTATGTATCTAAACTTGGAATTGATTTTGAACATTCCGCAGGTTTTTCATCTTCATTATGGTGGGAATCCCAGGGTGATTATCCCATAGATAAAGACAACAACTTGCCGCGGGAAGGGGATTATGACGTGGTTAACCTGGACCTGCGATACGATTTCAAGGCGGTGACTTTAGGTTTTCATATCCGGAATCTTTTTGACGAGGAATACAACGGCTTCGTATGGCGTCAGACTTGGGGAACTCCTGAGACCTGGTTTTCGCCCGGAGATGAAAGAAGCTTCTACGCATCAGTTACGTTTGAATTCTAAGAGCTTTTGCTTTGCAAGGCGGTTTTGCGCACAAGAAGCAAATTTATAAACCACGCAAAGCGAATCTTTCTCGTGGTTTGATCCTTACCGGATTTGCAGAAAAGAAATCAGCCATAGAGACCGTTACCCCAATGATAGAGAAAGATGGTCAGTGGAGAGTTTCGGGGTATTTCATCAGGTAACGCCGCCGAAACAAGCTAGCTGTCGAGAGTATTTGCACATCATTATAATTAGAGGAACCAAATGAAGAAGAACAAGTGCATATTGTTTTGTGTTTCATTTTGGGCTGCGATCGTTCTGCTTGTTCAGCCGTTGTCTGCCCATGACATGTGGCTGCAGGAGATAGACGGAGGATTTTCAATTGCTCTTGGCCATGAAGGCCAGACTGATCCTTATGAGCCTGAAAGGGTCAAGGCTGTCACTGGATACACAGAAAACGGTTGGATTGTCCAACTTCATATCTTTCAAGAGAAAGAAGAATGTAGGGTTATTACAGATGAGGCCTTTTGCGCTGTCAGCGCCTCACTGGACAACCGGTACTGGCTGAAGACGATAGATGGCTGGGAGAACCAGCGCGAACGTAAAGGCTTGCAAATTGTTGAAGAGGGTCATTCCTACAAGCATACCAAACACATAGTGAAATGGTGCGATTTTCTTGCCAGGCCCGTCGGACAACGCTTTGAAATCGTTCCGCTTAAGGACCCAACCAGCTTGAAGCAAGGGGACAGCTTGCCGGTAAAGGTCTTTTTTGAAGGAAAACCGGCTTTAAAGGCAAGGGTCTCAAAAACAAGCAGCATGGCAAAAACCCATGATCTCGAACCTGCAAAAGACGAAAGCTCAGTTGTAGTCCAAGTTGGTCCTCCAGGTCTTCAATTGATCAATGCCAAGCTCGTGGTTCCGGTCAAAGGCAAGCAGGTTATTTGGTTTGCGGCTTCTTTGACCTTCTGTACGACAAAGTAAGATTATTAAAGAGGTTTATTAGTATTCTGGAAAATGTAGAAATTGTCACTGCGGGAAGGCAGCAGGCAAGGGTTTGCGATCCGCTTTCCTTTAATAAACTCCATCGTGAGGTAAAGGAGGTAAGATGCTAAACAAATGTAGAACCATTTTTCAACTAAATCTTTTTGTGCTGTTAATCATAATATCATTTCAAAATCAGGCATGGTCTGCTGAACCGAGCAAGGTTCTTAAGCTTGATGATATTACAGTGAGAGAACAATCAAGCAGGGTTTCTCCGCCGCCGCCATCCGCAACCATACTGACAGGTGAAGAGTTGCAGGATATACATGTGGATAAGACATTATATCTTCTGGAAAAGATTCCCGGAGTGGCTATTCAGGATTACAGTCAGGGCGCTGTGGCAAGCCAGTTTGTCATGCGTGGTTTAAGACTGGGACATAACGTAGGCGCGGCCATTTTTGTGGACGGAGTTCCCCTTAATGAATCAACCTCTCATGGAGATGGATATGCTGACTTTAATGTCGTCATACCCGAAGATATTGCCTACGTCGAAGTCATCAAAGGGCCTTCATCTGCCCTCTACGGCCAGTTTGCCCGCTCTGGTGTGGTTAATATTGTTACAAAGCGAAGAGGGGATTTTAGTTTGTATAAATTTGGCTTTGGCGATTGGGATCGTCAGCGCTTTGCCATGTCAACGGGTCATGAAGACGGTGCATTGAGCAAAGTTTTCGGGGTGGAGCTTTATAGAAGAGAAGGGGCTACAGAGAATTCAGGATGGCTGAGAGGAAATGCTACCGGGAAATTCACATATGACTTTAGCGAAGACCTCACGGGATCCCTTGCTCTGAATCTCAATTCCATGGAATGGGATGCCCCTGAATATCTCAGTCAGGCTCAGTGGGATGCCAGGGACTACTGGAGCGGCAAGCCCCAGGCCGGAGGGGAGAAATACCGGTATGGCGGAAGTGCTAATCTGACATACGATGTAACAGATGATGATTTTGTCAATTTGATGTTCTATGCATACAGAAGCAATCTTACCCGCTATCGAGATCGCGACACCCGGGTTGATGAAGAATACCATGACCGGGATATTTATGGAGGAAGCGCCAGTTATGTGTTAAATACTCTGCTTGCTGGCATGGAAAACACTCTTACCGTTGGAATTGACGGCCAGGTAGAATTGACGCACACCATTAATGCCGAAAATCCAAGCAGGGTCCGTACTGCCCGTGAGGATGTAACGGTTGATGGCGATTCAACCCTGAATACATATTCGGTATTTTTTCAGAACCAACTGACGCCTACAGAGGCATGGAAAATCACCGTTGGCGGCCGCTATGATCACATGGATGGGAAACTGAAAGACAATCTCGACGGCAAAAAGACCGATATGGAAGACCAGGATATCTTCAGCCCCAAGGCGGCGGTTGAGTTTACTCCTTTGAGCGGATATACGGTTTTTGCCACCTACGGGGAAGGCTTCAGACTTCCGAGCGGATTCGATAAATTCAAGTATCCGGATCTTGAATCTGAAGAATACAAACAGTACGAATTAGGCCTTAAGCTAAACCCGATCCAGAGTTTTCAAGCCACACTGACAGGATTTATCCTTGATGTAGAAGATGAAATCGTAACTGATGCCGCGGCTGGTACAAAGACAAACCAGGGTGAAACCCGTCGCAAAGGCATTGAACTGGAGTTAGACTATTGTCCTGTGGATCATCTCCAGTTGTATGGCAATATTTCCTATACCAAAGGAGAATATAAAGAGTACGTCCATAACGGTGTGGACTATTCCGGAGCTGATATTGATTTGGTCCCGGATTGGATTTTCAGTCTTGGAGCTCAATGGAAGCCTCCCGAGGGCTTTTTTGCCGGCTTTGACTACCGTTACGTTGGGGAGGGCTATAAAGAAAAATATGAAGTCGGCTATACTGGATCAAAAAAGAAGACGATTGACTATTGGGTAGCTGATGCGCAGATAGGATACCAATACAAGATTTATTCGGTTACACTAGATGCGACAAATATTTTTGACGAGAGATATCCTGCTTATGAGTCAGCATCCTCTTATAGAACAGCAAATCCCAGAGGTTTTTTTGTGACTTTTTCTCTAAGCTATTAGTTTAACTTGATAGTATGGGAATTTCCATTTTTTGGTCAATTTTATTAATAGATTAGAGACTATCAGTTTGCAATAATGGTTCGCAGCTTTTAGCTAATAAGCTAATAAGCTTAACAGCTAATAAGCTCAACAGCTCGCCCGAAGGGCGCTAACTTACTAATCATAAGGAGAAAAAAATGAAGATTTTTGGAAAAATCGTGGGAGCATCTATCCTGAGTTTGGCTTTGATGCTGGGTGTATTCTCTATGCCTGCAAGTGCTCATTTTATATGGATCAATGCTGGTGATTATACACCACCAATAAAGACGCCTGTAAGGTTTACCATCGGATGGGGGCATAACTTTGCCAGTCCTGTAGGCAATGTTATGTATAAACAGAAAGGTCTTGAGAAGATATATATGCTCGACCCGGATGGTAATGAACTGAAGATAAAGCCCATCAACGAGATTGAGTTCAGCGTGGAAAAACCATTGAAAAAGAATGGTGCCTATCTACCCGTGGCTAAGAGAAAAGAAAGTTTCTATACCAAAACTACCAAAGGGCACAAGCTCCAATCCAAAAAAGGTTTGAATGATGTTATTCAATGTAGTTACTGCGGGATGTATGCAAAGGCGGTAGTTGATGTAGAGAAAGGCGGGGGAAAGAACTTCACCAAACCAGTTGGTCATACTCTTGAGATAGTCCCCCTGGAAGATCCGGCCAGCCTGAGGGAAGGAGACCATATGCCGGTAAAGGTTCTGTATAACAACGAACCTCTTAAGACAGAACTCTATGCCACGTACGTCGGATTTTCTACAGAAAACGCCTGGGCTTATACCACGAAAACGAATAAAGAGGGCATAGGCAGAATAAAGATGCTCAAATCAGGTGTCTGGCTGATCAAGGCTGGTCATACGGTGCCGTATTCTGATCCTGAGGAATGCGATCAATATTCGTATTCTGCCACGTTGACCTTTGAGGTAAAATAAAACTTTTATATTCTTTTTACTACAACCCTCTTCCCCATGTTCTGGGGGAAGAGGGAGATGTGGTTAAGCCAGGAAAGGAACAGTGATAACAATGATAAAGCAAACAACAAGCGCTAAACATCTACAATCATCAATGATTGCCGGCATTTTTGACTATATGGGAAAAGGGATTTCAACAATTATTGCAGTTATAGTCGTAGTTCTGGCTGCATCGGTTGCATTTGCAGGGGATGATGAAGCCGAAAAAAAAGGAATAACGCGCCTCAAAGATATCGTGGTAACCGGCACAAGAACTCCTCATGCCTTAAAAGATGTTCCTGTGGAAACTGTGCTGATTAATAGAGAAGATATTGAGAGAACGAATGCCCAAAACGCCATGGATGTGTTGAAGAATATTCCGGGAATTGACTCATCTGTTCACGATGACGTCTTCGGAATATACACATGGCGGGCCAAATTGCGAGGGTTAAACTTTAATGACGGTTATGGCCTGATCCTCATTGACGGGCAAAGGGCAATGGGATGCGGTCAAAGCGGCGGCATGGGAGAATATGGTTCCGGACTCAACCAGATTCCTGTGGATATGATCGAAAGAATTGAAGTGGTCAAAGGCCCCAGTTCGGCACTATACGGCAGCGATGCCATGGCCGGCGTTATCAATATCATCACCAAAAAAACACCGAAAAAGGCAACCGGAAGAGCGGGCGTGTCGTATGGCTGGTACAAAATCAAAGAAAAAAAGAGCAATAGTGGCACGATTACCAAGCCTTCCGACGATGGACAAAGCAGAAACTTCTCTAAGAACTATGTTTCTTTTGGTGATAAGATCTCAGACCGTTTTGGCTATTTGCTGCATTACAATTATGACGGTGCGGAAGACATCGGACAGGATCCGATCAAATCTAATCGTCACTCTTTTATGGGTAAGCTGGATGCGGATCTTAGCGAGACCATTGATCTTTACCTGAAGTATGAAGTGAGTGATTACGAAAAGGCGGACAGCAGAGAGGAGGAGAGCTATCGTGTTTCTGCCGGAATTGACTTTCGCCCAACGGACAACCATTTCTTTTCTTTGAAGGGATATACATATGCCTGGGATTTCACGCATGGCTATCCTGGTTTTTCTTATGGCTATAAACATGGCGATGTGGGTTATAACCAAGGCGAGGTTCAGTACACTTGGTATTCGAGCGATTGGAATGCTCTCACCCTGGGTGGAGAAGTTCAAGAACAGGGTATCGATTACGTTATAGAAAACGCGGATGGTAGTATGGTTAATGTTAAAGAAAATGTGGATACCTCCAGTTTGTATGTGCAGGATGAGATTACTCTGTTTGAGGATCTTACCCTGGTTGCAGGTCTCCGTTATGATGATCATTCTACGTTCGGGAGTGAGGTAAATCCCAAATTAAGTTTCATGTATAAGTTTTCTGAAAATACAACTCTTAGGGCTTCAGGAGGCAAGGCATTCAAATCACCCACACTTCGTCAACTCTATTACGATACTCCATACAGGCATGGCGATTATTACTGCAAGTCTAATCCGGATCTAAAACCGGAAAAGGCTATCGGTTATTCCGCAAGCATAGAACAATGGCTGTTTGACCAGGGCATTATGGTCAACCTGGGTTATTTCCGTAATGATGTGGACGATATGGTAATTCGTGAAGATACAGGCACCACGTATAACGGCCTGCCGCTTAAAGAATATAGGAATGTGGAAGAAGCTTGGACGCAGGGCATTGAGTTCATGTGCAGAACATATTTTGCTGAAGAATTCTCCGCCTCTTTGTCCTACACCTACACTGATTCGGAAAACAAGGAGACCGGAAAAGAACTGATCTATACACCCAAACACGTTCTCAGCATTTTGCCTGCATACGAACTGAAAAAATACGGTTTGGGCACAAGCGCGACAGTTTCTTATATTGGCAAACAATACACAAACTCGGATAACACCGACGAGATCGATGCGCATACGGTCGTAGATGCAAAAATTTACAAAAATCTTTCCGACAAGGCCAAGCTGTCTTTTGAGGCAGACAACATCTTTGACTCAGACAAAGGTGATGAGGGTAATTTCCGCACAGGGAGAACCTTTACTGTTAAGTTGGATGTTTCCTTTTAGTTTTTCAGATGAAAGGAACTATTCTTATTATTTTGTCGTTTTGTGAGCCTGTTTGAAAAGTGGAGACCGTAGCGAAAATGGAGGCAGGATTAACATCTTTTCAAACAGACTCCAACATTAATGGCATTCATGGAGGAAACGAAAAATGACATCAAAGATGAAAAGCAGACTGTTTTGCAAAGTCTTTTTTGTGATCGGGCTTGTATTTACCCTGGTCTTGATCTCTATCCCTTGTTCGGCCCAGGTAGAAAAACAAGAGGCGATTGATATTGGCACTATCACAGTGATGGCTCCGCAGCCGGGTGTTGAGATCACAACTGAAAAGACTGTCATCCGTATGGATGAATTCAAAAAGCCCGGAGAGGTCAGAACACTGATAGACGTGCTGTCCGAAATTGGCGGAATTGATATACAGCGCGCCAATCCGCTTATGGCCAGCCCGGGCGACGAGGTATCGATTCGCGGTCTTAATGAAGGAAGAATGGTTATTGAAATTGATGGACGCCGGATCAACCATACAGGACACTATGGAAGATACATTGTTGATTGGTCCACGCTGAATATGGATGATGTTGAAAGCATAGAAATTATTCGCGGAGGACACTCGGTGCTTCATCCCTTTGCCATTGGCGGTGTTATCAACATTATCACCAAGAAAGGGAAACAAACGGATGATCCCAAGCCTGACGTAAACATTAAGGCTGGTTACGGTAGTTATGACACGTATAATCTGACAGGATCGATTAACGGAGGAATTGCAAATATCGTTGGTTACAATTTTTCAGCAAGTAAGCAGGAGACCGACGGATATCTCAAAAACAACTTTCAGGACACAGAGAGCTTTAATGGACATTTGACCTTTTATCTTCCTTATGAGGCTACATTAAGCATAAGCGCCAAGTATTCTGATATGCATTACGGATTGCCGGTTATTAACGATCCGGACGATCCTGTTCCGTCTGTAGCTGCTCTTTATGATAATGATTATCCGAAATTCAGGAAGAATCGTGATCAACTGAGACACCTTGGCTGGTCTCAGTTGCCAGGAGGGCCGACGCCGGAGTGGAAAAAACATACAAGTTATATAGATGGCCTCTTTCAGGTTCCACTTGGTTCTGGAACCGCCAAGCTCCACTATTTTCAAACTGTGGGCAGACGCTGGACCAGTGAGTATGATCCTATGGGGAATTTTACTGAAGATTCGTTTGTGGACGACAAAACAGAGGGAATTATAGGCGAATATCGCGATATTAAGGTATCCGACTCCCATAGTCTGACCGTAGGCTTAGAATACCAGGAACTGGGTTGGCCGGACGAAAATCCGATCATATACCAGGTCAAATCAGCATATATCCAGGATGTTATTAACCTTGGCGACAGATGGACAATTACTCCCGGGGTTCGTTACTATCATGTTGAGATGGATACATATTCTTCCAAATTTGGATCAGGCTGGCCGGACGAAGGCAAAGAAGAGGATGACGATGGTTTTTATCCAAGCCTGAAGGTCGATTTCCAGACAACCCCTGAGACAGCGCTTTATGCGGCAGTGAGTCGATCCTACCGGCTTCCATGCCCATGAGATTACTATTGGTGGGCGCGGTGCGCGTCCCTGGAAAATTCTTCATTAGACCCGGAGTCGGCATGGGAGTATGAAGCGGGAATTATTCAAGAATTTAAACTAATGACTGTCAGAGCCGCTGGTTTCTACTATGATATTAAAAATTTCATCAACGACAATGGCATCACAGCCGCCGGTGCAGTGGGAGGAATGGGCACTCTTGGAAGCGACTGTCTCTACAACATTGATCATGTCAAACTTTATGGGGCGGAACTTGAGGCAGCCATTCGTATCAGAGACACTTTTCGGGCGACAGCAGCCTATGTATATCAGGAATATGAGGTTGACGAAACAGGGTTTGAAGACGATCGTTGGACATATTACCTTCCTGAGCTTTTGCCCAAACATAAAGTAAAATTAATGGCACGCTATAATGTCTGGGAGAACGGCTGGCTCCAGTTGAATTCTAGATATGTTTATGAACGTAAGACCCAAAGCGGTGAAACATTGGATGACTATATTACACTCGATATGGGGTTTGAGCAGAAGTTCAAGTTTGATGGGATTGAGTATATGGCCAAGTGCTTTTGCGGCAATATAACTGGTACCGATTACGAAGAGATATCAGGTTATAAAATGCCGAAGTATGTCTGGGGATTCCAGATCGGCATGAAATTTTAAGTAAAATTAAGGAGGCAATTCAGTGAAAAGAATAAAACAGCTTTACCTTGTTGTAGTTCTTGTTGCGGCCGCGGTTGTTTGTGTCTGGCCGTCTCAAGCCTCAGCCTGGGGCCGCGGTCACTTCTATGTGATCGGAACGGGTCCGGCCGGACCCAGGACTGCGACACTTCAGGCGCTGGATACGATCAAGCAGATGGACGTGATTATAGCGAATGAAAAACACATAAAGCTCTTTGCCGAATACGCAGGAAGCAAACCTGTGCTTTTTGATCCATGGACAGGGATCTGGGATTACAAGGGAAAGATTCAATGGGAACTGAGCAAAGAAGAACTGGCCATGTTCAAGGTGGAACGCTTTAGGATAAGGGATGAGCGTGTGAAGAAGATCAATGCCCTTTTGGCTGAAGGAAAAGACGTAGGTTTGCTTGACTCCGGCAATCCTTGCCTTTATGGCCCGAGTCACTGGTACATAGAGCCGTTTCAACCGCAGGACGTGATCATCATTCCAGGCATGGGGTGCGATGCGGCGGCTATGGCGGCATTGGGAAAAAGCACGATCCCAGCCCATGACACTCGCCTTGTTATACAGACAGCGCCTTTTTCTCTAATGGGCTGGAAGATGCAGGATCACCGGCTATTAAAAGATCTGGCAAAGTATGGGTCAACGATGGTTTTTTACATGGCCATGTGGAAACCTCAGGAAGTGTTCAGAGCGCTTCAGGAAGCCCTCCCGCCGGATATGCCGTGTGCTGTGGTTTACTGGGCAGGATATCCTGATCGACAGCGTATTGTGCGCGGGACAGTGGCTGATATGGGAGAAAAGCTTGCGGCAGACAAGGAAAAATTTATGGGTTTGTTGTTCATCGGCCGCTTTTTGGAAGGAAAGCCGTATGAAGCAGCTATGAAACAAGGACAAAAAGAGCTGGAATAACAGCATGAAGGATTGCCAGGTGAAAGGATTCCAAAACCATAAAAAAGGAGGTGAAAAATAGTAACAGGAAAGAATTCACAAACAAAAAATCGGATAAAATAAGGAGGGAATCAATGAAGATGACAAAGATTTTTTTTGTTACGTTGATCAGCTTCGTCTTTATCTTCTGCATCTGTGCTGTGGAGTATTGTCCGGCACAGGTGGATGAAGGGAAAGAGGGAGGAGATCAGGTCTATAGACTTGACAAGGTGATCATCAGAGATCATCCCCTCAAGGATGAGTCTATGGTCGTAACACCTGATGTTACAGTAATTAATGTGGAGAAATTTCAAAAAGCCGGTTCAGTACAAAATATCAGAGATCTATTGAGTGAGGCGCTGGGTATAAATGTGCTTCGTTCTTCTGTTACACCAAGTCCCACAGAAAGCATCTATATCAGAGGATTTGATCAATCACGATTTCAGGTTTTTATAGACGGCAGGCCCATGAGACTCATGGGACGTTCTGGTTACATCAAGACGGACTGGACTACCATGCCGCTGGATAATATCGAAACAATCGAGATCATTCGTGGAAGTCATTCGCTTCTTTACCCCTGTTCTATGGGTGGTGCTATTAATATTATCACCAAAAAGGGAAGCAAAACCGATGAAATCAAACCCAGGGGAACGGCGACAACTGAGTTTGGTTCCTATGGGACACAGAGTTATAGCGCGAGCATTGAGGGTGGGTTGTTGAATCTAATCGGATACTCTTTTGCCGGAGCCCATAGAGAAGGTGACGGGTACCTGAGAAACAACGATTACAACACCGGTAGTTTCAATGCCCGAATGACTCTTTTTCTTCCCAATGGGGGAACACTTACCGGTGGCTGGGATTATATCGATAATAAGACAGGATATCCAGTCATCAATGATCCCTCAAGAGCTGATTATGATTCAAGCTATCCGGATGTTCTGGAACATGAGGTTGACAATTTTGTCCATGGTCCTGAGGGGCTTGTATATCCGGGTGGAGATTCGTATTGGCAAAAAAGAACCAATGAATATTCCATGCTTCTTGATCAGCCGCTTGGTCCGGGAGAACTCCGGGCCCAGGTTTACCAACACGAGTCTAATCGAAACAGATACTGGCTTGATTCAAAGGGAACTCAAAAGGAAAATCTTGATATTGAAGAAAAAAATAGGGGGGTTTTCCTGGACTATCTGGATTTTGAGCTGATCAAGAACCATGCCTTTTCAATTGGAGGAGAATACCGGACCCAAGGTATGCCGGAGAACAAGGATTTCTATGAGATCATGTCTGGCTATTTCCAGGATGTGTGGTCTGTTACGTCTCCTCTGACGCTTATCTGGGGCGTTCGCTACTATGAATTCCAAAGCGACGCCTACAAGGCAGGATTTCCGGGGTGGACTATATTTAAAAGCCTGAGTCCGTCAGAACAGAAGGCATACGAGTATCGCAGGAAAGAAAACGAGTGGTGTCCAAAAGCCCGGCTGGACTACGAAGTTGATCCAAATCTTACTCTGTATGCTGCTGTGAGCCGGGAAATGCGTATGCCTTGAATCTGAGACCTTTGGAGATGGGCGCAGGCTGCGTCCACAAAAGAATACATGGCGACAAACCCCGAATTGGCAACAGAAACATCCTGGACATACGAGCTTGGCTTATTAAAAAAACTCTGGTTTGATACAAAATTCAGGGCATCTGTCCATTACACTGACATTACCGATTATCAGTTCATGAGCTATCCTGAGAACAAGATGAAAGCTGTCGTATACAACACCGATGTGGAACTTTATGGCGTTGAACTGGAGCTGACAAGGAGCTTCACGCATGATCTGAGCGGATACCTCACGTACGCATGGCAGAACTGGTCCGCAGACGATTTTGCACGAACTCACCCACTTGATCCAGGAGATGAAACCTATTATTTTATGCAAAACATACCCAGAAACAAGGTTATGCTGGGACTTAATTATAAGCTCTGGGAGGGTGGCGTGGTAACGCTAAACTCTCAATATGCGGATGACCGTGAAAGCAAGAGAGGTAATAAGATTGCTGACTTTATAACGGTGGATATTGGGGCTCAACATACCTTTAACTTCACAGATTTTGACTTCATACTTAAAGGCTATGTCAATAATGTCACGGACGAAGAGTATGAAATGCGTGCTGGTTATCCGATGCCAGGTATCACCGCTGGTATTCTTGGCAAGGTGAGTTTTTAAGGATAACTAACCCACAAAGCATTACCTGCACCTTACCGCTTTGATGAAATTCGAGTTAGCACAAAAATGAGATGCGCTAAGGTGTCAGGTGGATGCAGCATTAGAAATGTCTGTCGTTCCCACGCTCCAGCGTGGGAACGATAAAATTACAGCAAAATTAAGGGGGTAAGTCAGTGAAAAAAATAGAACGGATTTTTTTTATTGCGATACTTGTTGGGGTAGTTATTGTTTTTGTCTTTCCATTTCAGACCATTGCAGCCTGGGGCCGCGGTCACTTTTATATTATTGGAACCGGTCCTGCCGGACCTCAAACAGCCACACTTCAGGCCTTAAATACAATCAAACAAATGGATGTTGTTGTAGCTCCTGAACAACATATAAAGCTCTTTGCCGAATATATAGGGGAGAAACCTGTCCTGTTTGATCCGTGGAAGGGTTTCTGGGATTACAAAGGGAAAGGTTACAGAGAACTGACCGACAAGGAAATAGCCATGTTTAAAGTTGAGCGTATCCGGCTGCGAGATGAAAGAGTCGAACAGATCAAACGTCTTCTGAAAGAGGGGAAGAATGTTGGTATCCTTGACTCTGGCAATCCTTGTCTTTTTGGTCCGAGCCACTGGTATATTGAGGAGTTTAATCCTGCCGATCTGATCATTATTCCTGGAATGGGGTGCGATGCGGCAGCAATGGCTGCTCTTGGGAAGAGTACCATTCCTGCATACGACGCCCGCTTTGTCATGCAGACAGCGCCCAGGTTTTTAATGGATCAGGCCATGAAAGATACCGAAATTTTAAAAGATCTCGGAAAGTATCAGCCCACCATGATCCTGTATATGGCGCTGCAGAATCCAAAGAAGCTTTTTGCCGTTCTGGGGGAGACGTTTCAGTCTGATATGCCGTGCGCGGTGGTTTTCTGGGCAGGGCACCCTGGCAGGCAGCGTATTATCCGAGGGACAGTAGCTGATATGGGAGAAAAACTTTCAAAAGATAAGGAAAAGTTCATGGGGCTTTTGTTTATCGGGCGTTTCTTAGAAGGGAAACCATATGCGGCGGCTGTAAATCCATGATTTCCCCTTTAAAGGAGGATAAAACAAAATGAGGAAAACGCGATTTGTATCCATATTGTCGCTTGGTCTGATCATTTTTTTTGCTTCTCAGTCAGGGGCACATACGCACAGAATTTCACTTCTGATTGATACGGACATGGCGCTGGATGACATTCGGGCGCTTGTCATGGTCTTAAATTCCGATTGGATTGACGTTCCTTTGATTGTTTGCTCTGATGGCGCTGTTTCACCGCAGATAGGGTGTCGCAACCTGGGGATACTTCTGGAATATTTTGAAAAAAGGGATACAGATATTGTTGCTGGAAGGACATTGGGAAAACCCGCCCCTCTTTGGAGGTCGTGGTCTGAAAACCTGAACTGGCCTCAATTATTTACAATAACTGCCAAAACAACGAAAATCCCATCAGCGACAGATGCAATTCTGAAAACCCTCAACAAATCAACGGAACAGGTAATCTATCTTTGCCTTGGGCCTTTAACGAATTTGGCTGATGCAATCCGCCTGGATCCAACTGTAAAAGAAAAAATCTCAAGAGTCATATTTTACGGAAGCTCTCCCAACGCTGTAGATTCTAATTGGAACTATACACGAGATAGTAAATCAGCCGATTTTGTTTTCAAATCCGGCCTGAATATCCACTCGCTCCATATTGCTCAAAAGAAAAAATCATTAATGTTTGATCAAAATCTCTACGGCAGGATAAAGACTATGCAAACGCGTGCAGCGCGTATTGTAACCTTTCTCCACGATACTCCGGTGATAACAGGTCTTTTGGAGGATGGTCATTTTCGCGTGTGGGATGAAATGACGATAATCTATCTGAATCACCCATCTTTGTTCAAGCTCGCGCCAAAGGAAGAGAGCGCTCACATCATGGTTCTTGAGGATTTCAGAACAGATCTTGTTGAGCAAGCGTATTTGAAGCTTTTGGATTATTCTGCCGACCTTCACCTGAACCAACGGACGGCAGTGGTTCTGAATGACTTTCCTGTTGCCCCATCCATGTTTAAAGAAGATGTCAGGCCGTATGTGAAAAAAATTATTGAAACACATGGCCTTGAGGAGTGGAAGGCCTGCCTTTTGACCAACGAGTTTCACCGCCACCTTGGGATATATTCGATCGTTGGAGCCAAGATGGGAATAAGGGCTCGGGAGATTCTGGAAGCTCCTTTTGACGAACTCAATGTCATTTCGATTACAGGAAAATCTCCGCCTTTAAGCTGTATGAATGACGGGCTCCAGGCAGCAACCGGCGCAAGCCTTGGCCGGGGCGCTATTGAGGTTTTAGAACAGTCCCCAAAACCAGCGGCAATTTTTGTTTACAAAGATAAAAAACTGACCTTAGAGATCAAGAAAGATGTGCTCAACAAAATCAAAAAAGATATTAATGCCGCACTTAAAACATATGGGGGATTGAACCGGGAATATTTTGCACATATCCGTAAGTTGTCAATAGATTACTGGATTGAACTTGATAGAAAGAAAATCTTTGATGAAACTGTAAGGTTAAAAGGAGAACAAAAATGAAAAAAGAAAAAGAACAAAGATCGTGGTTGAAGGTTTGTATTTTAGTTGTGTTGTTGTCGGTAATTACTTCACAGGCGAAAGCGCACAACCTCTGGCTGGCGCTTGATCACTATTCTCACAGGGTCGGCGAGACCGCAAAGGTATTTCTGTACCTGGCACATTCGCTTCCTTTTGCCGATCTTGGAAAACCGGAAATGATGAAGGAGTTCTTTTATCTTGATCCATCCGGCAAGCAAAAAGAATTCGAGCTGAAAAAGCCTGATCCTGAATCATTTTTCAATGAAGTAGGTGTTCCATTGGCCATGCAGCAAGAAGGGACATATATGGCAGGCGTTGTGATGAAGCCGATCTTTATGACCACAACTCCCAAGGGAAGGAAAATGCAGAGCAAGAAAGACCTTCCGGATGCCATAAACTGCCGTTATGTTGAGTTTTTTGCCAAGGCGATCTTTCATGCTGGAAAACCGGGTGGAAATGCTTACAAAACCGTATTGGATCAGACAATTGAGATGGTGCCGCAAAAGGATCCGTGTCTGATGAAAACAGGCGAATATCTTCCTGTAAAAGTGTTATTCAAAGGCAAACCGCTTACAGGGGAATTTGTATATGCCACCTATGTTGGATTCTCAACAAGGGAAGACTATGCTTACACTACCAAAACTGATCATAAGGGCATTGCCATGATTCGTATCACAAATCCGGGTATCTGGTGGATCAAGGTGCCGCACAAGGAGCATTATGAGGATCAAGCAGAGTGCGATGTCGGCCAGTATGCTGCTATCATGACTTTTGAGGTGAAGTGATGATCAGGCGAGAAGGTGAGCAGGTGGGAAAAACTGATCAAGAAAAGGGGGGGAGCTGGATATGAAGAAATTAAGATTGCTGGTTTTTTTGTTAGGGATTTTTGGTTTTATCTTGCCTTGTGTTAGCCTGGCAGATGAAGAAAAGAAAGAAGATGTGGATAAATCCGTAAAGCTTGAACGGATTGTGGTTACTTCTCCAAGAACGGATGAAGAGTTAAAGGTTGAGATTCCGGTTGTCGACTCTACTTACCAGGTCGGCGCCACAGTGGTGGATGTCCTGGACAGTATGTCCGGTATCGATATCGAAAGAACGAGTCTGGGAACCCCGAATAATTCTATGGTAAAGATAAGGGGATTGGGTGAAGACAGGTATATAGTAAATCTTGACGGAAGGCCATTGACCGGAGCAGGTGTTTATGGCGGCTACTATGTTGACTGGAGCATGCTTTCTCTACAGGATGTTGAAAAAATCGAAGTAATCAAGGGGGCTTATCTGGCTGAGTATGGGAATACATTGGGAGGTGTCATCAATGTTGTTCCAAAGGAGCCGACGGAAAAACTTGACCTTAGAATTGCAGCAGGAGTCAAAGAGTATGACACATACGATGTACAGGCTCTGGTTTCAAAACGGACAGGGCCATTCGGAATTGTCGTGGGAGGCGGTTACCAGGAGAGTGACGGTTACCTCCGGAATAATTATATGGAAAGAAAGGATATTTCTGCCTCTCTTTCTTATTATTTACCTGGAGAAGGGAAGATCAAGATTGGTGTGCGCTATAATGAAGGGGAATACGGCATGATCGTCGAGAATATGAAGGATTCTGCCAATTACGATAGCAGCTATCCGGAAAGTGAGGGAGATACCCTTATTGGTCCCGGATTTTGGTGGCAATGGGGAAGAAGCCTTGGCGATGGTAGTTATTACCAGAAGGAAAGGTATGAGTGGGATGTTGTTTTGGAAAAGAATCTTTTTGGAATAGATTGGGAGGCAAGATATTATCTGAACGATGAAGACCGAACAGATTATGTTTATGAAGAGACGAGTGGTGTTCTGGCTATGAAACGTGATGCTCCGCCTGATTATTCCTGGGGTTGGGGTTTCAAAGGAGGAAAGGTAGTATCAAATCATACCCTGAAAGCTGGAGTTGAGGGGAATTACCTGGGGTATGGGGGAATAACATACAAACATGTTGATAAAACGTATCTTGGGGGATGGTTTGAAGACTCAGAGGACAAGCACGAGCTTTCCAAAGTCAATTCAGCCTTTATCCAAGACAGATGGTCTATGCTTTCAAACCTGGATGTTTATCTGGGACTCAGGGTTGATGACTACAAGGGAGATGATACAAAAGACTGTAAGGCTGTTGAGGATACACCTCTCTCTCCCAAGTTCGGCCTTTTCTATTCCCCAATAACCGATCTTGAAACCTTTATTACCGTGGCAAGAGCCGTCAATTTTCCAACTCTTCCCAAATATTACTGGTATTATAACGGATATCAACCGCCTGATAGAAAAGCTTTGACTTTTGAGGATTCCATGCAATACGAGATCGGGGGAATATATAAGGGAATCAGGGATACCAGTATCTCCGCAAAGGTCTATCATTACGATATCGATGATTATCTCAGGTGGATATTTGGTTATAAACCGAGTCGTGTGGTTTATAACATCGACAATGTTAAGCTGACAGGCTTTGAGTTGGATATTGACTCAAAACTTTTCAATAATGTTTATGCTTTTGCGAACTATACCTATCAAATTACTGACAAAGAAGGCGATATACTCGATAAGAGCAATATCTCCGATGAAATTAGCGAATTACCTGAACATAAGTTTAATGTAGGGATTCAATATAAAAGGGATGATGGCGCGCTTGCCAGATTAACTTTAAAATGGGTCGATTCCAGGGAGGTTCCCATAGGCGCGGCAAATAAGGCTGATACAGGAGAGATGGACAGCTATTCCCTGCTCAACTGCATAATCAAGTATCCGGTTATAAAGGATCATGGTTATCTCTACGCAGGATGTGAGAATATATTAGATGAGGAATATGAAGAGAGTTACGGATATCCGATGCCGGATCGTATGTTTTATGGAGGAATTGAAGTTAGGTTTTAGATTGCAATAATCAGTGCCTGAACGAAAACTCAAAACACCTTAAATTATAGTCAGTTGGATGCTATTCTCAAATCGAAGATTTTTAGCAGTTAGCTTTTAGCAATTAGCCTTTAGCTTAAAAAATCAAACAGATAACACATTCAGCTAAGAGCTGACAGCTAATGGCTAATAGCTTTTTCACAAATCTTCACATTGGCAAATAAGCTGAAACTATTGCCAGTATTGAAAAAAATACTTTTCGTTCAGGCGCTAATTACTAACGATAAGAATTTAGTGAGGACTTAGTTATGAAAATATCAAGGCATTTGATTTTAATATTTTTTCTTGCGGCTTTTCTCTTTTGTTTTTCTGCGTCTGTCTGTTTTGCCGGAAATACAGGGAAGCTTTATATCCTTGGGATGGGGCCGTCCGGGCCCGATTTGACAGCTCCAAGGGCAATTGCCATTCTTGAAAAAGCAGATACAATTCTCTGTTCTTCGCGCATGCAAAAAAGGTTTTGGAAGCATGTTGATCCCAATAAGGTAGCCTTTAATCCCTGGGAAGGAATACATGGTGAAGAAGCCGGGAAATTAAGAAAAACAGATTACCAAAAGTGGATCGTGAGGGTTGAAAAACAAAAGAAAAAAATTCAAACCTTTGTGTTGCAGCATATTAAAAACGGCAAGACCGTAGCAATGCTGGATGGAGGTGATCCGTGTGTTTACGGCCCGTCTCTTTATTGGTTGTTGAAAGGGTTTGACGATCGATATTTTGAAATCATTCCTGGAATGAGCGCTTTTAATGCGGCAAGCGCTGCTCTCAAAAGACCCATGACAGGGGAAAATACACAATTTGTTATGCTCACAGCGCCATTTTCTCTGTTTGGAGATTCTTATAAAAAGGCTGATGAAGTCCTGCAAGATCTTTCAAAGTATAAAACAACAATGGTCTTTTATATGGCGCTCTCTTCAATGGATAAACTTGTTGAGAAATTCAAAAAATACTATCCGCCTGAACTTCCAATGGCTGTAGTCTATTACGCAGGTTATCCGGAAAAAGAGAAGGTGCTGAGGAGTATGCTTGGGACAATTCTTGATGATCTGAAGAAGGTTGATGAAAAGTGGTTAGGTCTTCTGATAATCGGAGAATGTGCAAAGTAAATACGTTCACGGTTCACGGTTTACGGTTTTTTCAATGAACTATGCAACAACTGAAGCATTTTAACCGTAAACTGTTAACTGTAAACCGTAAAAGGATATTGAATTGAAAGATATACTGAACAACCATCATCTGAAAAGAGAAATAGGTCTTTTTTCGGCAACCATTTTGGTAATTGCCAACATGGTGGGCACCGGCATATTCACTACTTCGGGTTTCATCATGGAAGAGTTGGGCAATCCTCAGGCAATGCTTTTGTGCTGGCTTGTCGGAGGCGTTTTTGCCCTGTGCGGGGCGCTCTGTTACGGAGAGTTGGGCGCTATGTTCCCAAGGGCGGGCGGAGAATATGTCTTTTTGAGAGAAAGCTTTGGCAAAGGCATGGGTTTTCTTTCGGGCTGGATATCTTTAATTGTCGGGTTTTCAGCCCCTATTGCAGCAGCAGCAATTGCCTTTGCCACATATTTTTTCCGCATCCTGCCTGCTTCGTTTAGCGCAAAATTCACTGCTCCTTTCCTGGAAATCGGCATTTTTGCAATATCCCCGATTACCATGCTGGCAATAACTGTTATCATTATATTTTCGCTGATTCATTATCACAGCGTTTTTTTAGGTGCCAGAGTGCAAAACAGCCTGACTGTGTTCAAGATAGGTCTTATCATTGTCTTTGTTACGGCAGGTTTCTGCCTAGGTCATGGCTCAACAGAAAATTTCTCCAAAGGCCTGGAGATAGGTTTGATTTTCCAGGACAAATTTGCTATTTCATTAATATTTATCACATTTGCCTACAGCGGATGGAATGCTGCTGCTTATCTTGGAGGTGAGATAAAAAAACCAGAAAGAAATATCCCGCTTGCTCTTTTTACCGGCACAGCCCTGGTAGTTTGTTTATATCTTCTTTTAAATATCGTCTATATCTATGCGCTATCGCCGGGCGAGATGAGCGGAGTGCTTGAAGTAGGAACAAAATCCGCTGTTTCTCTGTTTGGCGATAATATTAGCAGATATTTCAGCGGAGCTATTGCCCTGGGTATTCTATCGGTTCTAAGCGCTATGATCATGGCCGGACCAAGGGTCTATTACGCCATGTCAAAAGACGGTGTCTTTTTTGAACTTTTCGGCAAGGTCAATGCCCTTCGCCAGACGCCTGCGCATGCCATATTACTGCAAGCAGCGATCGCTATTGTCATGGTTATCACCGCATCCTTTGATAAGCTTCTTTTATATATCGGCTTTACGCTTTCACTGTGCGCTATGCTGACTGTAGTCGGAATGATGCTCCTCAGGATAAAAAAGCCTGATCTAAAGCGTAGTTATAAAACATTCGGATATCCTGTAACCCCGCTTTTGTTTATTTTAGGCAATTTATGGATTATCTATTTTTGCATAAAAAGCAGGCCGATTACCTCTTTATTCGGATTAGGAACAATAGGATTAGGCATTTTATTTTATTCATATTTTAGAAGAAAAAACAGGATCGTTGGAAAGGAGACTTAAGTGATGAAAAAGATTACCTGTTTATTGATGTTCCTTTTTTTAATCTCTGCCGGTTGTGCGCCTTTGATTTCCAGAGAATTGAGAAAGGAGTTGTCACCGGATATAACCTTTAAGCAGGTTATCAAAAACCCGGATACCCATAAGGGGAAGAGGATTCTTATCAGCGGAATAATTCTCGGCTCCAAGAACACGAAAGAAGGGACCCTGATTGAGATACTTCAAAAACCGGCGGACATAGGGGGAAGGCCTAAAGATGTGGATGATTCCGATGGGAGGTTTCTGGCTCTATACGATGGGTATTTGGATACAGAGATCTATAGCCGCGGGCGAGATGTGGCAGTGGCAGGGGAAATCACAGGAAAAAGGATACTGCCTCTGGGGGAAATAGATTATATCTATCCCCTCATTTCTATCAAGGAAATTCATCTCTTCAAGGTCAGAAAAGAAGAAAGATTTCGTTATCATCCCTATCCTTATTGGTGGTGGTATCATCCCCGGTGGTATCATCCATAGTTGTAAGTTTGGAACACACAAACTGCAATAATGGTTCATAGCTCTTAGCTGGTAAGCTGGTAAGCTCAACGGCTTAACGGCTCAATAGCTCGCCCGAAGGGCGCTAACTTGAAATAAAAAGCTGGGAAGCGAAGGCGTTATTATGGATTTTTTTATTAAGTGGAACCATAAATCAGTTGTCATGTTTGTATTAGCATCTGCGGTTCTATTTAATCCCGTACTCACCTATGCCGAACAAATAAGCCAGGCGCTCAAAATTACAGTGGATACCAACGAAGCGGCAAAAGATTCGCAAAAAAAGATCGATAAGTTGGACGAGAAGACCAGGCAGATGCTTGAAGCATATCGTGCGACAATCAAAGAGACGGAATCGTTGCGGATATATAATAAGCAGTTGAAAGAGCTGATTGCATCGCAAGAAGAGGAGGCGCGCTCACTTGAAAAACAGATGCAAGACATTGAGCAAACGCAACGCAAAATCGTGCCCTTGATGTACCGAATGATTGATACACTTGAACAGTTTGTCGATCTTGATGTGCCTTTTTTGCCAAAAGAGCGAGCGGAACGTATTCAAAAACTGCGTGAACGTATGCGCCGTGCGGATATACCGATTTCGGAAAAATATCGCCAGGTGCTTGAAGCCTACCAGGTGGAAAACAACTATGGCCGTACCATTGAAGCGAACCGTTCCGAGTTAAAGATGAATGGCGAAACACGGCTAGTCGATTTTTTGCGAATCGGACGGGTAGCGCTCTTTTATCAAACCATTGATAGCTATGAGAGCGGATATTGGGACCACGAATCCGGAACCTGGAAAGTTTTGCCGCATAGCTATCGTTATGCTTTACAAAAAGGGCTTCAGATGGCGAGAAAACGGGCAGCACCAGACCTTCTGACATTACCTATTCCAGCACCTAAGGATATGCGATGAAAAAGATACATACTTTTCTAACCATAATCCTGATGGTTGCAATGCCCGCATTAGGGGCAGAGAACAGTGCAACCACTTTGGATGCACTGCTTGAACATGTGAAGCAGGCACGAATTCAGGGGGAGGAAATAAACCGAGAGAGAGAAAAGCGCTTTTTGGCTGAAAAAAACAGGCAGGAAGAGATGTTGCGCAAAGCGCGTGTCGAACTCAAGCGTGAAGAGAAGTTAAGCAATACATTAAATAAAAGGATTGATGCTAACGAAAAAAAATTGGCCGACATGGAAACGACTCTGCAGCAGCGTATGGGGACCCTTGGTGAAATGTTTGGTATGGTGCGTCAGGTGGCGGGGGATTTGCTTGCATTAGTCGATAATTCACTTGTTTCTGCACAGTATCCAGGCAGAGGCGAATTTTTGGACATGTTGTCTCAAAGCAAGGAACTGCCCAATATAGAGCAGTTGGAGCAGTTATGGTTTGTACTTCAGCAGGAAATGACCGAATCGGGCAAAGTGGTGAAGTTCAGAACCAATGTGGTAACCCCAAACGGTGAATCTCATGAAGCCGAGGTAACGCGTGTGGGCGTGTTTACCGCGGTCAGCAAGGGTAAGTTTCTTCACTATTTACCGGAAAGCAAAAAATTCGTCAGTCTACCCCGTCAGCCGGGTAACCATTCTGAGCAAACGGCAAGGGAGTTTGAGCAAACAACCAGGGGTGTTGCGCCAATGGTGCTTGATCCCACCCGCGGCACCATTCTTGATCTAATAGCACAAAAACCTACTTTTCTTGCACGTATTCAACAGGGCGGAATAATCGGATATGTCATTATAGCTCTTGGGATCGTCGGTTTTCTGATCGGTTTGTTTAGATTTGTTTACCTATCCATTGTCGGTAAACGTATGTATAAGCAGATGAGGAATATCTTAAAACCAAATCCCAAAAATCCATTGGGACGCGTGATTTCTGCCTATGAAAAACACAAAACCGGAGATATAGAAAATGTGGAGATTAATCTGGATGAAGCGGTCCTGAAAGAGATTCCCATGCTCAAGCATGGTCAGGATATTATAAAACTGTTTGCTGCAGCCGCTCCTTTGCTTGGATTGTTGGGCACAGTTACCGGGATGATTGGTACCTTTCAGGCCATTACCCTTTTTGGCACCGGTGATCCTAAATTGATGGCAAGCGGGATTTCCCAGGCTCTGGTTACCACAATGTTAGGTTTGACCGTGGCTATCCCCCTGCTTTTTATCCATTGCCTGATAGCATCCAGGAGCAAAGTGCTAATTCAGATATTGGAAGAGCAAAGTGCAGGTTTGATTGCCAAAAAAACAGACCAGAAAGAGGAATAAAATGGTGACAGAGCGGTTCATTTGCGAGGCAATCCTTGATGTCAGAACGTTTATGGAAATGGGAGGATCCATCCTTTGGCTGATTTTATTGGTTGCTGTGGTACTTTTTGCACTTATCATTGAGCGGTTTTGGTTTGTTAAAATAACCTGTCCGTGCCTTATGTCAGCCTGGATGGAGGAGTGGAACAGGCGTGAGGACAAATCTTCCTGGTTTGCACGACAAATTCGACAAGCCATGATTTCCCAAGCCAATATCATTTTATACCGACCCATTCCGTTTATCAGAACCCTTACTGTCATTTCTCCTTTGCTTGGGCTGCTGGGAACGGTAATTGGAATGATAGAGGTCTTTGATGTAGTAGCGGGGGCAGGTACCGGAAATCCAAGAGCCGTAGCTTCTGGCGTATCCCAGGCCATGATAACTACGATGGCAGGAATGGTGGTGGCGCTGGCAGGACTTTTTTTTGGAACATGGGTCAGGCAATATGTCAAGATAGAAACAGAGCGTCTTTCAAACGGTTTAAGAGAGGGTTAAAGCGTTATGAGAATTCGCAGATTTAGTTCGGAACAGGAAGAAGAAGCAGCAATAAATATAACACCCCTTTTGGATATCGTATTTATTATGTTGATTTTTTTCATTGTCACTACCTCTTTTGTAAGGGAATCAGGCGTTTCAGTCAATCGTCCTGCAGCCGTCACGGCCAAACATAAGCCAAAGGCCATTATAATGGTTGGCATCAAGTCAAACGGTGAAATCTGGATGGAAAAACGGATGACGGATATCAGGGCGGTGCGAGCAAATGTGGAGCGCTTGCATGCAGAAAACCCTGTGGCATCTGCGCTTATTGTGGCTGACGAAGATGTAAAAACGGGTCTCCTGGTTGATGTGATGGATCAGATACGTTTGGCAGGTATTGAAAATGTTTCTATTGCTGCAAAAGTGGATTAACGATAGAGCCAAAAGATTTGGCATATCGGCAGGGGGAGCACTCCTAATTACTTTTGGCATTTTTTGGCTCATGCAATATATGATTGGAGTGGATAATAAAGATGGGAAAGTAGAAAAGAGCTTTGAAATTGCCGATTTTGTCCGCATAAAACAGAGGGGAACCGAGGTTGAACACAAACAACGCGCCAAACACAGGAAGCCTCCCAAACCTAAAAAGCAGCCAAAATCTCCTTCAAAACCCTCTGCAACCCGTATGCCAGGTTCAACCACGCATAGCATACCATCTTCCCTCCAGATGAATATCCAAATACCTAATGTCAAGCTTCCCTTATCCATGGGCAGCGGCCCTGTATTGGGAGATGTTTTTATTCCCAAAGAAGCCATAGGAAAAGGAATGAAAGGGGGGCTGGGTCTTCCCTTCGCAGCAGATGGGAGCGAGCGCGGTTTTATGGATGAGCAGGAGCTTATTCCTTTGGTTCAGATTCCTCCTCCCTATCCGTATGAGGCAAAAATGCTTAGTCGCGAGGGCATGGTCGAGCTTGAATATACGGTAACCGAAAAAGGTCTGGTTAAAGATATCGTGATAGTACATGCCAAAAACAAAAATTTGTTTGGACAGGCTGCTATGCAGGCGGTTTCCAAATGGAAATACAAGCCCCTGATAGTAGATGGCAAACCAGTGCCGGTGCTGGTTAGGGTAATAATTCAATTTGAGTTGACGCGATGACGATACGTTTTGAAACCATTTTGTTGCTTTTTGGATTGGTTTTTTTGATCGAACAGAGTGATAGCCTACTGATAGCCATAGCTCATGCCCATGAATCTGATTCATCCTCACTTTCTCCTCATACCTATAGAAAACTAAATGAAATTCAGACCTTAATTACAAAAGAGAATTACCCCGAAGCTGCCAGGAAATTACAAAAACTTCTTTTCTCGGTGAAGCGAAGCTATGAGAAAGCATACGTGTTAGGTACCTATGCCTATCTATATACGTCTTTAAAAGATTATACTCGTGCGATTAAATATTTCAAGGCTGCATTAGAGCTCAAGGTTTTGCCGGAATCTACTCAGAAAAATATGCTGTTCAATTTGGCGCAACTCTATATCATAACGGAGCAATATGATCAGGTCATTGATACGATGAAACCCTGGATAGCGCATGCAGAAAAACCGAACTGTGATGCATACATAATATTGGGTAATGCCTTAACCCAATTAGGTCGATACCATGAAGCACTTGAACCCGTCAAAAGGGCTATAGAACTATCCGAAGAGCCCAAAGAGAATTGGTATCAACTGTTATTGGCTATACAGTATCAGCTTGAAGAATATGCCGAATGTGTACATACACTGGGTAGAATGATTTGCCTTTTTCCAAATAAGAAAACCTATTGGATGCAGCTTTCATCTATCTACCTGAACCTTCAAGATCACGACAAATCTCTTGCTATTATGGAGATGGCTTATAGACTTAATTTTTTTAATAATAGTAAAGACTTCATCCGCCTTGCCCAATTGCTTATGTATTGTGGCATCCCCCATAATGCAGGCAGATTACTAGAAAAAGGGCTAAAAGAGGTAAGGATCGAAGATTCGGAAAAAACCCGGCAAATCTTATCCAATGCCTGGGCTCAGGCAAGAGAAACAGAGCTTGCGATACAGGCATTAGAACATGCGGCAAAGCATTCAGACAAAGGCGATCTGTATGTACACCTTGCTCAACTAAAAATCGATCAAGAAAAGTGGAGCGAAGCGGTAACGGCTCTTCAGGCCGCGTTCAAAAAAAACATTACCAAGCGCAAAGGCAATGCCTACCTAATGCTTGGACTAGCCTATTATGAGTTAAAGGATGCCAGAAAATCACGCAATGCCCTGCTTGAAGCCGTCAAGTCCAAGGAAACCAAAAAGGTTGCGAATCACTGGATAGAGCAATTAGAATTCGACAAGGATTAACTTCAGATATTTGCGATGCTTTAGAGATATTTACCGCATAAGGAGCATTATGAGGATCAATCAGAGTGCGATGTCTGCCAGTATGCTGCTATCATGACTTTCGAGGTGAAGTGATGATCAGGTGGGAAAGTGAGAAAAACTGATCAAGAAAAGGGGGGATCTGGATATGAAGAAATTAAGATTGCTGGTTTTTTTGTTAGGGATTTTGGTTTTATCTTGCTTTGTGTTAGCCTGGCAGATGAAGAAAAGAAAGAAGATGTGGATAAATCCGTAAAGCTTGAACGGATTGTGGTTACTTCTCCAAGAACGGATGAAGAGCAGCAATTCTCATTATGAGATATTCTACAATATATCAAATAGTTGTGATTTTTTGTCTATTGTTGACAACTTTGTTTTTCGTCGAATTTCGTAGAAATTCTCATTTTTCTGAGAGAGCTTGAAGTGTATCATCAGAAATTTACAAACTTATTGCTCTTTATCCTGGGCAATTTATGGATTATCTATTTTTGCATAAAAAGCAGGCCTATCACCTCTTTGTTCGGATCAGGAACCATAGGATTAGGTATGTTATTCGCATTTTAAGAGAAAAAACAGGAGTGTTGGAAGAAACCATTCATAAGGAGGTAAAAAAATGAACAAACGACTGATTTTATCCATTGTATGTATTTTTTTTCTAATCGTGGCAACTAATTCCATAGCCGGTGATGAAGGTGAAAAGGTTTATTCACTGGGAACGATTACAGTGCAGGACCAATTAATTCTTCCTACCAGGCAAGCCGGAGATTCTCTTTATACAGGAAGTTCGGTAACTAAGAAAGGGCTTGAACTTTTAGGCACACCTGCTGAAACAAGCATCTATAATACATTAAGTATTCTGCCCGGAACCAATGTGGAAAGTCTTGACCCTTACGGGCTGAGTCATTCATACACGCGGGTAAGGGGACTAAAAGATAGATATATCGGGATGACGGTTGAAGGTGTTCCTAATTACGGGATCATGTCGATAGGTGCGCGGGAACATATATATGATACGCAAAATGTAAAAAGCGTCAGCCTGTATAAGGGGGCAAGCCCGGCTGACCTTGGAACTGGTTCCGGCAATAGAGGGGGAGCGATAGAATTACAATTAAGAAGACCGGAAGACAAAATTGGAGCCGAGATAACTCAAAGTTTTGGTTCCGATGATTTTATGAGAACATTCTTGAGGGTTGATTCCGGAAAGCTGCCGACAAAAACAAAGTTTTTCGCCTCATATTCTTATTCAAAAGCAGATAAATGGAAAGGAGAAGGAGAGCTTGGCCCAAGGGATCATGTCACATTAGGATTAAGTCAGGAATTTGGTGACAAGGTGAATTGCGATATCTTTTTCAATTTCAATGAAATCGAAAGACATTCCTTTCAAAGCCTGACTTACGAGGAAGCCAGAGATATAGATAACTATTATGATAAATCGTTTATTCCAGAACTCACATCTGATCCCAACAAGAATAAAGACTATTATGATTACAATCGTGAAAAATTCATAAACAGAGACCTCATGGCGATCATTGATGTAGCAGTTTCTGAAAACACCAATCTGTCTTTGAAGCCTTATTATTCCAGTGAAGATGCAAGCACAAAGGGGAAAGCGCAATTTATGATGGGCAGCGCAAAGACACCTGGGATAGTGGATAAGACCAAGGATTTAGAACGGTACGGGATTATCCCTGAACTTAGCGTTGATTTTTCAGCATATACAATAACCGCCGGTTATTGGTTTGAATCGCATAATCTGGAAAAATATCTGGAAAAATATGTCACCACTTTCAGCGGATTACAGTACAAGGGGTATTCTTATTATGCAAAAAATGACGGAGATGGTGAAATTCATAGTCCTTACGCCAAGATATCCGGCGAACTGGATAAATTTAAATTTCAGGCAGGACTGAAATATTTTTATTATGAAGAGCCGGCAAGCACCGGATACACAACAAACAAAACCACACTGCAACTAACAGAAGATCCTGATATCAGTCTAAAAGCAGTTGATTATGATGAATTTCTTCCTACAGCGGGCATTGGCTGGGAATTTAGCACAAACAGTGAAATGTACTTTAATTATGGCAGAAACTATATGAGACCATATGCTTATGTTCCGGTTAGCACAAACTATGTAAAAAACCGCCAAGCTTTTAAAGATGCTAATATGACATTGCAGGACATTTTAGACAAATGGGAGATGGAAACATCGGATAACTTTGATATCAGTTTCAGATATCATCGTAAATCCTTTTCAATAGCCCCTGTTGCTTTTTATAGCAAACATCATGACCTGCTGGTAAGTATTGATGATCAGAATGTAATTAATAACGGTAAACCGGTCAGTTATCATCAAAACGTAGGCGATGCGACTTCTTATGGATTTGAACTGGAAACAAGTTTTTGTCCGTCAAAAAATCTAATTGTATATTTCAACCCCAGTTATACTGATATGAGTTTTGACGATAATTTTGAAACAAAGGGCAGTGTTCTAAAAATCAAGGGGAATCAGCTTCCTGATACTCCTAAATGGGTCATAAAATCAGGCCTGATTTACACTATTTCCGATTTTGAGATCAGTCCCATGGTTAGATGGGTTGACAAAAGATACGGCGATGCCGCAAACAAAGAAGAAGTTGATGATTACACTGTTGTCGATTTGGGCATAAAATATTCAAAAGAAGATTTTTGGTGGTTAAAGCATGCAAGCATCGGGCTTGAATTAAAGAACCTGTTTGATGAAAAATATGTCGGCGCAATCTATGCGAGTGACACAGCAACGAGCGTAGACTATTATGCCGGTTCTCCATTTACGGTGATATTCAGCATAGGTGGGAAGTTCTAATCAAAAGGCGTCAGGGGTCAGAATATATCGTGGTTATGAATTCTGACTCCTGACTTCTATCCCGGCTCTATTGAAGACTCTGGATGACCGCGTAAGGGTCTGTTCCTTCCATTGCAAGCTTTTGGGCCAAAGCTGCCTGCCCGAAGAATTTTTTTATTTCTTTTACGTATGTCAGTTTTTTGGCCATACTGATAGAGGCCATTTTGACAGACAGTTTTGCCCTGGAAATGAAATAAGCAGGGTTTGCTTTTCCTCCGGACGGAGCAAAATTCTGATAATTCTGGCCTGCATCTGCAAATATACTTTTCCAGTCTACACCCAGTACCACTCCTTCGCAAGAATTGCTTTTTTTATTGACTCGCATGACTATGACTGCCAGGGGAGGTATAGGGGCATCCTTAAACCACAGGTCTTGCGAATATTTTTCTATTTTTTGTTTACTGACAGCCTTGGAAAAAGCAGCCGATTTTCCAGTTGTGGTGTCGAATATAATCTGGAGGGCATCAAGTGAGCAACCTGGAGGTGCGCCTATGAACATGTATTTTTCCCCCTTGCGTAGCGGGTATTTCTTCTGCAAATATTCCCCTATAATAAAACCGGTATTAAGGCCGGGGCAGATGTGATTATGGAATTCGGCTGTTTTCAGTAAAGACCAGGAAACATCTGCTGCCCAGCAATGAGAAATCGTTACAACGGAAAAAAGGGTTTTACTGCCGATTATCCCTGAGGCTGCTTTTTTCCAGTCCTGGGATTTAAAAATTTTTTCCAGAGAAATATCAATCTGCTGTTGTGTGAATCCTTTTTCACTCCATTTGGTAAAAATCAGTTTGCCGTTATCCTTTCTGTATAGTGCACACCACAACGGCTCAGCAAACGGGGTATGAACTGTCAAAAGACTTTTTGTGCCCATAGTACAGGCTGTAACATTCGACACTATGTCGAGGAAAGCCTCTGTAGTTTTTCCGTTTATTGTGCCGTATCCTGCATTGGTTAAAGCAAGAAGCCTTTCATCGCCCTTTTCAAGACCTATCTTGTTACGGGCATTAAAAACCGCATTCATGGCCTGGATCATTTCTTTATTATAGTTTATTTCTCTGTATTCTTCAAATCCACAGGCCAGGAGATTAAGCTCCATTAACAAAAAGACCATACATCCAACAAGTAAACTACCGGCAAATTTTTTCATCATCTTATTCTCCTCTTTTTACAAAATATAACTGTAAGCGTTCACGGAACATTGAAATTAGAAATTAGAAATTTGGCCTTCATGCTTTTGTACTGTTGATGAACGTATTCAATTTTGGGCCGAGTTTTTCAACTATTGCTTTTATATTTGCAGCTATGCTGTCAGATGGTCATATTATCTGATAGCCCACGGTGTTCTGAACCTTTCATCTCTCCCTAATTTCTACTTTCCAATTTCAAGTTTCAAGCCGTGAACGGCTACATATAATCATATATCATACCCAATGTTGGTTCATCAATACAATTTTTCTTCACATTTTTTGTTCCCAAAAGCCTTAGCAATAATCTCAAGATTGTTGCGTATACTTTTTAAATACCCATCAGGGTCAATCCTGCCTTCCTTGTCTAAAGCCGGATCCATCGAATTGAGCACTACCAATTTTGCTCCGGCATCCATTACAGCCCGGATTATTTCAGGCTTTGGTTCCCATTTGTGAATTACAACTTTAATCTTGTCCTGTTGAAGTCTTGTCTTCAGATTGGATAGATCTTCTTCTGTCCAGTAGAAATCATCTTTTAAGAAATAGCCTGCTACATGGAGGTTCAGGTCGTTTGTAAAGTAGGGAAAGACATCTGTCAGGCCAAATACTTCAAGCGATTCCAGTTCTGCAAACATGTTTTCATATTTGAGTCTGAGCCTGAAAAGCTCTTTTTTGAAAGTAACCAGATTTTTGTCAATCACCGCGGCATCTTTTGGGCTGAGGCGTTTCAAATCTCCGGCAATGATGCTAAGCATTTTTGAGGCATTTGAGAGGCTGAGCCAGATGTAGGGAGAGATGGTCTGATGATCTTTACGGAGAGATTTACCTGTTTGTGCACCCGGCAAAAGAGGGCAGCTATCCGGAACTTCAAGAATGGAAACACCTGTGAGGGCAGGGTCAAACGGCATAGATGCATCTATTTCAATAATCCTGATATTCCATTTTCTTGCATAGATATAAAGTGGGTCATGTTTCCATACACTCCTGATCGTAATAACCGCATCAGCCCCTGCAGCATAATCTTTAACTTCTTTTTCATGCTTCTTGAAGTAGTGTCCAAGTCTTCCCATGGGGTATCCGGCCGGACCCAGGTTGCTGACCTTTATTGATGTACCTTTGGTCAGGATACTTGTAAAGGAATAGGTAGACTGAAGACAGGTAAGCACAAGTGGGTTCTTCTGAGCTGCATGTCCGGGTGCTCCCAAAAGGACAAATATATTAAAAATAAATATGGAAAACGCAATACCAACCTGTTTCAATTTATATCTCCTCTCAGGGCTCGAATCGCCCTTATAGACTTTCAGATAAATAATTTCACTGTGTTATCAGTCGTTGACGTATAACTAATACGCCTTCCTCCTTCTGGCCTTGTGAAATTAATTATCTGAAAGTCTATAGGTCTTGCTCAAAATAACTTCACATTTTTGGAAACAAGTTGTCTAATTTCAATCAGCCTGGTTAACCGCGAGATCGAACTCGGCAGTATGACCTTCCGACGCGTTGAGCACTATTCTCAAATCCGTGCACGCCGGCAATTTAAAAGCGAATATGCCTTTTTTATCGGTTTTGCCGGACATGATCAACTTTCCGTAGTTGTCAAAGACCTGTATTTGAGCATTAACAACTTTGTTTCCGTCTGAAAAGTAGCTTTCGGTATGCACTGTATCTCCTTCCACCCAGGCAAATACGTGCACCTTGTGACCCCACGCTGAACTTGCCGTTAACAGACAAAAAACTAAAACAACTCCGATAAAAAACAATCTTTTAATCTTCATGATATTCTCCCCAAGATTTTTCAAAAGGAAACACCTCAAAATTCCCTAACCACTCAAGCTGAATCATATTTTCCCAAGCGCTGGATAGGCCCGTCTCAACCGCCTTATTGCAGTTGTGACAGCAAAGAAAAAGGCTGCAACCAGTATAATGGCTCCACCTGATGGAACCGGTATTTCCAATTCCATCGGGATAACAATCCCGATAACACAACTCAATGTGGAAAAGGTAGCGCTGTAAAAGAAAAAACCTCTCATTGACCTGCTCAAGTTGCGGGCTGAGGCCGCGGGTATGACAAGCAGCGCTTCCACCAGGATCGCTCCGATGATCTTTACTGAAGCTACAGTGATTATGGTAACCATGAGGATAAAGAGATACTCGAGAAAGATCACCTTTATTCCTCGCACGCGGGCAAGGTTGGGATTAAAACTGGAAAGAACCATCCGGTTATAAAAGCCCAACCCACAGAATATACAGATAAAAGAAATTACAAACAGAACATTCAGATCAAGCTCGTTTACAGTGAGGATCGAGCCAAAAAGGACATTGTCCAGGACGTGAACATTTACCTTGGCAGTCACATAGAGCAGGATACAGGCACCGATCGCCAATGAGATACAGAGGAATACGGCAATCAGGGTGTCAGTAGTCATTTTTGTTCTATTCTTGGTGAATACCATGGCCATTCCAAAAATGATGCAAAAACTGAACAATGAAACGTATGGAGAGGTATAAGGCTCTCCCAGTATGATTCCGATAGCAACACCTGTAAGCGCTGCATTTCCGATCGCCTGGGAAAAGAAAGCAAGTCTCTTTGTGACAACCAGTGTACCGATACCGCCGAGCACCGGCCCCAGGACAAGGGCAGCCACAAGAGAATTGAACACAAATGCGTATTTGAACGACTCCGGTAGCCATCCGGACTCTGCCAGGCGTTGCACAACCGGCATTATAGAATTGTAGATACTAACCACCTTTTTGATTTCTCCTGACGAACTTCATGGCCCGTGGCTGGTCGTGCCAAAGGCCTGAAAGACTCTTTCCGTTGTCAGGACTTCATCCGGAGTTCCTGAGAAAAGCACCTGTTTATGAATACACGTAACAGCATCAGCCATCTGTTTGACCTGCTTCAAGTCGTGATTTATCCAGACCATAGTAACTTTCTGTTTTTTCAAAACAAGGATGATTTCCTCAATGACTCTCGCCCCGACACTGTCTATCCCTGCGCCCGGTTCATCAAGGATCAAGAGATCGGGAAACGGAATAAGCGCCTGGGCAAATAAGACCCGTTGCATCTCACCACCTGATAACTCCCCTAGTCTCCGTTCTCCTTTGGTATCCATACTGACCAGCCGAAGGGCATTATTTATGATATCCTTATATCTTTTCCTTGTACGGATAAATGCAGGCATATTCTGGCAAATCATTGTCATGAAGTTATTTACCGTAACCGGAAGTGTCCGATCAAAATCGAGCACCTGGGGCACATATCCGATTGTTGTTCCACCTGTCCAATTGATCTCGATACGGCCGGTATGAGGCATTTGCCCGAGTAGTGAAAGGATAAGGCTGGTTTTCCCCCCTCCGTTCGGCCCGATAAGGCAATGCATGTCTCCTGCCTTTACGGTAAAGCTTACGTCTTGCAGGATAGTGATATTACTCAGGCAGAGACCGACCATCTCAAAGCATATGGACGGCCCGCGAGGTGGGTCCTCATTTTTTGTAAGCATTTCACATCTCTTTCTTTTTACCAACCGCATCCCCGGCATCCGGATCAAGTTGCCTGCAGGCATCCATCAAGGCAATGGTCAAAATGTCAAGGTTGAATTTCATCTCTTCTTCGAATTTTTTGACTGTATAATCCCCTCCGGTGATATGAGAGAATGCGTAAAGCCTTACACCTGTGGCTTCCTTGATTGTGTCCACATATTTGTCAGGAAAGTGCATCTCAGAAAAAACCACATCCACACCTGATTTCTCAATGAGATCAATAGTAGTCCGCAACTGACTGGCAGTCGGTTTTAACCCGTGCCTCGGTTCTATTACCGCTGTAACTTCCAGGCCGAATTCCTGCAAAAGGTAGCTATAGCCGCCATGGATAGTAGCGCAGCGAAAATCAATATCCGGCATATCAGCCAACCTTTTCATATACTCAGCCTTCATCCGACGCAACCTTGATGCATAGTTTCGGGTATTTTCCCGATAGATTTGAGCGTTTTCCGGATCAAGCTTTGTCAATTCGGCGCAAATATTATATATTTGTTGTATTGAGGTGGTTATGGATACAAAAGTGTGGGAATCGACTATCCTGTCTGCGGGGTCGGTTCCAGGTATGGGGATAAGAGCAACCGCCTTATTTGCGTAGATAACATCGAGTTTGTCCTTCATCCTGGCTGCCTCAATAATTTCGAAGACAAATTCATCGTGACCGACTCCGTTTATCACGATTGCATCCATTTTCATTACCTTTTTTATGTCATCCGGCTGAGGCTCGTAGCTGTGAGGGTTGAATCCGGCCCCTATCAGCGGCACCACATCTGCCCTATCGCCCACTATATTTTTCACAAAGCTGTAATATGGATGCAAAGTAATTCCTATACAGAGTCTTTTTTCCGCAATTGCGGGATTAGTTCCACCTGAAACTATAGCCAGCATCAGTAACATGATTACCAATAGTTTTTGCATAGTGCCATCCTCATAGACTTTCAGATAATTCATTTCACAAGGCTAGAAGGAAAAATCTGAGTAAGTCGTGCTAAGTTGTACGTCGTCGAAGATTTTGACTGATAACGCAGTGAAATTATTTATCTGAAAGTCTATCTATCCTTTTATCCGTTTCATCTCATCGTCACCTGTGTACGGGATAACCTCTTTCCATCCCTTTATGGCCAAACTGCGTACGCTCAACTTTTTCGGGAAATCCACAGCAGTTTTGCTAGAATACCATATCTTAAATGGCCCCTCATCGTGTTCCGGCTCCCCGATCTGGTAGTCTCCTTCTGTGCTGTGGTCATGCAGCAGGACAAGCAAAAAAGAGCCTGAAATATCAGGAATGGACGGTTTTCCAAGATACGCTGTTGCATGTATCATATCTTTGTTTAATATCTTTTGTGTCCAGATAAGCTTTCCGCTCATGGCCCATGCACGATCATGAGCAAATGGAGGCATAAATCGTTCTTGCAGGTCTTTCACTGAGAGCCACGTTCCCTCATTATTGTCGTGGGCAGCATCAATCTCCATGGCTGCGGTATAGAGGGCGACAAACGTCCCCTGCTTGAAACTGTTAAGATCTTTGTACCCGCTTATCTGGTATTCGAACAGAACCCTTTCAGGTTCAGCTCTGGTCCTGTGCATAATGCAGATTGCTGCCACTGCAATAACTACAGCAGTGGTCAAAACAAAATACAGGCCCTCACGACTTGAACCGGTCGGTTTTACTACTTGTGTATGCATATCAGAATCGAAGGATATTCCGGATTGATTTTAATAAGTCCTCATAGATGTGTTTGATTCCCTCAGAAGGACTTTTCTTATTGAGACCCCTTTCCAGTGAGGTCAAAAGTGTTTGTATCTCCTCCTTTTTCGCCAAACGCATCGCTACCTCAAGATACCGCAGTTCTCTGCGCGCGTCTGTTCTCACAGTAGAGGCGTTCTCACCTTCCAGTAATTTTGTGCTCCGGGAGAGATATATCTGCTCGATCTCAGAGTAAGTATAATAGAGAATGAGGAATCGGATGAATATTTCACTCATCTCTCTGTTCTGCTCTGAATTCATCTGGTACCAGTAACGGAAGCTGGTTGCGGAAAGCCTATATAGCGCCCACTCATCCCCTTTACAGGAAAAGGGGGTCGATTTTTCTATCTCTTTGACAAAACCGGTCGATTTGAGTCTTTGCAGGTGGGCTGTCACTTTATCGGTCGACATATGAATATTTCGGCCAACTTCCTCAGGTCCAAGAAACTCAGGCCCCTCTGCAAAAGCCACCAGGACTTTTTCCTCCTGAGCAGTCAACTGAGCCATGCATGACTGGAAATACGGTGTGAGATCCTCCAGCAGACTGAAAAAACCGGCTTCCACGTTCGTTATGTTTGCATCCGAATTCCGGATAAGGATGTAGAGCATTATCAGCAAGCGGGGATTTCCTCCTGCAAGTGTGTATATCGCTTGAGTCCTGTTGGTTCTTGTCTTAAGTTCCTTTGCAAGCGCGGTGCGTCCTTCCTCAGCGGCATACTTTATCAGCAGTTCAGTTGATTCCTCAAGACTCAATTCATCAATTACGTCGACCCGGAAAAGCCCACAGAGAGGATGATCCTCGTCTGTTGTCTGTTTAAAAAAGGTGGCTGAGGTGGCAATCAGATAGAATATGTCTTCATTCATCAAAAGATCGGCCAGCCATCTTTCGTCCGGAAGCCTTTTTGTTATGCGATCTCCGATCACTCGATCTGCATTTTCCAGAAATATCAAAATTTTTCTCTGATTCTTCTCTGTCCATTCGATCAAAAATGACCTAATTTGATTTGTGGCCTTCTGGTTGCTTGACTCTCCATCCGTAACCTCAAGTATTTCCCTGAGTCTCATGGCATCATCAGATAATCCCTCGTTTTCCAGTTTTTCACCGGAAAGCCTTGTCACTTTCTCCATGAAGTCTCTAAGCGTAATAATCCCTGCTGCCTCCTCAGGAAAAGAGACAGGTAACCATTTTGCCATTAAGCGCGAGGAGCTTTTTATCTTGTGGTGAAGTAATGCAATGATGTGACTCTTCCCGATACCCCGAGGACCGATCAAAAGCTGGTGCTTAGCTTGTCGTGATTTTTGTTCAATGCCGGCGAGCAGGGCTGACAAGAGCTTATCACGACCCGTTGCCGTTCTTTCCAAAAAACCGGGATCCTGCCTTGATGGTGTATAGGGATGGTATATTGTTTTCACTACTACTCCGTAATCTCTGAGCCTGGTACTGTCACATAGTGCTCAAAGCCTGCATCAAGAATGACCGTATATTCGCCTGAAGGCTTATTGAATCTGAATTCGCTTTTTTTATCCATATATCCTTCAATTAGTATTTTTCCATTGGCATCTACCACTTGTATTCTTACACCAACAGCCGAGGAACCATCAAGAAATCCACCCTCGCAAAGAATAGTTCCATCCCCATTATCCAAACACGAACAAAAGGGTGTGTGTGCAAAAGCGTATGAGGTAAAAAAGAGACTTAAAAGCATGCATACAAGTAATAGTTTGATTTTTTTCATTGTCGTATCTCCATGTTTTAAGGGATAAGAAAGTTATTACATCCCGGTTCGCAATAACTTTTGTGAGTTGGTGATTTGTAAAATAACATCAAATGGTGGTCAGCGTCAAGAGTAGTTTTAAGTCTTAAGTCCTATTTGATCATTCGGAATGGCTCAGGAATTACCTAACCGCACAGGTTGAAAAATTTTGAGCGCAAATATCATCTTAAATCAAATGGGTTTAACTTTGAAAAAGTACTTGGACGAGTTGCAGAATTGTTGGACTTAAAACCTGAGCAGGTATTGGCCGTCGGGAAATATAAAAAGACCGTTACTGCTCAAGTATAAGAATTAAATTCAAAGAAAATATATTTATTTAACATTTTGGAAAGTATATCTAAAAACTCACAATATAACTTGCAACATAACGTCCCGAACGAAATTCGAGTAGTTTTTTATATAGGAGGCTGCTGTGTCTATACTGTTTGAAGCCACGGAAATTAATGGAATGACCATTAAGAACAGATTTGTTCGTTCAGCAACTTGGGCGGGTATGGCCGGAGATGATGGATCATGTACGCCAAAGCTTGTTGAATTGATGGTTAAGCTTGCAGAAGGAGGGGTTGGTTTGATTATTACCGGACATACCTATGTTAGTAAAAGAGGCCAGGCAAGCCCATGGCAGTTGGGTATTTACAAAGACGAACTTATTCCCGGCCTGCAAGAGATGACGGATGCTGTCCATGAAAAAGGCGGAAAAATCGTAGTTCAGCTTGCGCATGCCGGCATGTTTGCAAATTCCAAGCTAACAGGAGAAACACCTGTTGCTCCATCAGCCTTGAGCGGTTTTGCTAAATATCTTTCAAAGGAAATGGATCTCAATGATATTGAGGATTTAGTTGAAGCATTCGGTCAGGCTGCTCTGCGAGGAAAAAGCGCAGGTTTTGATGGTGTCCAGATTCATGCAGCTCACGGTTACCTCTTAAACCAGTTTCTTTCACCTGCTTTCAATAAAAGGAAAGATCAATATGGAGGCAGCATAGAAAATAGGGCATATATTCTTATTGAGATATTAAGAAGTATAAGAAAGCAAGTTGGTAACAACTATCCGGTGCTTATAAAAATGAATTCAAGGGATTTTCTGGAAGGCGGCCTGGAACTCGAAGAATCAATAAAAGCAGGGGCAATGCTTAAAGAAGAGGGGATAGATGCAATAGAAATCAGCGGTGGAACTGCTGTTTCAGGGAAGCTAAGTCCTATAAGAAGAGGTATATCATCCGAAGATGATGAAGCCTATTTTAAAGATGCAGCACGTGCTTTTAAGGAGAGTATTGACATACCGCTGATTCTTGTGGGTGGAATCAGGTCCTTTGAAGTTGCAAATGATATAGTTGACAATAATATTGCGGACTATATTTCCATGAGCAGGCCATTCATAAGAGAACCTGATTTAATTAACCGCTGGAAATCCGGGAGTCAGAATAAGGCAAACTGCCTTTCCGACAGCAAATGCTTTGCACCTGCCATGAGTGGAAAAGGTGTATATTGCGTTGTTGAAAAAAGACTGAAAGATAAAAAGTCTTAACCAGCGCGGCAAGTCATTCCAAATCTTCGCCCTTTTACGAATTTATCATATTTAACATGATGCAGGGTTCCAGGGGAATCCAGATTAGCCAGTGCTATGCAGCAGCCAGATTTTGGACTTCCTTTTTGATTTTCGATGAGAGAGTATCTTCTGCCACATCAAGATCGTAATCCATTTGAAGTCCAAGCCAGAATGATGGAGAATTGCCTAAATAGGTCGCAAGACGAAGAGCCGTGTCCGCAGTTATGCTCCTTTTACCATGGACTATTTCATTGATGCGGCGCGGAGAGACTCCAAGGCCTCTGCCAAGCTGATTTTGGCTTATGTTCATCGGTTTGAGGAATTCCTCAAACAGAATTTCGCCAGGATGAATTGGGGGAATCTTCTTTACTTTCATTTTGTCACCTCAATGATAATCAACAATCTCAACATTGTATGCATTCTCGTTTTGCCATTTGAAACAGATTCGCCATTGATCGTTAATGCGAATGCTGTGTTGTCCTTTTCTATTCCCGGACAGAGCTTCAAGCTTGTTAGCAGGAGGGATTCTAAGGTCCTGGATTGTAGAACTCCGATTCAGCATCCTGAGCTTTCTAAATGCGATCTTCTGAATATTGTGAGGCAGCTTTTTGGAAAACTGCCGATGAAATATCTTTTCAGTTTCACTACACTTGAAGCTTTCTATCATAATGTTAAACAATATAACGCATAACGTTATAAGTCAAGTTCTTTTTGGCTTGTATAAGAGCTCAGATTGCAAGTTCCCTATCTCCAGACAAGAATCAAGTTTAATAATTGAGTACGTTATATCCCTATGTGCTATTGGAAAACAATGGCGCCTTCGCCGGACAAGGGTGAGAAACCTTTTAAGTATCGGTGTTTTACTTAAAGCCGCCATCTCAGTTGGAATGAGCCGGAAGGGCCCGTGGCGTCTGGCACGGACGTTAGCGACACAGGTCGGCATGACGAATTAGTGGTTAATCTCCATTAAGGAGCTTTGAAAAAGCAGCCCATGTCGTCTATGCCTTTTGTTAAAATAGATTGCATACCCTGTAAGCAATCTTCTCATCAGAGTTGATATTTCACCACTGCTTCGGAATAAAAAATGTGCGTGGTTTGGGATAAAGGCCTAAGCATAACAGGTGGTTTGTGTCGCAGGCAAAAGATCTGACAAACGATTAATAAAATTCTCTCTGTCTTTATTGTCTCTGAATATGTTGCGACGCTCAATTCCCCGGATGATGATGTGATGTAAAACACCCGGTGCGTCCAGGCGGGCTAATCTAAGCATGAAAGTTTACTATCAAGAATACAACTCAATGTCAAGTTATTTACTTATTTATGGACGTCCCGCATTTCCCCTCTAAGTAGCTTATTATTGCCTTTGTCAAGCATAAAATATAAATTAATCAGTGTATACACTAAATTTGCGGATAAAAAAGCCGCAATCCCTGAAAAAACAACGGGTTATGGCTTTAATCCTCTTGAAAAAATCTGATTTTATAGTAAACTTATGTTAGGCATGCAAGACTACTATCAATAATATAATTAAATACCAAGTTATTTACTTATTTATGGATGTCCCGAATTTCCGATCCCGGAATATAATCAACGTACACATTTGTTATAATTCTGCCAAAGCGGTTTCGTTCCGTAAATATTCGTAATTGGCCAATTCTTTTGGAGTTTATTACCATCGTGGGAGTGATGATAACAAAAACACTTTTAAAATCAAGAACGAATTTAATTTTTTGCGATTCAATAATTTCAGATAGTTAGGGTCTTCAGCAAATCATTTTACACATGAAGTTATGAGAAGCAATTATTCCGAGATTTCAAGAACTTATCTTTCGCGCCGTGATCTCTGAATGTTTATGTCTAACTCTATCTCAATTCTCTCCTCTGTAATGGAGATTCACTGTGTGGGGAACATGCTGCACCTTCTGGAAGCTTCAGGTAACATTTTATATAATATTTTATATTTTGAATTTGCG
>JAJSZT010000019.1 GCA_030272815.1 Deltaproteobacteria bacterium
GCCGCTATGTGCTGTCCTGGGAGGTACCTGTGACAATGGATGACGATTTCTGTGTGAATGCTCTGAAGAGTGCTCTTCGCAAGCATAACAGCCCTGAGATATTCAATACCGATCAAGGTTCACAATATACCGGTAATGCCTTTACTGGTGCACTGAAAGAAAGAGGCATCAAGATCAGCATGGATGGCAAAGGGCGTTGTATGGATAATATCTTCATAGAACGTTTATGGCGATCAGTAAAGTACGAAAAGATATTTCTCGAAGAGTTTGAAACAGTAACGGAATTGATTACTGGGCTGAAAGAATATTTTGAGTTTTACAACTTTGAACGACCACATCAGTCGTTCTCAGGAAAAACACCTGCTGAGGTGTATTGGGGAGAGGAAGTTGCCAAAATGGCAGCATGAATAATTCGGCTAAAAGACAAAAAGAAGCGCACCTTAATTTAGGAGAAAATTGTCCTTGACTTGGGGTCCACTTCATATAAACAGAAATCTCCATTTAATGTCCTGGTTGCATCTCCGATATTTATGCAGGCAAAAACCCCGTTTTTTAAAATCCGATAAACTCCATCCCATACTTTATCCAGTTCCCTGTGCATTAATTCAAATGCTTTTGAACCTGAAAATTTATTTAATGCATTTTTTATGGAAGAGTTTTGAGAGCAGAACATATCATCCCACATTTTAATCATTGGATACGGTGGTGAAGTAACAACTAAATCAACACTGTCGGAAGGGATGATCTCCGTATTTTTAGAATCATCAAATATTATTTTATGTTTTGTTTTCATTGACATTACCATAAAACAAAAGCGCGTCTTCGCATATCCAGCCTTGTAACCCCCTCTTCTTCCGCCATTTTCAATGCTTTTTTGAAATCTTCTGTTGAAAGCGACTCGGAAAGCTCTTTTACCTCATAGGCTCTGCCGCATGGCCTGTACTGGGGCATTATGTTTACATAGGTGTTTTTCGAGATTTTATTTGCTATAAATCTCATTATATCGCGCGTTCCTGCAAGGCCGCCGGGAAGAACAAGGTGCCTTATCAAAAGTCCCCTCTTTGCGATGCCTGATTCATCTATAACAAGGTCTCCAACCTGCCTGTGCATCTCGATTACCGCCTTGCGGGCAATCTCAGGATAATTTTCTGCATTGCAGGTAAGCCCGGCAACTTCAGGGTCCCAAAATTTAAAATCAGGCATATAAATATCTATTACGCCTTCAAGCAGTTTTAAAGTATCTACCCTGTCGTATCCGCTTGTATTGTAAACTAAAGGGACATTCAGGCCTTCCTCGACAGCAATTTCAACAGCAGAGAGTATTTGAGGCACAACATGGGAGGGGGTAACAAAATTGATATTGTGGCAGCCCAAATCTTGAAGATTAATCATCATGCCGGCTATCTGCCTGTCTGTTACCTCCTCGCCCTCGCCCTCGTGGCTGATGTCGTAATTCTGACAAAAAATGCACAGCAAATTACAAAAAGTAAAAAATATTGTGCCGGAACCGTTTTTGCCGACAAGAGGTGCTTCTTCTCCATAATGCTGATGATAGCTTGATACTAAAGCTTTCTCACCTGTCCTGCATACGCCCAGTTCGCCGGAAAAGCGGTCAACCGCGCATTTTCTGGGGCACAGGACGCAGGCCTTCATTATTTCACGTGCCTTTTTTATCTTTTTTTTAAGCAATCCCTTTTTATGGGTTTCAATATAAATGGGTTCAAAGGAAGGCATTTTATCTCCTTCAAGCAGCGCTAACTTAAACAATTAATTTAGTAAAATGCAAATATCGAATATCGAACAAGGAATGTCGAATTATGAAGTTTAATAAGTTTTTCCATTACTTCGATATTCATCATTTCTTATTCGAAATTCTGCGGTTCAAAACGAAATGCGCTTAAGTCAACAGCATTGGAAAAATCAGGTGTCGGCTAACAGAAAACAAATTAGACGTTAAGTGATCTATAAATACGGTGCAATCTTTTTGGCAATGGGATATCTCCTCCCATAACCAAATGCCTTTGATGTAACCTTAAGACCAGGAGCTGCCTGATGCCTCTTGTATTCATTTCTGTCAACCCTTGAAATAACATCCTTCACAAGCTTCCTGTCAAATCCCATATCAACAAGCTCTTCAACGCTTTTGAAGTCTTCTATGTATCCCTTTAAAATGGAATCAAGTATTTCATAAGGCGGCAGGTCATCCTGATCAAGCTGGCCCGGCTTTAGCTCAGCAGAAGGCGCTTTTTCTATTATTCTTTTTGGAATATATTCTTTATCTGTATTTATATAGCGGGTAAGTCCATAGACCAATGTCTTTGGAACATCTGAAATTACAGCAAGCCCGCCGCTCATATCGCCATACAGGGTGCAATAGCCAACCGCAACCTCTGACTTGTTTCCCGTGGAAAGAAGAAGCGAACCGTGCCTGTTTGACAGAGCCATGAGAATGGTGCCCCTGATTCGAGCCTGTATATTCTGCTCCGTAATACCGGGATCACTCTCATTGAAAGAAGGTGAAAGCAAATTCAGGAATTCTTTAAAGATACCGTCTATTGGAATCTGCACCAGCTCTATTCCGATATTTTCCGCCAGTTCCTTTGCATCTTCGAAGTTTTCTCCTGAAGTATATTGTGACGGCATGAATGCAGCCATTACATTCTCAGGGCCAAGCGCCATCACAGCGATATATGCGGTCAATGCAGAATCAATCCCACCGCTCAATCCTACAACCACCTTTGAAAACCCACACTTCTTTACATAGTCCCGGGTCCCCATAATTAGAGCTTTCAAAATAGACTCTGTCTCTGAATCCGAAACAGGATGTATATCACCTGATGGTTCAGAGTCTTTTAAATCACAAACTACAAGGTCTTCTTTAAAATCACGGCCCCTGGCAATTACCTTTCCATTCCGATCAAAAACAGTACTAATTCCATCAAAAATAAAGCTGTCGTTTCCACCCACCTGATTTGCATATATTATAGGAACGCTGTGTTTTTTAGCCACAGCGCCAAGCATCTTTTGCCTGAGCTCTCTCTTGCCGGCATGAAAAATAGAAGAAGATATGTTTATTATAAGGTCAGCGCCATCTTCTATCATCAAAGACAAAGGATCTATATGATATATTCTTTTCCTGAAAAAGTCTTTGTCGTTCCAGACATCTTCACAGATGGTCAGCCCTATCCTGCGTCCTTTGTACGGAAAAGCCTCGAATGACCGGCCTGGTTCAAAATACCTTCTTTCATCAAAAACATCATAGGTTGGAAGAAGTCTTTTATATGCCTTATGCAGTATTTTGCCGTCTTCAAACAAAGCGGCTGCATTGTAAAGGGTCTTGCCTTCATCATTCGGATTCTTGTCAACAAATCCACAGACAACCCCTATACCATCTATTGAGCCGACAAGTTTATCCAGCCAGGCAAGATTGGCATCAACAAAATCCTTTTTTTCAAGAAGATCACGGGGCGGATAACCTGTAATAACCAGCTCCTGGAATACCACCAGATCACATAAAAGGTCTTTTGCTTTATCGGCAAAATAGATTATTTTGTCAAAATTATATTTGAAATCACCAATTACTGTATTTACCTGTGCAATAGCTATTTTCATGGATAGTTAGCGCCTTTTGGGTGAGCTGATAAAATTGATAAAAAACCGTGAGCTGTGAACCGTGAACTGTAAACTGTAAACCGTAAACCGTAAACCGTGAACCGTAAACCGTGAACCGTGAACCGTGAACCGTTACTATTTATTATCTCTTCTCCGCTTGCAAGAAATTTATTATTATTTCTTTAATATAATCTATCTGTTCTGGTTCTGCCCATACAATTTCAGGATCGGCCTTAAACCATGTCATCTGACGCTTTGCATATCTTCTGGTGTCCCGTTTCAATGTACGAACAGTCTCTTCCCAGGTAATACGGCCTTTAATAAAATCAACCATGTGACGATAACCTATAGACTGCATGGATTTGAGGTCTTCAGAATAACCCCTGCCGAGCAGCATCTTCACCTCATCAACAAGCCCCTCCTCTATCATTGCATCAACTCTTCGATTAATACGATCATACAGGGCTTCCCTCTCCATATGAAGACCTGTTTTCAAAACATTAAACCGTCTTTTTTCAAACCCGTGGTCTTCGCTGTATTGCGAGATAGCCATGCCTGTTGCCTCATATACCTCAAGAGCCCTGATTATCCTGTATGTATCATTCGGATGTATCCTTTCCGCTGCCTCCTGATCACATTTGCTTAATTTCTCATAAAGAAATCCGGAGCCATGAAGCAATTCCGCTTCTTTTAAACGCTTTCGGATATCTGTATCTGCCGGCCCTGCGTGGGACAGGCCATGCACAAGAGCTTTAATATAAAGGCCAGTGCCCCCGACAACAAATGGAACAATACCATCAGCATGCAGCTTCATTATCATCTCGCCGGCCATCTTCGCAAACATAGCAGCATCAAAAGGCTCATCCGGGTCAACAACATCTATTAAATGGTGATGGACTTGAGCCTGCTCATCAAGGGTCGGCTTGGCCGTGCCTGTATCCATATATCTGTATATCTGCATTGAATCAGCGCCGATAATCTCTCCATGCAACTCTGTGGCGAGTTCAATTGAAACAGCGGTCTTGCCCAAACCGGTTGGGCCGCAGATCACAATAATATTTGGTTTAGAATCAGCATTCATATTTTTAGCAGACGCCAGGGCCGGGTGTCAGTTGAAAGCAAACTAAAAGTGCATCTTGTATTTCCTTATATCTGATTTTTATAGCATATATAATGCCTGAACGAAAACCCCTCTTTTTGTCATTTCGACCAAAGGGAGAAATCTTTTAACGCACGTATTTTCAATTGAGGATCTTTACTTCTGGTAAACCCCTGCATTTGTCTGACCCACCCTCTGTAAGCCTCTAATGTTTTAGGAGAATAGTGCCGTGATTTAATTTCCGAATCTAAATTTTTGTAGGCAGGTCTCCAATCAGCGCCATTTGATTTTAAGTCAGTTTTTTTGTTGAAATATTTGCCTTTTTATTCTTTAATACATTAATTTTATCCTGATCAGTGTTATTTATTTCATAAAAAATAGATACAGCATGAAACGCCTGTTTTTGTTGTTGCTCGGTCTGGTTCTTGTCCTTCAGTTTTTTAATAAATTGTGAAAGACTTTCCTTCCTTTTTTGACCAGAAAAGCGTCATAAAGGATTTTGATTTCAGAGGGAATTGGTTTTCATGAGATTATTCATTTTCTGCATAACACTCATATTCGGAGTTATGCAGTTTGAAAAACATAATAAATCAAAAATGATCTTTGTTAAGTTTTTGTTTATAGAAAGTTATACTGAAACTATCTACTAACTGGTTAGCTTGCCTAATAGAGGGTGTGCACATGAAAGGAGGTGGTGAACGGAAAGAGCGATCTCATCATTCGTGTAGTAGTATCAACTTCAACATTTATGAAAGGAGATTTATCATGGCTTACACAATTGGTAGCTACAGCGTTTTGTTTTACGGGAGTCCTTCTGGATATCAAACAAACCGTGCTCAAATCCAGCTAAAGGACACAGCCGGAAAAGTGCGTGCGTGGATTAGGTTCAATGATCCTGGTCAGTTCTTTGAGAACGACTATGAAAGTAGCGGGATCATCCGAATGCACTTGCCTTCCACGATGTTCGAAAACGTGATCGATGTACTTAGAAACGAAAAGCCTGTGTATATCTACCTCACGGCGGGCCGGGCATTCCTGGGAACCAGTGCTGAACCAATCGGCGAAGGAGAAGCGTAGCTAACAACAGCTTCCAGCAGACCGCCAAGGCTGTGCCGCTTTTGGAAGGTGTCGTTTAATTGTGAGTTTATACATTTTTGGAAATAATCAGCTTAAAGCTGGCGGCTGCTGAAGCTGAGCTGAGGCTGTTAACAAAAAAGGAGGAAGACGGCAATGAAACTTTGGTTTATGAGAACATTCGCAATATTTACGACTGTATTGTTTGTTTATGGATGTGCACAATCTGTCAAGCTAATACAACCAGCAGAAAACAATCAAGGCCAGCGAGTCGCTATGCAAAATCAGCAGGGTGAGATCACTTTAGAGGTTAAATTTCACTCTAGATCTGACCAAAACACTTTTGTTGCAGAACTGGATAATACACCAATTACGAGCGACTTCCCAGCGTCTGGTACCCGCCGCACTGCCACCGTAAGTGCCTCTCAGGGTTCCCATGTTCTTCGGTTAGAAGCAGACATGTCCCCGAGCAGAGCATTTGATAGCTTAGGGCGTAACTATAATTTCACAGTTTGTCAAGCTCCATCGCCTCCGTTCTGCGATCGCTTCGCAAGGGATGGCTATCTTCGTTGTAGCTATCGCTGGTTTGATGAAGGCAGGGCAGATAGTTACGAGATAAAGGACGGACACCTTAAAATCTCTGTCAGCAGAGGAGAAGACTTATGGGGTGGTGGTGTGCCCCTCAAAAGAGGTGCTCCGCTGATGTTGCATCCGGCTCCGGCAGGAAACTATGTGGTAGAAAGCCTTGTTGATTCAGAGTGGTCGCCTGGCTCATCTCCAAGAATTAATACGCAAGTTGGCTTGTTTGTGTTTGAGGATGTTGAGAATTGGCTGTTCTTCGGTTTCACTTTTCACAGGAGCCAAGGGGGGACGCTGTCAGACGGTAATGGACTGATTATAACGTCAACTATTGGTGACTCATCGAGAATAGTGCATTACGAAGATTTCGGACCACCACTCATCGGTACACTAAAGATCGAGAAGTCAGGCAATTTGTGGCGATTTTATGTTAAAGCAGGTAGTTCTTGGAATCAGGTTGGCCCCCCAGTACAGGCTTCATTAGGAAATCACGAGGTTGGGATGGGAGCAAAGTCGTTTAAAAGTGGTGGGACTGTAATGCGTGGCCATTTTGACAATTTTTGCATCCGATAGCCGCCGACGGTCCGCCTCTATCACGAACTATCTCTGCGGCGGTCTGGACGAATAAAGGAGACGACGCCTTATATTTCTTGCTCTTGGCCTAACCATGCCCATCAAGCTAACCCTCATTCCGCTGAAGCTTCATTCGGGCAGCTTATGGGCGTCAATTAGACAACTTTAAACCAAATACATTGTTAGGAGGTTAACATGAAATTTCTGCCCAAATTAGGTTTGAGAAAAATACAAAGACACTGCCGACCTAATCGAAACTCATTCCGTGTTATGAAATTATTTGTGATTGTATCATCCTTTTCAATTTTGTTCACAGGATGTTGTCACTTTTGCCCACCTAAGCCTTGTAAGCCATCGCTTAACTTAATATTGCAAGATTCCCAAGGACATAGTGTTGACCAGATAGAGATTGGAAGGACCCTCAATGTAGGCTTGAGGGGTCTAGAACCTAACCGGAGCTATAGGGTAGAACTTACCGACGACATTGGGCAATTGGTATCGTTTTACCAGCTTACCTCGAATCGAAACGGCTTAATAGAGCCGGCACCAGTCTGGTACCATTCTGGCGTTGTAGGGTGTGGCGGATACAGGGAAGAAAGCGAGCGATCTTCTGGAAGCGGTAGCGGCGAAGAAACACCTGTTATTTTAGCCCCTCGCAAACAATACACTTTCCGAACCTTAGATGAAGCCCACGGGGTACTTGCCAACCGGACTTTCTACCTGACAATCCGAGACTTGCAAGGTACTGTGATAGGAAGATATCCTCTGCCGATTGTTAGAGAAAGGGACGATTCACCACCACACTTCTATTTCAGTAACGCCCAGGGATGCCTCATGAACAGTTTTATTAAGAATAGGGACTTTGTCTATCTAACAGGAAGAAATGTTCCGGCGGGAGCGACTATCCAGATCTTCCTTGTGACCAATCAGTATGGATGGCGGCCCGACATGAGGCTCAGAGATGTTAGAAGAGAATATCAAAATAAACCTCACATTATCCGGTTAAAAGAAAATCAAACTACATTTACTGAAATGTTATGGCAGGCAGATTTAATTCAGGCCGGTGCGTATGATGCAGTTGTGCGGATAAATAGGCAGGAATTAACGCCAAAATTGTTTAAAGATGATATTGTTACATATACCCTTGATACAGGCATGATGGTGCAGTTTCTATCTTATGATCCTCCCTGGGTCCCTGGTGTAGATTTTGACATTGCTGGACGAATGGATAAGAATACCGGATATCCCTATTTTGAGTTTCACGATGTCTTCGAAGTTGGTGAAGAGATGTGGGGGTCGGTTGACCCTGCAATGGTACCTGCAAGCCATCCTGGAGGGAATTATGCTGCATATTATGTCATTAAACACAGCACAGCCTCTTCTGGTCTAGATGATGAGACAGAAGGACTTGAAATTATGCCCATGAAAGAGTGGTGTATTAACTTTAGCATGATTCGTATTTGGAATAATCCTTCGTTGGGTGAGTATGATATCGTAGTTGATTTCGGGGAAGGTGATGATATCTTTAATGTTGGCACCGATTTTATCGACCGTTCCACCGATATTGGGGCTTTTGTCCTGAATGACCCCTCAACCAGTCCGGGCCCCTTTACAACAACTCCATATTCTTACGAGCCGGCAACATCACCTGTGAGCGACCCTCTACGTACAGATGTGTCAAGTTATTTCAATTCACCAGATTATAGGGTTACAGAAACAATGGATAAGGTACCCTTACGTGGAGTGGGTTATTATCCCAACGGTACCGGGCCATTCCCATTAGTGCTTATTGTGCATGGGAATCATAACCCTACACACGCAAGTCACACCGGATATGATTACTTATGCAAGTTGCTTGCAGAACACGGTATAATTGCTATCAGTATTGATGAAAATTTTTTAAACGGTTCGGTTTCTGGAGAGATGGATGCTCGGGCTATTGTGCTGCTGCGGCATCTGCAGCGGTGGCGAGAGTGGAACAACACTCCCGGACATACGTTCTATAACAAAGTGAATTTAAACAAAATCGGTCTGTCAGGTCATTCACGGGGAGGTGAAGCAATCACGGTTACCAACCTGTTCAATACCTCTTTGCATAATGCCTCGGATTCGGACCACAATTTTAATTTCAATATCAAATCGTTGTTTGCAATTGCGCCGGTTGATGGTCAGATTGGTACAGGCTATGCGGGTACGCCAATTGTCGTTAATAATGCCGACTATTTTATCATGCATGGCAGCCACGATGGTGATGTATTTACATTTGGAGGACAAAAGACTTACGACCGCGCCTTTCCCAACGCATCAACGGCAGATGGCTTTAAGGGTTTACTATTTGTTCATGGTGCGATTCATAATTATTGGAATGAGGAGTGGGCGTCCCATCCCACCAACGATGGCGACTTTATTACGTCTTCTCTAACTCAGTTAAATGATATACCGCAACAGGATATCGGAAAAGTTTATGTAAGCGCTTTTTTTCAACTAACGCTTTTTGATAATGAATCTTCAAAAGCGCTTAAAGCCTTAATGACAGGAGATGTAACATTCAGCAGCATACCGTCTGGAGTTACTCTGGTTCATCAGTACTCTGACAAAGAGCGCATTGATTTGAATAATTATGAAGAAGACCATAACTCAAGCACGGGCAGTTATACAGGCGTTTCAAACGCACCCAGTGGTTTAACCCCATTTATTGATGACGATATTACTGGTACATGGTCTTGGAGTCCATGCGGCTTAAACAACCCATACTATATTTGGAACCAAACAAGTGGCGTCATTGCCGGGTGGAATGTAACTACATCAAACTACGAGATAAATCTGCCATCCACTATTGGCTCATTAGTAAACACCTATCCTTATCTTTCTTTTCGCATTGGCCAGATATATGAAAACCCGGCCTCCCTTAATCCGGCTGGAGCCAATAAAGATTTATCCATTCAACTGGAACTCACTTCAACACCCACTCCTCAGCCGACTCACACATTAAAAGTTTCCAACTTTGATACACTGCCTTATCCGGTTCAGACAAATTTGACTCATCCTTACTATTGTGGTGGAGTTAGCCAAAACGTAACAAAATCAATGATGAAAACCGTTCGAATCCCGTTGCGTAGTTTTGTTGTAAATAAATCTGATTGGGATTTGATAGACGTTTCGAAAATCAAAATTAAGTTCAACCGATCAGCCACCGGTCTTGTGGTTATTGACGATATTCAATTAACAAAATAAACAGAAAAGGAGATTATCATGAAAGGTATAACCAACATTTCAGTAAATATATTCATAGCCGCTCTAGTATTGTTTATGTTGCCTCTACCTATTTTCGCACAGCAAGGTGAAAGAAAGTTTAAGAATATCAGTATTTCTTCTTATGAAATTTCAGTTCATGAATTTGAGAAACCTTTTATGAAAATAGACGCGAAGGGAACAAAGAGAAGCTACACAAAGGTGTATATTATCAATCTTAAAGGTGATTTTGGTGAACCCAGTGCAATCCCAGTCGACATTTTTATCGGTGATTATAAAGTCCCTGAATACGGAGGCACGAAGGATGGTATTTATTTTAGAATATATGATGAAAAACTGCTCGAAGATTTGGAAAACAAACAATTCAGTTACGGTTTTCAGAATCAAAAAGTTAAGACGTTCAAATTGAGATTTACACCTAATGCTTTGAGACCTTTTAAAAAGGCGGAGGGAATTGGTGTCATTTCTTTTTGAACTCGTCAGGCTGTAGTGACATTTAGCGAAGCGGTCCGAAGGAAAATGTCACGCTTGACGAGTATGCCTCGTGCACCTACAAAGTAAAGCACTTGGCGATGATTTTGCTCCAGCTCAATACTAAGCCCTTTATATGATTATCAAAGCTTGAACTGGACTAAGGTGTGGACTATGGCAAAACTTGAATTGTGAATTAATTCTTTCAAATTGGTTTTTTCATTTGTCTTTATTCATCTTCTCTTCAAATGTTTTCACACAATGACTGATAGAGCTGCCAAGCTTCTCTCACCAAGCTTCTGCTTGCTCTGCCCATACTGATTTTGCTAAATGGTAGTGGCTTAATTGTCAAGCATTAATTCACAATTCAAGCATTAACACCAATCCTGTTCAATTAGTCCTTGACTAAAATCGCTTCAACGGGTTATTTTTATAAAATATGTTCAATATATAATATTCGAGCCGCCAAGGGGGCACAAAATGTGATCTTAAAGAGTCAAAATTGTGCTAAAAAAGGATTTACTACCTGAATTTTGCACGAATTGGAGACTTTCATATGCAAGGCATCTAAAGGCGAAGCCATAGTGGACTATTGCGAGCCCTTAGTAACACAGCAGATGGAAGCCTCCAGCTCGCCCGAAGGGTGAAAATTGATGGGATAGAATCGATCATTATCCTTTTTACCATTTGGGTATTATTTTTTTGATAACATATTTTGATAGACCCGCTGGTTATCATTATAAAAACGCTTTCTCATCAATTTTCATGCAAGATTCATGTACTATGCCTGATGGTGTATCAATAGAAACTATTATCTGTAAAATATACATGATACGCAGTTTAAGGGCCCCCCAGTTTCACATTGACTTTTGACGGTTTTCGCTGTAGGCTACCTTAAAACAAGCTATTCCGTTATCGGGAGTGTGCCCTATGACAGATTCCATCCAACAATCCGAAAAAAATAGTCTCACAGGTCGTTTAAAAGAATTGCTCACGGATATCTCCCCTTTTATCGACAACGCATCTGAAGACCAGAAACAAAAGCTTTTGAGCGTGCTCGATAATCTGCGAAAAATTAACCGAAGAAAACATTATAGAAAACCATGCTCCATAACTGTAAACTACTCCACTTGGGGAGATGCCTTCAAGGGCTTGGTGAAAGACATAAGCGCTGGCGGGATGTTTATACTCTCTATCGAAACTGACATGGTGTTCTCTGTGGGACAGGAAATAACAGTCAATTTTCCCACTTACACCAAGAAACAAGAACCGATCCAACTCCCTGGGAAAGTTGTCTGGACCGTGCCAAAGGGAATTGGAGTAAAATTCAAGGCTAAAGACCAGAACCTGGAGGCAATAATAGAATCCCTTTAAAACCTCGCCACTTCTAACGCAGAAGGAGAAAAGGGGTCTACTTTTTACGAGACCATCAATACTGTTTTGTATTTCCCCTATCTGTTTTTTAATTTTTCTGTCATATTTTTTAAGCCTCATTGGTTCACCCAACTAAATATATTTCGTTGGGTCAATAATGCCTGCTTCTTTAAAGCCCTGCTTTCTTATAATGCAACTGTCACACTCACCGCACGCCAGGCCATCTGAAGAAGGATCATAGCAGCTACACGTCAGAGAAAAATCAACACCAAGATCAACTCCTTTTTTAATAATTTCTGCCTTCGTCATATGGATAAGCGGAGTCCTGATTTTTAGTTTTGTTTTGCCTTCTACGCCCGCCTTTGTTGCAAGATTTGCCATTCGTTCAAAAGCTTCTATATATTCAGGCCTGCAGTCGGGATAGCCACTGTAATCAATCGCATTAACTCCTATAAATATGTCGGATGACTGAAGAACCTCTGCCCAGGCAAGTGCATAAGAAAGAAAGATTGTATTTCTTGCCGGAACATATGTTACCGGTATTTCATCTGGTATTCTCTGTGTATTCCTATATTTTGGCACATCCAGATTATTATCTGTAAGTGCTGAACCGCCAATTTTTTTTAGATCTATATCTATTATAAGATGTTTTTTTACGCCCATGACATTTGCCACTTTTTTGGCTGCTTCTATTTCAAAGGAGTGGCGTTGTTTATAAAAAAAACTTAAACTGAAAATTTCAAAGCTCTCTTGTTTTGCAATGGCCATAACTGTTGTAGAATCAATTCCCCCGCTTGAAAGTACAACTGCTTTTTTTTTATCTTTCATAATATTATAAGCGTTCACGGAACGTTGAAATTAGAAAATAGAAATTGGAAATTTGGCCTTCATGCTTTTGTACTGTTGATGTTCGTATTATCTGATAGCCCACGGTGTTCTGAACCTTTTTGTTCCACTTATCAAAGTCATGCCAGACCATATCTGCTAACGCTTCTGCCAGTTTGTAAACATCCAACTCGCAAACTCGTTTCATCTCTCCCAAATTTCTACTTTCCAATTTCAAGTTTCAAGCCGTGAACGGCTACATAAATCTCGATAACTTTTCGGTGTCACTGACCTCTGACCTCCGACCTCTGACCCACTGTAACCCATTGATTTTTGATGGGTTACACCCCCCTTTCTTTCTCCGGCCATATAATTTTTTGTAGCTGAATTTGAAGTCTTACCCTAAGGTGGTCTTCAAGAATCCACTCTGCAAGTTGTGATGGATGCATTTGCTCAATCAGAGGAGAAAAAAGTACATTTCTCATGGGAAATCCGGGAGATATTAACTTCGTCGTTTTTTTAGCAAATTCATAATCTTCACGGCTTCCTACTACAAACTTTATCTGGTCATTCTGATTAAGTCTTTTAAGATTTTCCAAATCATTTTTATCATTCTCGCCGCTTGAAGGACATTTTATATCAACTATCTTTATACAGCGGCTATGGACCACGCTTATGTCAATACTACCGTTTGTTTCTAATAAAACCTCATATTTTTTTTCCAGAAGCTTATCAATCAATAGAGGCGTGTCGCCCTGGAGCAAAGGTTCTCCACCAGTGATTTCAATAAGCAGGCATTTATAATTATCAACTCTGGACAGGATTTCTTCGATTCTCAATTCAACCCCTTCATAATAAGCATAGGCTGTATCACAGTATGAGCATCTTAAATTGCAGCCTGTAAGTCTAACAAAAACGCAGGGGACTCCGCTATATATCGATTCGCCCTGAATGCTGTAGAATATTTCGTTTACTATAAGAGACATGGTAACTACTCAGGTTGTTAGGTTCACGGTTCACGGTTGGTTGCCTCGAAGCTGTCCTTCCTTATCAAGTTGCCATATTAATATATTATGTGTTACAAAGCAACGTAAACAAAATGAAGAAAGGTTGGATCATATTTAATGAAAAAAATATGCTTAATGAAAAATACTATACAGGAGTATGCATGGGGATCCCATACAGCTATTGCTGATCTTGTGGGCAATCAGTCTCCTTCAACAAAACCCCAGGCAGAACTGTGGATGGGTGCGCACCCAAAGGCCCCTTCTTTAGTAAAATATGATGACAAGTGGCTATCTTTACTTGAATTGATAAAACAATTCCCGGCCGATATTCTTGGGAAAGATGTAGCTGCAAAATTTGACAACAAACTTCCATATCTCTTCAAAGTCCTTGCTGCATCAAAACCTCTTTCCATACAAGCTCATCCAAGCATCAAACAGGCAAAACAAGGCTTTGAAAGGGAAAACAGGCTGAAAATACCGTTAGATTCTCCAAACAGAAACTATAAAGATGAAAACCACAAGCCCGAGTGTATTTGTGCTTTGACACCTTTCCTGGCTTTATATGGTTTTCGCAAAATTTCAGAAATCATTTCTCTTATGGAGAAAATCTGCCTGAAAGTTTTGTACAAAGAACTTAATAATCTTAAAAGACAACCAAATTCAGAAGGCATGAAAAGTTTTTTTCGATCTCTTATAACAATAAACGGCCGGATAAAAAAACAAATCATAGAGCACGCGATAACAAATGCACAAAAACTATCCGAAGATAATCCCGGCTTTAAATGGATGATAAATCTTTACAAAAAGTATCCCGATGATATGGGAATTTTTGCACCAATTCTTTTGAACTTAATTTCTCTTAAACCAGGACAGGCCATTTTTCTCCCTTCGGGAGAGCTTCACGCATATCTCGATGGCCTTGGAATAGAATTGATGGCAAATTCAGACAATGTCCTTAGAGGCGGGCTAACAAAAAAACACATCGATGTTCCGGAACTTTTAAACGTACTTAACTTTGAAGAAACAAATGTTAATATTCTTTTATCGCAAAAGGATAAAGATTGTGAAGGAATTTATCACAGTATGGCCGAGGAATTTGTTCTGTCTGTGATTTCTGATGAAAAAAACATATCATATACAAGCCCTGAAAAAAGAAGTGTTGAAATAATTCTTTGTACTGATGGAAAGGCTTCCATTACAGATATCAGTATAAATGAAAATATACTTCTGAAAAAGGGGACATCGGTTATTATCCCCTCTTCGGTTAACAAGTATAGAATCGAAGGTAAAGCCACACTTTACAAAGCCTCAGTGCCTGTTTAAAAAAACTCTGTTGATAAAAAAACTCTTGACATATAAATTTTGATAATATAAATGTGAGCGGTCAAAGTAAAAGAGCAATTACAATTTAGGAAATCTTTGAAAAAATGTTCAATTTTCAAAGGTCTCTTTAGGAGATTTTAGTGGCGCACAAGCTTTCAGGTAACTGTTATCGGTATTTTTTTTATTACTATTTTTTTAGTACCGGTCTGCCTGCCTGGATGCGCTGAGAAAATAAATTTAATAAGCGCAATAAGCCGTGGGCAGACTTTAAGGCCCACGGTTTTTTTAGAGGCCGTGGAGAAAACTTCACGGCCTTTTTTGGTTTAAAAGGGAGGAGAATATCATGACAATCTTAGGCAAACATATCCGTATGGAACGTATAATCAACCGGAATACGGAAAAAACCATAATTGTTCCTATGGATCACGGTATCTCTGTGGGCCCTATCGACGGTCTGCAGAATATGAAGAGTATTATACAAAAGGTGGCTGAAGGAGGCGCTAATGCCATTGTTGAACACAAAGGGCTTGTTGGTGAAGGCCATCGCGGCAAAGGTAATGACGTAGGCCTCATAATACATCTGTCCGGCTCAACAGCTCTATCACCTTATCCCAATGCCAAAACTCTTGTCTGCTCAGTAGAAGAAGCTGTCAAACTCGGTGCAGATGCTGTTTCCATACATGTAAACTTAGGTGATGCCGGTGAAAAGGAAATGCTGAATGATTTCGGCAAAGTCGCCTATGAGGCACGCACATGGGGCATGCCCCTTCTTGCGATGATCTATCCCAGGGGCGAAAAGATAAAGGACGAGTATGACGTTAAGGTCATCAAACACGCTGCCAGAGTTGGAAATGAGATGGGAGCGGATATCGTTAAGGTTTCGTACTCAGGTTCAACAGATAGTTTCAGAGAAGTTGTTGAAGGCTGTTCTGTACCTGTGGTAATTGCAGGCGGAGCCAAAATGGACTCGGATCAGGAAATACTGGAAATGGTAAAAGGCTCAATTGATGCTGGAGGTGCCGGTGTTTCCATAGGTCGAAATGTTTTTCAGCATAGAGATCCAAAACAAATGGTGCAAGCTATTTCAGCCATTGTAAATGATAAGAGCAGCGTGGAAGATGCCTTGAAAATTTTAGAATAGTTGTAACAGGTTACGGTTTACGGTTGATCAAAACATAAAACTGTTAACTGTAAACCGACAACCGATTTGTTGGAGGTAACATAATGCGAAAAATCTGGGTAAAAGTGGATCCCTGGGATAAGAAAATGGTAACAACTGCCCTTGAAGGCGGGGCTGACGGCATAATGGTACCACAGGGATTTACCGGTAAAGTAAAAGAACTGGGCAGAATTCAGACAATTTCAGAGGACGGCGACTTAAAGACAGGCGAAGATGTAATATTTTTTACAATTAAAAGCGGAAAAGACGAAGAAGAAATAGTAAAGCTCAGCCAGAATAAAAAAGTTATTCTTCAATGCAGTGACTGGACAATAATACCTCTGGAAAACTTAATAGCAAAAGGAGCTGAAGTTATTGCTCAGGTTAATAGTTTTGAAGATGCCCAAACCGCTTTCGGCATTCTGGAAAAAGGTGTAAATCATATCCTTTTTCATACAAAAGACCCGCTTGAATTGAAAAAAGCCCTTTCTCAATTGAGATCACTGGAAGACAAAACTCCTCTTGAAACAGCCAGAATTGTGGAAGTAATTCCTGTCGGAATGGGTGACAGAGTCTGTATTGATACATGCACCTCAATGACTCCCGGGCAGGGCATGCTGATTGGAAACAGCAGCAGTGCATTGTTTCTGGTTCATTCGGAAAGTATTTTCAATCCGTATGTGTCCCCCAGGCCTTTCAGGGTAAATGCAGGGCCGGTTCACGCATATACAAGGGTTCCCGGCGACAAAACCAAGTATCTTTCAGATCTTTCAGCAGGAGATCAGGTAATGATCGTCGATTTCAAGGGCAACACGACAGTTGGTATTGTGGGCCGCCTGAAAATTGAGAAACGACCATTAATGCTGGTTAAGGCGGTTGTTGGCGACAAGCAGATATCTACTATTCTTCAGAATGCGGAAACAATTCGCTTGACCGATCCTGAAGGAAAAGCAGTATCAGTTGTAGCCCTGAAACCAGGAGATGAAGTTCTTGTGGCGATCGAGGAAGGCGGCAGGCATTTCGGACATAAAATTGAAGAAACAATTACGGAAAAGTAATATCATGGCAAATTCCGAAAATACTAAAAACAATGACTCAACTCCAAAAATTGATACACTGCGGAAATCCATAGATGATATTGACGACAATATTCTTGATCTTATCAACAGAAGGCTTCTGCTTGCAAAGGACATTGGAAAAATCAAGCAAGAAAAAAATGAACAGATTTTCGACAGTGCTCGTGAAACAACAATTATCAAAAGGCTTTCAAGTATCAACAAAGGCCCCCTGATTAATACTACACTCAGTCATATATTCACCGAGATATTTGCGTCGTCCCGTGAAATTCAAAAGCCGCAGCTTGTAACATATCTTGGGCCTGAGGCCACTTTCACCCATATTGCCGCTATTAAGCATTTCGGACGCAGTGTGTCATTTGTTCCACAGCCGAGTATCCGGGACATATTTTCCGAAGTTGAAAAAGGTGCATGCAATTACGGTGTTACACCTGTTGAAAATTCCATAGAGGGGGCTGTAAATTATACCCTGGACCTCTTCTTTGAATCCAATCTAAAAATATGTGCTGAATTATATCTTAATATCTCTTTGGATCTTTTATCAAAAACAGGGAACTTAGATGATATCAAGGTAATATATTCGCATCCTCAACCAATCGGGCAGTGTCGAGGATGGCTCAGAAAAAATTTGCCTGAAATTGCGCCGGAAGAATGCAGCAGTACGGCTTATGCAGCCCAAAAAGCCGCTGAAAATTCAGAAGCAGCCGCAATTGCAAGTAGTGAAGCAGCAAGATTGTATAATTTGCAAATAGTTGCATCTAAAATTGAGGATTTTTCAAGAAATATAACCAGATTTCTGGTAATTGGGCGAGATGAAATCCACATGACAGGAAACGATAAAACATCAATTATGTTCGCAAGTTCTCACGTTCCAGGAGCTCTCTACAGAGTCCTGGAGCCAATTGCAAAATCTGGAATAAACATGCTTAAGCTTGAGTCGAGGCCAACAAAACACGAAAACTGGAGCTACTTTTTCTTTGTTGATTTAGAGGGACATATCGAAGATCCAAAAGTTCAAGATACAGTATCAAAAATGAAAAATCTCTGCCAGTACCTTAAATTGCTTGGTTCATATCCAAAGTTTCAGGATTAATACAAAGAGAAAGGAAATAACTATATGGATATTGATGCGAACACTTCACTTTTTTGCGTTATTGGAGATCCGATATCTCACAGTCTTAGTCCTGTTATGCATAACAGTGCATTTGCCGATATAGGATATAAAGGAGTTTATCTTGCATTTAATGTTAAAGACGTGGCTTCAGCCGTTGCTGGAATAAGGGGACTTGGCATAAAAGGCGTTAGTGTCACTATACCGCACAAGCTGACTGTAATGGAATTTTTAGATGAAATAGATGAAAGCGCTATAAAGATTGGAGCTGTTAATACTATAATTAACAAACAAGCTAAACTTTTGGGTAGTAATACAGACTATCTCGGCGCCACAAACGCTCTGCTGGAAAAAACAAGTATCAAAGACAAAGATGTTATAATAATAGGAGCCGGCGGCGCTGCACGTGCAATTGGGTATGGTATATTATCCGAAGGCGGCAGGTTAACCATTGTAAATATAATAGAAGATGAAGGGAAACAACTGGCAAGAGATCTTGGTGTGGAATATTATCCATTGCAGGAGTATAAAGATTATAACTGTCAAATACTTATTAATGCGACACCTATTGGGATGGATCCAAATATTGACGAAATGCCAATAAAAAAAGAGTATCTGCAAAAAGATATGGTTGTAATGGATATTGTTTATAATCCCCTGAAAACCCGGCTTTTAAAAGAGGCTGAAGACATCGGCTGCATTACAATAGGCGGAGTTTCAATGTTTGTTCACCAGGGTGTTGCCCAGTTTGAATTATGGACGGGAAAAAAAGCTCCTGTTGATGTTATGAGAAAAACCGTGCTGGATGCTCTTTAAAAAACATAACAGTTTACGGTTCACGGTTTACGGTTCACGGTTGCTTAAAACATAAAACTGTTAACTGTAAACCGATAACCGACAACCGTTACTTATGATTGAAATTAAGACACAAAAAATAAAAAACAGTGAAGTTAACGTTCCAGGGTCAAAGAGTTATACCCACAGAATTCTTATAGCAGCAGGTCTTTCCGATGGAGTCTGCAATATAATAAATTGCTTAAAAAGTGAAGACACCCTGCTCACCCTGAACGCTCTGAAGCAATTAGGCGTAAGAATAGATGAAGACGAAGAGAAAGTTGTAGTACATGGCTCTAAAGGATTGCTAAAACCTTGTAAGGATCCAATCTATCTTGCTAATTCCGGAACGTCAATGCGTCTTTTAACCGGAATTGTTGCAATTGGGGATGGCACATATACACTTACAGGCACAAAACGTATGTTTGAAAGGCCGATACAGGATCTTTTAGACGGTCTGAATCAGATAGGTGTTGAAGCATTTGCCGTCAATGCCAATGGATGCCCTCCAATAAAAATCAAGGGCGGCAAAATAGATGGCGGTCATGTGGACATTAATTGCAGTATAAGCAGTCAGTATCTTTCTTCACTGCTCTTAATGGCACCATATACTGATAAAGGCCTTGAAATAACTGTAATCAGGGGACCGGTTTCCAAGCCTTATATTGATATGACTGTCGATATTATGACGAGGCTCGGGGTCAAGGTTGTTCGAGACGGATACAGCAGTTTTAATGTCCCTGGAAATCAAATATACAAGGCAGGCAATTATTATGTTGAACCGGATTGTTCCCAGGCTGGATACTTCTGGGCTGCCGCTGCTATAAGCGGTGCAAAGATAAAAGTTAAAGGAATATCAAAAAACTCAAGTCAGGGCGATGTGCGTTTTGCAGATGTTCTGGAAGAAATGGGTTGTAAGGTATTTCATGAAAATGACGGCATTTCCGTGTGCGGGGATAAACTCTCGGCCATTGAGGTTGATATGGCCAACATGCCGGATATAGTTCCTACTCTTGCTGTTGTTGCGGCTTTTGCCAGAGGAACAACCATTATAAAAAATGTTGCACATTTAAGAGAAAAAGAATGCGATCGTTTAGGTTCTGTAGCAACAGAACTTTCAAAGATGGGAATTGAAGCAAATACAACTAAAAATGGTTTGGTTATAAAAGGTGGAAAGCCGGTTGGAGCAGAAATTAACACATACAATGATCATCGGATAGCCATGAGTTTTGCTGTTGCGGGCCTTGTTGTTCCCGGCATCAAAATAAAAGATGAAAAATGTGTCAAAAAATCTTTCCCTGAATTCTGGAATGTCTTTGAAGGGCTTTACCCGAATTTCTCATGAGCAACTCATAAAACGATTCATAAGTAATTGCATTATTGTAAATTATTAGTAGCTTTGTTTTATGAGCCATACAACACCTTGAAGATGGTATTTATAATAAAAAATATAAGTTGCTCACCCTTCGGGCAAGCCTATTTCACCGCATCCGCTGTGTTGCAAGCCATTTGCAGTGAACTACCACAGCTTCATGGCCTGCGCCTTGCGTTTGCGGCAAACTAAGCTTGTGAGGAAGTACGGGGTGCAAATAATGAATATCTATTTAATAGGATACAGGTGTACAGGAAAATCTTCAGTAGGAAAATCTCTTGCTAAAATACTCGGATGGTCTTTTCTAGATGCCGATGTTGAACTTGTTAAAGAATACAAGATAACTATTTCCGAAATTGTGGCTACAGGGGGCTGGGAATCATTTCGAAAAAAAGAAAAGCATGTATTGAAAAGACTTAGTTCTCTTGACAAACACGTGATAGCAACAGGAGGCGGAGCTATCCTTGATGAAGAAAATGTAAAAAATATGAAAAAAAGCGGAGTCAGTATCTGGTTAAGAGCAACACCTGAAACTGTCAAGGACAGGATTTTAAAGGATGAAACTACGGAAGATTCACGCCCATCTTTAACATCAAAAGGGCTTATGGAAGAGATCGAAGAAACCCTTATATACCGGAATCCCTTTTATGAAAAGGCAATGGACTTTTCTGTGGATACAGATAATATTGATATAGAGAATGTATGTCTTGCAGTGCAAAAAAAACTTGATGGAACAGGGGTCGGGAATCAGGGAAAAAATGAACATCGAACATCGAACGTCCAACGTTGAACATCGAATGATGAAATCGCTTCGCTCCGCCAGTTTATAAATTGTCAGAATACCTTATTCAAAATTCGATGTTGGATGTTCGATGTTGGACGTTCATCTTAGCACTTCTGGGGAGTAAATATGCCTGGTAGCACTTTTGGAAAGATGTTTAAAATAACGACATGGGGTGAATCTCATGGGGAAGCTGTCGGCGTTGTAATTGATGGTTGCCCTCCAAAGATTCCCCTTAATGAGGGAATCATTCAGGCAATGCTGAACCGCAGACGTCCAGGCATGTCGGTTGCAAGTACAAGTCGAAAGGAACCTGATTCAGCTATTATTATGTCAGGCGTATTTGACGGCTTTACAACCGGCACTCCTATTATGATTATGGTTAAAAATAAGGATGCTGATTCAAAGGCTTACGAGCCTTATGCGGATCTCTTTCGTCCCGGACATGGAGATATAACATATCTGGCTAAATATGGCATACGCGACTGGCGGGGAGGCGGCCGTGCCTCTGCACGAGAAACTGTTGGAAGGGTAGCGGCAGGAGCGGTTGCAAAAACTCTTCTGGAGAGAAAAAATGTCAGGATTCATGCGTACACTGTGGAACTTGGCGGGATAAAGGCAGAAAAACGCGATATAAAAGTAATGGATAAAAACATGTTTTTCTGCCCGGATATGGATGCTGCTGAAAATATGGAAAAACGAGTTAAAAGTGTCCGGAAAAAAGGTGATTCATTAGGAGGTATTGTAGAAATAAAGGCGGAAGGTGTTCCAAAGGGTTTGGGTGATCCGGTATTTGACAAACTTGATGCAGATTTGGCAAAGGCAATAATGAGTATAGGTGCAGTAAAGGGGGTCGAGATCGGCTCCGGTTTTGAGGCTGCCTCAAAGCTTGGCTCTGAAAATAATGACCCCATAACTCCTGAAGGCTTTATAACAAACAATTCCGGAGGAATCCTTGCAGGAATATCCAACGGCGACGATATTGTAATACGCGCAGCAGTTAAACCTATACCTTCAATTGTAATTGAACAAAACACAATTGACCGGTTCGGGAACCAAAGAACAATCTCCACAAAAGGACGTCACGATATATCGGCCATACCACGCATCAATGTTGTATGTGAAGCAATGACATGCATTGTACTTGCAGATCATTTATTAAGACAAAAAACAATATCATGGACAGATTAAACATAGGTATAATAGGCGGGACAGGAGGCATGGGCCGCTGGTTTAAGAATTTTTTCTCTGAAGCCGGCCACAATGTTTTAATTTCCGGCAGAAAAACAGAAATCACATATGAAGATGTTACCAAAAAGTGCGATGTAGTAATCTTAAGCGTGCCTCTTGATGCAGCCATATCTATTTCCGAGGAAATTGGCCCTGTAATGAGTCAAAATCAGCTTCTTATGGACTTCTGCTCCCTTAAAGAAAGTATTCTAAAAAATATGCTTTCTTCTACATCAGCTCAGGTAACAGGGACACATCCCCTTTTCGGTCCTTTTACTGATTCCATAAGGGGGCAAAACATAATTGTATGCCATGGAAGAGGAACTAAATGGCTTGAATGGCTTGAAGATGAATTTACAAAAAAGGGGGCAATTGTTACGCATATGGATCCGGTTACACACGACCGGAATATGGCTGTTGTCCAGGGACTAACCCATCTTTTAACAATCTGTCTTGGCAGAACTCTCCAAAAGTTGAACATGGCCCCTTCCGATGCTGTCTTGTATTCAACCCCTGTGTTCAGGTTAAAAATCGATCTGCTGGCACGTCTGTTTGCGCAAGATCTTGGCCTGTACACAAATCTTATAGGTAAAAACACACATGTTAAAGATGCTGTGGATACTTTTTTATCTGCTATGGATGAAGCGAAGAAATGCCTATTATCCGGTCAGGACGAAGATGGGATATTTTTTATGGAAAATATTCGAGACTTTCTCGGAGATTATTGTCAGGACGGCCTTGAGGAGAGCAATAAAATATTAAATGCTCTTTATTCATAATTCATTACATAACCCTCAAAATCCTTTTCCAGAAGAAAACGCGATATCATTTCACTGACCTTGTCCGCAGTATCAACTCGATAAACCCCTTTCTCATCACGACCAGCCTTTTTTTTAGCATTTTCAACTATTGTCTGAAGAGATCTGGTAGTCATTTCAACATTGGCATTTACAACAATTGTATCTTTAGAAGCACCCATTATGTGTTTATCTCCTTTTCTATAATTCTTCTATACTTCCAATTCCAAAACGTATAATATCCACTAACCCAGCGATCCAGCCGTTGACATCTTCCTCACTGCATTTGAAAAGGCCAAGACCTGCATCAAGATGCAAAACCGTCTGAGCCTGAAGGAATCTGTCCATAACAGCATCCACCACAAAACTTGCCTTTGCGATATCGATATCATTGCGGACCTCACCCCTTTGTTTTGCGGTTTCCAAAAGTGACCTGATGTAATTAAGGCTGTTTTTACGTAATAATAATAGTATTTCATTTCTGAATGGAATCTCCGACTCAAACAATACCTTCAAGTATAACTTGTAAATGAGTGGATGTTCCTTTAAGAAAATCACCCCTGCCTGAAAGGTTTTTTCCAGTCTTGTAAACAGATCCTCATTTGTAGGCCGATCACGTATCTCCCGCAGATCATCCTTGATCATGTCTATGGACTTATTAAACACAAAAAGGAATAGTCCCTTTTTATCACCAAAATACTGAAATATTGATCCTTTGGCTATGCCCAATCGATCTACCAGGGAATTTATGCTGGCTCCTGCATATCCTTTTTCGCTGAATTCCTCAACAGCAATATGGATAATCCTGTCCTGCTTAGCTTCCGTAAGATTTTGAAATGTTTTTAGCGGAATCAAAATTACTTCACACCTGACTTCTCAACAATTCTGTTACTTGACACTCAAGCGTTTCTTCCTATATAGTAACAGTTCACGGTTTACGGTTCACGGTTGATCAAAACAGGCTATCAACTTAAATTAAAGCGGGACACTTTCCGCCATTTTGACTTTATGGCAATTCCACAATCAAGCAAAATCTAAGGGGTTGCTAACCAACTGAATTTACAGGCTGTCTCGCCTTACGTTGGTAGCCTCAAAACATAAAACTGTTAACTGTAAACCGATAACCGTGAACTGTTACCCTATATATTGTTTTACACTTCACTTCATATAAAAAATACTATATATATTTTTTGCTTTTTATCATCAACATCTATTTATTAAATTTTCAATACCCGTTCGCTTGCGGCGGGGAGCTTCATTATGAGGAAAAATGGAAACCAGATTTGAGAAAAAACTTCTTTGCATAGGAGCCGGCTATGTTGGCGGTCCTACGATGGCTATGATCGCTTATAAATGCCCGCAATATAAAATAACTGTTATAGATATCAACCATAAGCGGATAGCTGAATGGAACTCTGACAACCTCCCCATCTATGAGCCGGGCCTTGACGAAATTGTAAAAGCTGCCAGAGGAAGGAATCTTTTTTTCAGCACAGATGTAGATAAGGCTATCAAAGAGTCTGATATTATTTTCGTAAGTGTCAACACTCCTACCAAGACATTTGGCGTTGGCGCCGGCATGGCTGCTGATCTTCAATACTGGGAAAAAACTGCAAGACATATATTGCAATGCGCTGAATCCCCGAAGATAATCGTAGAGAAAAGTACACTTCCGGTTAAAACCGCCCTGGCTATGGAAAGAATTCTCACCTCGAATAATAATAAAATTCATTTTGAAGTGCTTTCCAACCCGGAATTTTTAGCCGAAGGCACGGCTATTAATGATTTGGAAAATCCAGATAGAGTCCTTATCGGCTCACGGCAAACAGAAAGCGGAATAAAAGCCAGAGATGAGCTGGTAGAAATTTATGCAAACTGGATAAACAAACAACGAATTATAACTTCCGATATCTGGAGCAGCGAACTTTCCAAAATAGTTTCAAACGCGTTTCTGGCCCAAAGAATATCATCTATAAATTCAATTTCCGCCCTGTGTGAAAAGACAGATGCCGACATTAATGATGTTGCAAGAGCCGTTGGATTTGACAGCCGTATTGGAATGAAATTCTTAAACGCAAGCATTGGTTTCGGTGGATCATGCTTTAAAAAAGATATTCTTAATCTGGTCTATCTTTGCAGGTATTATGGCCTTAATGAAGTCGCCGACTACTGGGACAGCGTGGTGAAAATTAATGATTTCCAAAAAGAACGTTTTGTCATTAACATGCTTACAGCGATGTTCAACACACTGGTTAACAAAAAAATATGCCTTTGGGGGTTTGCATTTAAAGCAAATACAGGAGACACAAGAGAAAGTCCCGCCATATATATAGCCAAAAGATTAATTGAGGAAAAAGCAGAGCTGGTAATAACTGATCCTAAAGCTCTTGAGAGAGCAAGGATTGATTTGCAGAATATTGACGCTAACGTAAAATATGTTGAAGACCCTTATGAAGCGGCATCCGGAAGCTATGCTATAGCTATAATGACTGAATGGGATTTATATAAGAACCTTAACTATGAAAAAATTTATAACTCAATGATTAAACCGGCCTTTTTCTTTGATGGTCGTAATATCGTTGATCATCAAAGACTTTTTGAAATTGGGTTCAATGTATTTCCAATAGGAAAACCGGCATTAACGCATTTTTAGGTAAAATTTTACCACGGAACAACACGGAGTTTCACTGAAAATTATAAACAAGGAATTTCTATGAAATATTATGATAATAAACGCATATTAATCACAGGCGGCGCAGGCTTTTTGGGCTCTCATCTTTGCAAACGACTAGTCAGTGAAGGTTATGAAGTTATATGCGTTGACAATTGTTTTACAGGTAGCAGAAAAAATATAGCAGAGCTTCTAAGCAATCCGAATTTTGAATTTATTCGTCATGACATTACTTTTCCGCTTTATATAGAGGCAGATGAAATATATAACCTTGCCTGCCCCGCCTCTCCGATTCATTATCAATTTGATCCAGTTCAGACAACAAAGACGAGCGTACACGGCGCCATCAACATGCTGGGACTGGCCAAACGGGTAAAGGCTAAGATCCTGCAGGCATCGACAAGCGAAGTTTACGGTGACCCTGAAATTCATCCTCAGCCTGAAAGTTACTGGGGAAAAGTAAATCCTATCGGACCAAGGTCTTGCTATGATGAGGGGAAAAGGTGCGCTGAAACACTTTTTTTTGACTACCATCGTCAGCATGGGCTTAAAATCAAAGTTGCGAGGATATTCAATACATATGGCCCGCGAATGCATCCAAATGATGGGCGGGTGGTCAGCAATTTTATTGTACAGGCGCTTTCAAATAAAGACATAACTGTCTTTGGTGACGGATTACAGACCAGATCTTTTTGCTATGTTGACGATCTAATAGAAGGCTTGATCAGAATGATGGACTCGCCTGATGATTTCAGTGGTCCGGTCAACCTTGGAAACCCAAATGAATTCTCCGTCCTTGAATTAGCAAAAAAAATCATAGAAATTACTGGTTCTAAATCAAAGATTGTTTTCAGGCCGCTGCCCCAGGATGACCCATGCCAGCGTCAGCCGGATATTAGCCTGGCTAAAGAAAAACTCGACTGGCAGCCTATTATCAAACTGGATGAGGGACTGAAAAAGACTGTTGAATATTTTGATAAAATATTAGCAACAGAAATTTAGATTTTTAAAATATATCCGAATGAACAATAATAATACCAAACAGCCGGCATTTATAAATGTAGTGTATAAGCTGGGTCTGAAGAATACAGAGACAGGGGTCGGGTATTTTTCATGCAGCCCGATGAAAGAAATCAGTTTTGAAGAATCAATTGAGTATTTGAGAGATCATCCCTATGATACATACATGCATAAGCATCTTTTAGATATTATCGCGAATTTTGATGAGAAAAAGATAAAGCAACTCATTAAGGAAGCAAGGCAAGATGATTATACTTTGTCGGCATTATTATATGAAGCTTCTCTATTATATGATAACTTCAATTTATTTAAAGAATATTTTGAATCAGAAGAAACAAAGAAGCTTTCAGCTTACACTCCGCTTAACCTTATCAAATCCAGCCTTTTAGATGATCATGATCTTCATTCAAAATGGATTGCTGTTTTCAAAAGCAACATCTTCGAGCATAAGCCGCTTCCAGCGCCTGATGATATCAAAATGCCGCTATTGTTCGGCAAAGAAAAACTTTCGGAGATACAAGACAATTATGTCCATATCCGTGGAATCTATGACAAAATAGCAGGGAATTGCTCAAAAAAAAATAAATATATTACTCCGCTTAAGACAACCGCCCAGCATGCTCTGAACAAACTTACAGAATATGATATTCTCACGGATACGGAAATGAGGCACGAATCATCTCTGAGCCCTTTTGCGCTCCTCAGGAAATGGCATATCGGCTACTCCGTCAGGAACAGCCGCCACAACTATATTTTTATAGGCGATCAAACCAGCTACGGCAAGGGTCTTTCTCTTGATGCGGCACGGGCATCATACAGCATGGAAATAGTTGAACGCAGATCAGCATTTACCGGCTTTACCTCAGAAGGTACATTTGATTTCATAGAAGAATATCCATTAACACATGCAAAATACGAGGATCTAATCAAAGATGGGAAAAACGCATTAAATCCAAACAATCTTGTTTTAGAAACTCCATACAATAACGAAGCACTATTCTGGCTTGAAGGTGAACAGCAGTGTGGTCAAAGCATGCAGCCCATCCTGCTTCCAGCTCAGTGTGTATTTCTTTTTTGTAATTTGGATGAAATTGATCTATTCAGTGGACTTGGTTCAACCGGTCTTGCTTCTGGAAACTCAATAGAAGAAGCAAAAATAAATGCTCTATTAGAAATTATTGAACGCGAAAGCGAAGGATTATCTCTTTATACCCCCTCTCGATGCTTCAGACTTGAGGCTGAAGACCCTCAGATCGCAAATTTATTGGAAGAGTACAAAACCAAAGGCATAATGGTTCAATTCCAGGATATAAGCCAGCCATTCGGTGTCCCATGCTACAAGTGTTTTATTGTCAGCCAAAATGAAGAAATCGTTAAAGCAACCGGTGCTCACCTTGATGGCAAAAAAGCTCTTATTTCCGCCTTAACTGAAACTCCTTATCCTTATCCGAATGGACCTGCTTCAAATCCAGGCCCTGATGAGCTGCCGACGCTTTGCTTTGAAAATCTGCCCGATTACTCAAATAGTAATCCTGTTAAGGATCTGGCGATTCTTGAAACTCTGCTTATAGCTAATAACTACAAACCGCTATATGTAAACTTGACCAGAAAAGACCTTGGCATACCTGTAGTAAAAGCTTTAATACCCGGAATGGAGATGATAACAGATTTTGATCGCTTTTCCAGGGTTAACCATAGGCTTTTCGCTAACTATCTGCAGCTTTTTCAATCATGAAAAAACCTCTTACTCACTTTTAACCATTGCTCTTGCAAGTAATAAATCTTCTTTGGTTGTAATTTTAACGTTGCACCTGCTGCCCCTGACAACCCTTACCTTTATTCCAAGTTGTTCTACTAGCATAGCATCGTCTGTACCATTAATCCCAGTACGTATAGCATTTTCATGTGCTCTTCTTATCAAGTTATATTTAAAAGCCTGAGGAGTCTGTGCGAGCCATATTGTATTTCTTTCAATTGTATTCTCAATAAATCCTGAGCTGTTAACTCTTTTTAAAGTATCGTATGCAGGTATGCCAAATATGCAAGCGTCATAATCAGTTGCACATGTTATACATTCTGTTAACTGTTCAGAGCGGACAAACGGACGTACGCCATCATGGATAACTACAATACTATCATCTATAATATTATCAATTGCCAGAAGACCATTATAAACTGAATCCTGACGTTTAGCGCCGCCAGGTACAAGGCTTACCTTTTTTTGAAAATTCTGTTGATTGAGTATATTCTCATTACAAAACACAAAATCTTCTTCAGGAACGACAAGAAAGATTTCGTCTATAATATTACATTCATCAAATACCTCAATTGTGTGGCTTATAAGCGGGCGGTTATCAAGCAATAAATACTGCTTGCGCACGTTATCGTCCATCCTTATACCCTTGCCTGCGGCTACTATTATTGCTGAAGCTATCATAATAAGTAACTGTTTACGGTTCACGGTTCACAGTTTTTTGATGATTGAACCTAAATTGAGTTTTCACAACTGAGCCTCTCGCTTCTTGTTAGCCTCTGGCTGATATGTTTTGATCAACCGTGAACCGTGAACTGTGAACTGTAAACTTTTATATACTTATTTTAGGTAACTAAGTTCTTTTGGAAGAGGTACGCCTTTTCCCATTGTATCCTCACCGTAATTGACACTGGTAAGGATTTTAATATCTCTTAACGCGCGAACATCTCCTTCAAATTTAACCTCAGTTATATTTTCCTTCTGGATCTTCCCTCCTGCCCACTGTATATCAAGAACGCTGCTCGCATCAAACCTGTCTTCTCCAACACAAAGTTCCACCTGACCGCCGTAGTGCCGAACAATTTTGGCAACCAGAAGACTGGGCCTGCTGTGGAAACCCAGTTTAACTGGAACACCTACAGAAATTGAAGAACGCTCAATGTTTTCATTCAATATCTCACCGGCCAGGTCTTTACCGGTTGTCAGGAAGTGACAGACATAATAAAGTCCGTAATTAATTGTCCGATCAAGAAGAACTTCAGGATCAACAAGTAATGATAGCTGTTCCTGAACCTTTTTATAGATGTTCTTATAGCCTGCCTCATGGAGGTGGCGCTCATGAAAATGCAGAAGCCTTCCTGTCATTTGAAGAAGATGAAATACAACTGAAAAACAACCGCGGAGATCCTTGAGTTTCCTGTTGCCGAACCTGTATCCACCATGTATTACATATGTATCAAAAGCAGACTGAAGGTTGTGTACGAGCATCTCAAATCGTCTTATCTCAACCTCATTGATCTTGTCGGGAACAATCTCCAGAATCTTTTTCAAATCATAGGGTTCATAAAAACCAAGATGATCAAAATTTCTCGCAATACATAGAAACTCACTGGCAATTTTAACTATATGCTTCTTCTGCAGGTCTTTGTCTTCATCATCAATATCATAATCAAGCAAATCATTTGTTGAAACACCCGGGAATTCAAAAGTATCAAAATTATCATCAGGTACAGGTATGTTCAGTCGACGGGCTTCATCAAGAATAACCGGAGCAAGTTTCATTAGAGACTTTATCAAAAAATTAAATGTTGCCCTGCCTTCCTTCTCAAAGTCTTCAGTATTCACAAGATCATAAAAAACAAGGCGGTTTAAAATGTGTTTCTGTGAATAGCTGCCAATGCTCAAATGCCTGACAGCAGCAGACAGCTCTCTATAATAATACCAGTTCTTATTGTTTTTTGCCCCGTGATAATCAAGAAAATCTTCCAGGATCTGAGATGATTCTATTAGTCTCGAAAAAAGCTTTTTTGTAAAAAAAATACTGTCTTGCTCAAGATTTGAGATATAAACACAACATCTAAGATAATCATAAGAAAATATCCTGACCTTTTCATCAAAAGAAAAATCCTTTAATACTCCTTGCAATTAACTTACTCCCCTAATACCCAATACCTAATACCTAATACCTAATACCTAATACCTGCATTTCATTTCATATCTTTCTGGGTTTCAGAAATAATCTTATCAAGTTTATTTTTTAAGTTTTCCGGCAGTCCTTCAATATCTACATTCAAAAATCCGCGAACAATTGTCGATACTGCTTCATCCTCATCAAGGCCCCTTGCCATGAGATATTCAATTTCATGCTGATCAATTTTGCCTACCGCAGCTTCATGAGACATTTCAACATTTGGCACATATCCCTGAAGCTCGGGTATTGCATGCATAAGCCCATCATTTATTATCAGGCCCTTACATTCAAGGTGTGCTTTTATGCCGGCGACTTTTCCAATCAGGTTTCCCCGGGCAATAATTGTCCCGCCGGTCGTAATTGCACGCGATATTATCTCTGCACGTGAATCAGGTGCGTTTAATACAATTTTTGATCCCACATCCAGAAAGCTGCCCTTACTGGCTACTAATATGCTGTTAAAACGGGCAACAGCTCCTTTGCCATTAAGATATGTCGTGGGAAACATCTGAAGAGAACCGACTGGTTTTAAAGATATATAGTTAGAAATAATAAGCCCGCCCTCATCAACATTTATAACTGTTCTGGGTCGGACATTTATCTCTTCACCCCAGTCATGAATCATGGTAAATATAAGTTTTGCGCCTTTTTTTACGTAAAATTCAGACACACCGACATGCAAACCCGATACTAGATGCGGAGCTGTTGCACACCCTGTTATAATATGAAGCTCTGAACCTTCTTCGGCTATTACGACATTATGAACGTTTTGCGAAAACTTATCTTTAGCTATATAAAGGCATGATTGTATTGGACGCTCTGTCTTAACGCCCGGGAGTGATCGAATATAGTATCCCTCGTGAGGATTCTTCTTAGCCTGAGCTGTAAACTTGTCGGTGTCAGGAGAAATGCTTTTCCACATATAATCGGCAAGCCATTCATGTTTTTCTCTGGCCCTGGATATACTCATTACCTCAACGCCGTCCAATTTGGTTTTGCAGTGTATAACTGACTTGTCTTTCTGTATAAATGTGCCTGCACGACCTGTTTCTTTTGTATCAACGCCGATGTCTAAAAGCTTATCTGCGTCGAAAGAATCGATCCGTGCCAACTCATTAATATATTCGTGTTCTTGTGTTTCATTCTGATAGTTATCAAGATTAACTTCCAACTCATTATCTATATCGTGCATCTTACACACTCCTCATAGCCGTATTCTCTAATCCAATTTAAAATTTCCCTTGCATTTCTTGAACAGCAAAGAACACCGTTATAAAGCACCTGCCCCTTGTCAGCCGTTATATAATTAAGGATATGGCCGGTATGAGTAATAACCAGTGCGGATTTAGTCCTTTCTGCCACAAAGTTTTTATGAGGCTGTTCCTTGGGGCATTTAATCCCCCTTTGCAAAAGAGAATTTATAGTATCACCAATAAGGACAATGCTTTCAAGGTCAACACCTGATTCAGGTTCATCCAGCAGTATAAGGTCGGGTTGCTGCGCCGTGAGCTGGAGCAGCTCGGAACGTTTAATTTCTCCGCCAGAAAAGTTATGATTTACATCTCGATCTAAAAAATCAGAAAATTTAAGCTGTTTGGAAAGTTCCTCAACATCAATATCGCGACCTCCGCTGCATATTTCAACTATAGACCTTGTTTTTAAGCCGTTAATAGTAGGAGGCCTCTGGAATGACACCCCGATACCGAGTCTTGCACGCTCGTGAATAGGCATGTACGTGATGTCTTCACCTTTGAATGTAATTTTCCCATGAGTAACATTATAGCCTGAAAATCCCATTAAGGTCATCATCAGACTGGTCTTCCCGGACCCGTTTGGACCGAAAAGTATATGGGTTTCTCCTTTCGGGATTTCCATATTAACATTTTTAAGTATGGTTTTATTCCCGACTTCTACCTTAAGTTCTTCAATCTGCAGCATGCTTTTCACCTCACCAGTTTCCACAATTCGAGAGCTTTGAAAAACGGCCGGAACAGTCCATAAGCCGAATTCTGTTCCCTGCAAGGGTTACCCCCAACAGGGTAACGATCATTCATCTATGGGTGCCGGTTGCCCGGCACCTCTTGCGACCTACCCGGGAGCTCGGACGGGCTACCCTCAAACGCTCCTCTATTTGGTCTTGCACCAGGTGGGGTTTACCAAGCTTCCCCGGTCACCCGGGGAACTGGTGCGCTCTTACCGCACCTTTTCACCCTTACCCATCACTTAAGTGACGGGCGGTATACTTTCTGTTGCACTTTCCTTCACGTTGCCGCGACTTCACGTTATGAAGCACCCTGCCCTGCGGTGTTCGGACTTTCCTCCAGATCAAACAAGATGATCCAGCGATCGTTTGGACTGCTCCGACCGTACTTGAACTTCAGAGGTCAGGGATCAGGAAAAGTTCCCCAACCCCAACCCCCGATCCCTGACCCCTAATTAGTGTCCTTCCAGTAAATTATTCTCTGACAACTTGGACAGAACTTCAAGCTGTCACAGCGCTGAAGATCATTATACATCTGTGGAGGAATGTTTATATTACATCCACGGCACACCGCATCCTTTACAGGCACAACTGCAATTCCTCCAGCCTTATCTCTTACCATAAGATATGTTTTTAACAACTGAGGATCAATTTTACCGGAGAATTTCTTCCATTCAGTATCAAGTTCAGCAAGCCTTTTATTATTCTTTTCTGTTTCTTGATCTATAGTCTGCTTTTCTTTATTAACCTGCTCGGAAAGCTTTTCATATTCATTATTTCTATCAGCCAAAACTCTCTCGATATCATCCATTTGTTCAAGGCATTCGAGCATTTGATCTTCAATTTGAGAATTTATTGTCTTAACATCTTCAATTTCCTTTAATAATGACTGGTATTCTTTGTTTGTTTTAATAGATGCAAGTCTCTCCTGACTTTTTTTTAACCGGGAGATATTCATTTCTACATCAGATTTATATAAAACATAACTCTTTTTCAGATCATTAAGCCTTAATTCTTCATCTTTCGTAGTCTGCTCAAACTCATTAAGCCTGCAAGAAAGACTGTCCAACCTTTGAGTAATGTTACTTAGAATCGATCTGATTTCGTTACTTTCTGTCTCGATCCCTTGAAGTTTTACCAGATTATCTATCTGTTCCTTCATATCCTCAACTCGCTAATCATTATTTATAGACTTTCAGATAAATAATTTCACTGAGTTATCAGTCAAAATCCTCGACGACGTACACATCAGCACGACTTACTCAGATTTTTCCTTATAGCCTTGTGAAATGAATTATCTGAAAGTCTATAGTGCCTGAACGAAACTGCTAATTTCCCCAATTTCTAATTTATCTCTCCCTAATTTCTACTTTCCAATTTCAAGTTTCAAGCCGTGAACGGTTATAAAATAACAAACGGATCCTTTTCAAGTTTACATGCCTCAACTTTTACATCAAACTCACTTTCAACAAGAACTTTTTGAAGACGTTCTGCCAGCACTTCAACTATTAAATGCTCAGATGCAAAATGTCCTATATCAATGAGGCCCAGATTTGCGGCCTCGACAGCCCTTGCATCATGATAACGCAAATCTCCGCTTATATAAACTTGAGATCCAGATGAAAAAAAGTTATTCATCAGGCTTGACCCGCTGCCGGTACACACAGATACAGACTTAACAGGCAGAGCCGGTTTTCCGGCGATTTTTACTGATTTTAGTTTAAGTATTTTTTTAATTTCCAATGCAAAATCAGCAAGCTCTTTTTTCTCATCAAGTTCCCCAATACGACCAATACCCTGAACATTCTCTTGAGTTATAAGCGGATAAATATCATATGCCATCTGCTCATAAGGGTGATCCTTTTTCACATGCTGGACAAGGCTTTTGAGATCACTTTTTTGTACAATCGCTTCTATTCTTATCTCATCTGTCTGAGTAATCACACCTGGTTTGCCGATAAATGGATTTGTCTGAGAGCCTGGCCTGAAAGTACCTTTTCCTTTATTCCTGAAAGAGCAGCATGAATAATTTCCAATTTTTCCTGCGCCGGTTTCAAAAAGTGAGTCTAAAACTTTCTGCTCATACTCAACAGGCACGTAAAATACAAGCTTGTAATTTTCTGCCGCCCTGACCTTTCCCAGAACCTTCAGGTTCTTTAGACCAATACGTTTTGCGATAACATCGTTTATACCATCTTTCGCGTTATCAAGGTTGGTATGTGCTGAAAATATACCTGTGCGGTGCCTGACAGCCATATTGATCACATAACCAACAGGAGTGCTGAAATCAATGGATTTTAAAGGACGAAATATCAGTGGATGATGTGCAATGATCAGGTCAACATCCTTGCTGCAGGCAGCCTCAACAACATCGGGAGCAGGATCCAAAGCGATCCAGACTTTTTTTACCGGCCAGTCATTTTGCCCGACCTGTAATCCGACATTATCCCATTCTTCAGCAAGATGGCGTGGTGCAAAGCTTTCCATCGCCTTAATGATATCAGATATTTTTGCAGCCATTTCTCAATCACAAAAAAGGCGTGGTTCTTCACACCCACGCCACAAGAAGAAACCTTTGCAAAATTGAACATTTTTCAAAGGTCTCACAAAAAATGGGCCCACCTGGATTCGAACCAGGGACCGACCGGTTATGAGCCGGTGGCTCTGCCAGCTGAGCTATGGGCCCGTAAAATTTTATTTACTAACTTTATGGAAACTTTTTGTCAAGTATTAGGTTTCGATAAAACTTTTCAATTTACGGCTTCTAGTCGGATGCCTTAGTTTTCTCAAAGCTTTTGCCTCTATCTGCCTGATTCTTTCTCGTGTTACCGCAAAATCCTGCCCGACCTCCTCAAGAGTATGATCTGCTTTTTCGCCGATTCCGAATCGCATGCGCAAAACCTTTTCTTCCCGCGGAGTTAATGTTGCAAGTACCTTTCTTGTCTGTTCAGCAAGATTCAGGCTTACGGTGGCATCAGAAGGAAGCATAAACTTTTTGTCTTCAATGAAATCACCGAGATGGCTGTCCTCTTCTTCGCCGATAGGTGTCTCCAGTGAAATAGGTTCTCGTGCAATTTTTAATACCTTGCGAACCTTATCAATAGGTATCTCCATTTTATTTGCTACCTCCTCAGGCTTAGGCTCACGCCCAAGCTCCTGCACCAAATATCTGGATGTACGGATCAGCTTATTAATAGTCTCTATCATATGGACTGGAATTCGAATAGTCCTTGCCTGATCGGCAATTGCCCTTGTTATAGCCTGCCGTATCCACCATGTTGCATATGTACTGAATTTATAACCACGGCGATACTCAAATTTATCCACAGCCTTCATAAGACCAATATTGCCTTCCTGAATCAGATCAAGGAACTGAAGACCTCTATTAGTATATTTTTTTGCAATGCTGACAACCAGCCGTAAATTCGCTCTGGTTAACTCAATCTTAGCTGCTTTAGCTATTAGACGCCCTTCCTCAACACCTGATATAATTTTTTTTAAAGTCCGGCCGTTAGCCTTTATGGCATATTCTTTTTCTTTTATCTCTTCATGGATCTTCTTAAGTTGCGTATATAGTAAGGTTCCCTCATCCATAGTCAAATCACAACTGCGGTTAATCCATTTAAGAAATTTTTTCTTTGTCTTTAAATTGACGCAAAATTCAGCAACTGACACGTTAACTGTATCTGCATGCATAGAAATCATTTTGTTCATGGAATCAAACCATTCTATCCGGCCTCTTATAATATTCTCAATCTTATCTATTACTTTCCCTTCTAAACGCCAATTTTTTAATAGGTCGAATATTTTATTATTCCTGCGAGTTATACGACTTCTGATGCTACGCTGTTCAGACAGGCCTAATTTTGATGAAAATAGTTTTTCCCTGTATGCTTTATTTTCTTTGTCAATCTTTTCAATCAAACGAATGGTGCTTAAAAACCTCTCAATCTGTAATACTTCATCAACATATGTATCTCCTTCGTCAACATCTCTTAACACATGTTTTAGACGAAGATTGCCGCTTTCAATATGTTCCCCTAAATCTAAAATGCATTCCACTCCGGTCGTAGTATCTATAAGTGACCTTAAAACAGCCTGTTCGCCGGCCTCAATCTTCTTGGCTATTTCAACCTCTCCTTCCCTGCTTAAGAGGGTAACAAGCCCCATCTCACGCAGATACATCTTAACGGGATCGGTTACTGTGCCAAAATCATCAGAAGAAACAGCCTTGGTTTGATTGAATTTTTCTTTTAATTCTACCTTGTTATCCACTACATTGCATTTCTTTTCATCCACGATTTCAATATCAAGATCGTCAAACAACATTAGAGTTTCATCAAATTGATCAGAAGATAACATATCTTCGGGGAATGCTTTGTTAATCTCGTCATAAGTTAAAGAACCTTGTTTTTTACCTTTTACAATCAGTTTGTTCAATGCTTGTTTATTGACCTTGTTTGCATTTTTCCGTTTTGCAGCGAATTTAGTTGCCATATATTTCAGCCTCCTAATGACTTCAGAACTATTAGCCTAATTTAGGGTCTTTCCTGACCTGAATTTGCTTTTTCTTTAACAATTCTAAAAGCAGCTCATGGTCATTAGACTCCTCTGCTGCCCTTATCTTCTGCAACAAAGTTTTTTCTTGACGATTTCTGATTGACTCAAATTGCAATAACAACTTGAGACAGCCTTCACGGCTCCACTGATCTTCACCAATCGACAAAGAGGCAACAATACTTCTTTCTTCCCTGTCGTCAATGCTGTTAATGATATCAGATACAAATCCGTTGCCCCGAGTGCTCACAGCATGCAATCCATCTCGAATACCCTCTCTGTCTCGCTGCTTTAGAATCAGTTGACCGATTAAGCTTAAAGACTTATCTTCGAAAAGATCGAGTATATTGCGTGTAATAATTTCAGGTAATATTTCGGGAAATTGAAGCATCATTGCAATTATCTGCCTTTCGAGCCTGTTCCCCTTTAACGTAAGGTTTTTATCCCGCATCTTGTCTGACAGCTCTTTGTTTGCTTTGATGCTTTTATTGCCGGATACTATCCTCACCTTTTCCATAACTGCTGCTTCATCAATTCCTATAATTTCTGCAAGCTCCTTGATATATAAAGATCTTTCAACACTATCATTAATATGAGCCAATGGCTGTTTCAGGTCTGATATGATACGAATTTTCCCTTCAATGGAGAGACCGTGCTTTTTTACAGCAGAATCAATAAGAAAAGCAATTATACTTTTAGCCTTTGAAGCGGTATTCATAAAGGATTTATATCCAAATTCAAAAAGATATGAGTCAGGATCATATCCTTCGGGTAACACGAGAATTTGTGCATTAACATATCCTTTATCAAACACCTTTATGCTTCGTTCCGCTGCCTTAATGCCGGCTGCATCAGAATCATAAACCAGAATAAATCTGCCATTCTTACCAACAAATCCTCTAAGAATCTGGACATGCCCCTGAGTTAAAGAAGTACCCAGTGTTGCTACGGAGTTCAGAATTCCATGCTGATGTAATGCTAACAGGTCAAAATATCCTTCGACAATGTAAACCGTTTCACTTGCCCGGCAGTGCTCTTTTGCAATGTGCAATCCATAAAGAGATCGGCTCTTGTTGTAAACAGATGTCTCGGGAGAATTCAGGTATTTCGGCAGGGAATCATCCATTACACGTCCCCCAAAACCTAACACCTGCTTGCTGACATCGAAAATCGGAAATATTATACGATTTCTGAAACGATCATAATAGCCGTTTTTACTCTTCCTTTTAATAATCAAACCGGATTTTTCAACAAGTTCATGTGATATGTTTTTTTTTGAAAAATAATTTAAAAGACTATCCCAGCCCGCAGGAGCAAATCCCAGATTAAATATAGTGATAGTATCTTCTCCAATCCCGCGTTTCTTGAGATATTCTAAAGCTATTTTCCCTTCAACATCACTTAAAAGGCTATGTTTAAAAAAATCCATTGCCTGTTTATTTGCAGCAAGCAAGCTTTCTCTTTCGGAAATCCGCCTTTTTTGCTCTGGCGACATTGTCTGAGCCGGAATCTCAATGCCATATCTATTGGCAAGCATTTTTGCCGTCTCAAAAAATGAAAGACCATCATGATTCATCAAAAAATTAAATACATTTCCACCGGTACCACAGCCAAAACAATAGAATATTTGTTTCTCGGGACTTACAGTAAAAGACGGGGTTTTCTCGGTATGAAATGGACAAAGGCCCACATAGTTTCTTCCAACTTTTTTCAGAAGAACTATATCTGAAATGATATCTACAATATCAACGATATTTTTAATTTCTGAAATCTTATCTTCAGGAATAAAAACTGCCAACAAAAGCACCCCACAAACTATGGAATAGGGAAAACAGGTAATAACGGCAGGATGTTAAGGAATGAAGTTTAGCAAACTCCTTTATGTGCTCAAACTGACTTATTTGAAGATCTGAATTGTCAATAAAGAAATGTCTCATGAAAAGCTAAACTATAACATATTAATAATTATTTTAAACTTATAAAATAACTATCAATAATATCTTTGTCAAGGTAATTTAAAAATAAATTTTATATTGAATATTTCGAGAATTGAAATTTGAGATTGACGCAGTAATCGAGCAAAAGGGGGCGTTTTGCAAAGGTCTCATATTGTGAATGGTCTTTTAGAGTTTTTTATGAAGCCGTTTGATTTTGAAACTTCAATAGCTTCTTTAAGGTTCAGGGTCCCGCTATATAACGCCCTTCCGGTAATAACACCAACTACCCCGACTTCTCTTAAAGGCATTAAATTTTTTATGTCCTCTATTGTTGAAACACCGCCTGAAGCAACTACCGGTATTGATACAGCCTCTGCCAGCCGTCTGGTTTCTTCAATATTCGGCCCGGTTTGCATACCATCTCTATGTATGTCGGTAAAGTTTATTGCTGCAACACCACAATCTTCAAATTGCTTTGCCAGATCAACGGCTTTAACCTGTGTTGTCTCAGTCCATCCCTCAATAGCAACAAATCCATTTCGAGCATCTATCCCAACAACAATCTGCCCTGGAAATGCCCTGCAGGCATCTTTAACCAGACCAGAATTCTTAATTGCCTCGGTTCCGATAATTACCCTTTTTACCCCGATATCAAGGAACATGGTTATTGTCTCTTTATCCCTTATTCCACCCCCAACCTGAATATGGGCGTCAACGCTTTCAACTATTTTTTTGATTGAATTAAAATTTTGAGGACTTTTTTTAAAGGCGCCGTCAAGATCAATTACGTGTATAATTTCAGCGCCCTCTGACTCCCATTTCTTTGCCATAGCCACAGGATTATCAGAAAAAACTGTTTCTTCATCCATACGCCCCTGGAGGAGTCTGACACATCTACCGTTTTTTATATCAACTGCAGGTATAATAATCATAAGCGCTAAGTTATTTTGTAAACGTTCACAGGTTGCATTTATGTCATACGAGGTTGTTTTGAAAGATGAACGTCCAACATCGAACATTGAACGTCGAACGTCGAATAATGATGTCGCTCCGCTCCTCAAATTATTTTAAAATCGAATAAAAAACCAATACGAACATTCAAAAGCTATTTCTGTTTCTTTTCAGCCGTTTTGATACTCGTAACGAAAATCTTGTTTAATTCCTCTGTTTCCTGTAAAATATCATCTAATAGTTCAGGTTTTAAACTCTGTTTCTTCATCTTTTCCCATTCAACATTCGATGTTGGACGTTCGATGTTCGATGTTCATTTTTTTCCAGTCCCTCCTGGGCAAAAACAACTTAGCGCTTATGGGTATAATAATTATGGTCCCGGAAATGTCTGAAGCACATCTTCAAGACCTGAAACAGCCATCTCTTCTGCGGTAATCCAGCTCCACTTTCTTCTTAAAAATGTGCCGATCTGAAAAAGGTTTTCGCTTAATGGACGCTGGGTTTCATCAAAATGACCTACCCACAACATACTGCCTTTTGAAACATCTATAAGATGAATATCAAATGCAACAGAAGCAGGAGAATCAACTGAATACCGCGTCCCTACCCTATCCTTGAATCGATAAACATGCCCTACCAGTACTGCATCGGCATAAAGAGCACGCCCGATTTTAACTAATATATCACGTTCCGACAACTCTTTTTTATCTGCCGCCAGCAAAACCGACATAGCCCCCTGAGCCTGGCCGGGAGGTATAAGTTCAAAATCTTTACGGCTTTTAATTATAGAAATCAGACGATCTGTAAGAACATCAACTGCAAACGTTTCCACATCTCCTGTAGAAAAAACATTGCCGCATAAAGGGCACCTGACATTAACATTTTTACCATGTAAAGTTGATAAATCTTTAAAAGGCAAAATCAATAATTTTTCTATACCGGATTTTACTACAGGTGTTTCAGGAATAATCACATCAGATTTGCAGGCAGATAATAATAAAATTAACGTAATAATACCGATTCCAACCAAGCTACGCAGATTATCATGATGTATTTTCTGTATCATAAAAGAATCAGTGACTTCTTTTTAGAAATGTTAAAAGAGGATAAGTTTTTCTCGTTCCCATGCTCCAGCGTTTCTCGTTCCCATGCTCCAGCGTGGGAATGCATACCATATGGTTTCCCACGCTGGAGTATGGGAACCAGGTAACCTTTGAACGGTTACATTGTCTGATCACAATGTACCTTTTGTAGAACGCACATCTGTAATACGTTCATCCAAAGAAACGGCTTGATCCATCGCCCTGCCGACGGCCTTGAAAATTGATTCTATAATATGATGTTCGTTTTCGCCGTAGCTGACATTTATATGAAGATTCATCCCCCCCATAGTAGAAAATGCCCTGAAAAATTCCTTTGCAAGGGAAGAATCAAACCTACCGCCCGTGGTTTTTAGATTTGGAACATTAAATACCAGATAAGGCCGCTTTGATAAATCAACTGCAACAGATGCCAAAGCATCATCCATGGGCGTTACAGAAAACCCATACCTCTTTATCCCCCTCCTGTCGCCAAGAGCTCTATCAAATGCATCTCCCAATACAAGCCCGACATCTTCAACTGTATGATGAAAATCGACTTCAATATCTCCTTTGGCAGATATGCATAAATCAAAAAAACCATGAACAGCAAAAAGCGTAAGCATGTGATCAAAAAAGGGAATCCCAGTTGAAATCTCATGGTTGCCCTTACCGTCCAGATTCAATTTAATATTGATAGCTGTCTCTTTAGTCTTGCGATCGACCTCTGATGTTCGTTCCATGCTCATATCTGCAATCCTTCGTGATTATAACCTTACCTGTGCCTCACTGATTGTGTGCTGTTTAATGAAATAATCCAGCTCGGATATTTGATTATTATCAAGCTCACCAAATTTAATACTATGCCGTTTCATTTTTAACGAGCTGAAATATATTTCATTAATTATTTCAAAATCAGAAATTGTTTTACATGGTAATTTTTTTATATGAAAGCCATTGTGCGCAAGAATTATATCTAATTCAACAGCTTCTTTTATCTGATTTTCCCCAACAAGATATTTAAAGGCAAGGCCTCCTTTGCTTATATCAATAATTTCCCCAAGTTCCTCGTAAAAAGAAGACTTTAACAAAGCAAAAGAAAGATCTTTAACTTTAAAGCGTTTGAATTTTCTATTTTCAACTTCGATAGTTTTCCTGCCTATATTCTCCATAACAGAACTCCCATGTCAAATTATATGTAGCTGCTCAGGTGGATAGACTGAAGGCTGAAGCTCCCTGACAGCCTTCCACCTTCAGTCTTCAGCCTGTCCACCTGAATTTTTTATAGCATATATTTTCTCATTAACAAAGGGAAATATTTCAATGTGTTCAAGAAAAAAAACCGCCAGGGGATTTATTCCCCCGGCAGTTTATAAAAGGGTTCATTGAGGTTTAAAGTTATACCAACCAGCCCTGGAACCAAGTACTTTCAAGTAACAAATCAAAAAGAATTATATCATATAAACACAATGAACCCTGGAAACGATTAGCTTTTGAAAAACTTCTTCCTGTCCTGAATGCCACCTAAAATATTAGCAAAAATCATGCCCGATAAACTGCAAATAATTTCATAAATAAATACTCTTAAATATCAGAGCATTACATAAATACAAAAAAAAGCCGGTCAAAATTTGTTTTATCTCTAACACTAATTTGGGGAATATACTTCATAAAATTAGGTAAATTACTTCATAGTTTCGTAACTTCTCAATAAATACCGGATGAGTCTTTTATCGACTTTTTTTCACCAACAAAAAAATCCGCTCAGCAACTCAGCCTGAGCGGGTTTATTACCCCCCCTTGCTCCCTTTACAAAAAGTGGAACATAAATCTCTTCCCTTGACAATATGGGATAAGTATAATACATTGCAACTCAATGGGATACAATAATTAGGAGGTTATATGAGTACTGTTCAAAAAAGCTTGAGAATACCCCGAGAAACTATTGATGATATTGAGAAAATTGCCAGTGAAACCGGACGTGAATTTTCATCCATAGCCAATGCTCTCCTTGCAGAAGCCGTAAGAATGCGCCGCTGTCCAGGCATTGTGTTCGTAAATGGTGTGATTGGAAGAAAAGCCAAAATAGCAGGAACCGGCCTTGACGTTTGGGAAATTATAGCAACATATATAAGCGTTAATAATAATTTCCCTCGCCTTCGTAAAGCTTATCATTGGCTTTCCGATCAGCAATTACAAGCTGCAATCGGCTATTATACTGCTTATCGTGATGAGATTGACCGTCTCATTACCCAAAATGAATCATGGAACAGAAAAACTGTTGTTGATCATTATCCTTTTCTTGATCAGGGCGATATATGAAATATTACCTGGATGAAGATATAAGCCCAAACATAGCTGAAATACTGCGAAAGCAGAATATCGACTGTATCAGTGTACATGAAGTCAGTATGGTTCGGGCATCTGATTTGGAGCAGCTTATGATGGCTGCCAAAAAGAAGCGATGTTTTGTCACAAAAAACAGAGATGATTTTATTCGTTTGACTGTACAGTTTTTTAATGACCACTTACCCCATTATGGTTTACTGATCATTCCTCATACAATTCCCGGGGATCAATTTGCCCGTATCGCCGATAAACTTGTTAACTACGCTCATAAGCACCCTGAAGGAATGATGCCTTATACTATTGATTATCTGTCTTCATAGCAGCAATTCATAATAAAATGCGTATCCCGCATTCAAACCCCCTTGAAACTACGCCAAGGACGGCGAAAAAATTTCTTGCCCCATCTTGCCACCTTTTGCACCTTTTGACGATGTCGGGAGTAATGTACCAGGTGGAGAGATTTGATTACAGGCAAGCGGGACTGAAGTGAAGCATAGGCGCGCAGAACTATATTGTCTGAGACAACCTTTTCACTTCATTCACATAGAATCCTTTGATTTCGAGCCAGTCGCAGGCGGCTATCATGTTTGGCATGGGCTCCTTTTCGGCATCGTCAAAATAGCATAGGCTTCGAAGAATATGATTCGTGTTAAATTGAACCCCAAGATATTTTCGTCGGAGTTCTCCGATAAGAGAATCGATTGGTTTGAATTTCTTGGCGACAAAAAACAGGTCGATGAAATCCTTTGTGGATCCTCGTTGGGAAATCGCCACTATTTTCATCAAGGCGATGTCAAGTATGGAAGCCAGGTCGAGACCATTCCATTCGATCAAGGGCTCCAATAACCTGTAAGGATATTTGAATAGACTTATGCGTACACGATCAAGCTCGCCGATGATAGTCCCTTTTCCCATTTGGTCAAGTCGGAGATCTCCTATGGTCCTTAGATAATTGATTACGGTCATTTCTTCGAAGTCTGATTGAGTAAAAAAATCAAGGTCTATGGATGTCCGGTGGCCCAGATGTAAGGCAAGAGCTGTCCCTCCTGCAAGATAATAAGGGCTCAGCCATGGTTGGCCTTTGATTTTCTCGATCAGAGTATGGGTATCGGGTGAAAGCGTTTCTGAAAACAAGATATTTCTCTTCTTGGAATGCTTAATAGAACTGCCCAGAGGTTTGCTGTGCGCGGGGAAAGCCTGCGACTTGATTTAACAACTTTTCTAATAGCTTCATCCCCAATGATTTGCCTCAAAAATCGGACATCTTCCCATTGTCCATATTCTAGTACGCGCTCAATGGTGTGGTCTGGCCAATCAAGAAGTTCACGACCTGTAAATCGAGTATCCCAGAAATAGGCCCTGAAATGGTCTGGCAGCAATCTTTGAGATTTCAATATCGATTTGGTATCATTCATAATTTATAACTTAAATAAAGCACATAGAGTTGTCAAATGGAGTCGCAACGAAGATCTGCTTACAGCCGACTGGAAAATCTTTAATCGCTTTACTCTTTCCTTTACTTTTTGGTTTTAATTCATAAAAAAATTTCGTATAAAAGAATTTGGAAAGAACTATAGACTTTCAGATAAATAATTTCACAAGGCCAGAAGAAGGAAGGCGTATTAGTTATACGTCGACGACTGATAACACAGTGAAATTATTTATCTGAAAGTCTATAAGTGGAGATGAGGGGGCTCGAACCCCTGACCTCGGCATTGCGAACGCCGCGCTCTCCCAACTGAGCTACATCCCCACAAATGATAATAATTTTTATATCAAATCTTATAAATCGGGTCAATCTAAATAAAAGGTAACAGTTCAGCCCTATGTGACAAAATTGCAATGGCTCACCGCAGAGACGCAAAGGGCGCAGAGGGAAGATAATTTTTCCTTAAAAAAACAACCTCTGCGTCCTCTGCGTCTTGAGCGAAGCGTGCGGTGAGCTATTACAATAAAAGGAATTAATTAATTATGAATAACAAGATTATTTTAAATGATGCATTTAAGTATAATAACATTGACCAGGATAAAATATTACCGCCTGAAAAAACCGTTAAGCAGTTCAAGGAAAAACTTAAAAAAATCGACCTTGATATTCTGGAAGATACTGTCAGAATTGATAATGGAAGACTTGACATCCCTGTTTATTTCAGCATTTGCGGTAATGATGCATATGCTTTAACCGGAACAAGAAAACAGATGGGGAAAGGGGGAACTACCCATCAGGCCGAGGCGAGTGCTGTAATGGAGCTGGCAGAAAGATTCAGCTTGTTCAGCTTTCGCAATAATCCGGAAAATTTTTTAATTGAAAAGTATCGCAATATAAAAGATAAAGCTGTTCCGTTTGTGATGATTGCGCAATCCGTCAACGATGATCCCGATGATCTTGAAATAGCAGAAAAAATATTTGAAGATCTTCCTTTTAAATGGACAAAAGCTTTCAATCTGACACAGAACAGAGAGATACTGATTCCATTTGACTGGTTTTTCACGATTAACGAGTTTAACGGCGCATGTGCCGGCAACTGTGTTGAAGAAGCAATTTCTCAAGGCATGTGCGAAGTTGTTGAAAGGCATGTATCCTCAATAATAAGTCATAAAAAATTGAACGTGCCTTCAATTAATGCGGATTCGGCAACAGATCCTATGACAGTTGAACTGATACAAAAATACAGGAATGCGGGTATAAGAATATATATTTCTGATTTTTCGCTCGACACAGGCATTCCCACTGTAGGTGTTCTCGCATACGACCCGCTCACATTTCCAAAAACCAGCGAAATCGTCTGGACGGCAGGAACAACTCTTAACCCTCAGAAATCTTTAAGCCGCGCCCTTACAGAAGTTGCTCAGCTTGCAGGTGATTTTAATACCAGCTCAAATTACGTCTCAAGCGGTCTTCCCAAGTTCAAAGGAATAGAGGAAGCTGAATTTGTAATTAATCCGAAAAATGAGATTGATATTAAAAATCTTCCTGATCTTTCTGATAATAATATTAGAATTGAGATAGAAAGCTGTATCTCCGCTCTTAAAGAAAAAGGCATGGAAGTAATTGTTATAAACACAATGAATCCAAAATTGAAAATACCGGCCTTTTATACAATCATTCCCGGTGCACACTTCAGGGAAAGGGCTGTGGGAAACAGCGTGTGCATGTTTGCAACCAAGCATATTGCCGACACATATGATCCGGAGACCGCTGTATCTAAGCTTCAAAATATCGAAAATATTCTTCCTGAAAAGTACTATATCAAATTCTATCTTGGATCATGCCTTCTTGCCATGAATGATCCGGGAACCGCCCTAACCTACTTTAAAAAATCGCTCGAACTTGAGCCTGCGGACCAGGATATATCCAGCATTTACTCTTATATGGGTGTTTGTCTTAAAGACATGGGGGAATACCGCAACGCTGTTTCAGTTCTTATGAAAGGCGAAGAGCATGACGCTGAAAGAACTGATATCTATAATTCAATGGGATTTTGTTATTTCAAACTCAAGGAACATGAAAGGGCTATAGATTGTTTCAAAAAAGTTCTCCAAATTAATCCCGGCTCGGCCATAGACTATGCTAACATTGCCTCAAACTACCGCGAGATGGGCAAGCCGGTTGAGGCAATTCAATATTACGAAACCGCCCTATCCATAGATCCAGGGATAGACTTTGCAAAATACAATCTGGAAAAACTTCTAACCGCCTGTCAAGCATGAAACTAATTGCGTGCCATCAACTCCCTGGCAAGCTCAATATAGTCAGATGATCCATAGCTGCTTTTTCTGTAGAAAACTACAGGCTTGCAGGCATCAGCGCTATCTGCAATAGTAGTGTTTATTCTTATAACTGTATCAAAAAGCAAATCCGAACATCTGTCATCATTTTTAAGCCTGTCCATTATACTCTGGCTGACCCTGGTTCTCCTGTCAAAAAAAGTCGGCACAACTCCTGTAATGTTAAGATCAGGATTAATTTCTTCCTTTATTGCAAAAATAGTATCAAAAAGTTCATCTAGAGCTGAATAAGAATAAGGTTGTGTCTGGCACGGCACAAGAACTTCTTTTGCAAAGGTCAGCACGTTAACGGTAAGAAGCGAAAGACTTGGAGGTGTATCAAGAATTATAAAATCATAATCCCTGCTAATGCTTTCAAGTGCTTCTTTCAACATGTTTTCCCTTCCGGCCACATTTACGAGTTCAATTTCCGCACCTGCGAGATCAACATGAGAAGGAATTAAATCAAGTCCTTTCCATTTTGTATTTAAAATAGCATCAGATGCGTTATCAGACTTATCTTTAATGATGTCATATGTAGTCATCATTTCTTCAGTAACATCAACGCCAAGCCCTTTAGTCGCATTAAACTGCGGATCCATATCAACGATAAGAACTTTTTTCCCTTCAAGGGAAAGAGCTGCTCCAAGATTTATAACCATTACTGTTTTTCCTACCCCTCCCTTTTCGTTTGCCACAGCAATAATTCTGGTATTATTAGCTCCCATCTTAAAAACCTCCTGTTTAGATTTTAGGTAGCCGTTCACGGAACATTGAAAGTTTTAAGCCGTGAACATAATATGTTGTAAAATTTAATATTTTATGTTATAAAATAAAAATATAAAGGGGGAAAAAGATATATGTCAGAAAAACATCCTGAATGTCCGCTCTATAATCCATTAAATTGTAAAGAGTATTACAATCCTAAACTCTGTGCATTTGTAAGGAAAGACAAAGTCTGTCTTAAAAAAAAGAAACCAAAACCAAAACCAAAACCAAAACCAAAAAAAACAGATGGTTAAAATATCTGTGACCGTGAACCGTTACTTTATCAGAAAATCAGGCATGGCCTGCAGTGTCTGATAGAAGAAACGGATCTATACCCATCTTTCTTACCGTTTCATTCCACCTTGCATCAACCGGAATATCAAAAACAACATCTTCAAAAACAGGGCATGTAAGCCATGCATTATCCTTAATCTCTGATTCAAGTTGTCCCGGCCCCCAGCCGGCACATCCCAAAGAAATTATATACGACTCAGGCCCCCTGCCCATAGCTATTGCGTCTAAAATATCTCTGGTGTTACTCATAGCGAGATAAGGGGTAACCATAAGGCAGCCCTCCCATTCAAAGGGATGGCCATGCAGCACAAATATTTCGCCTATATGGACAGGTCCGCCCAAGTGAATTTTTATATTCTCTGCTTCAGGAATATAATCCATTTTAAGCTCATCAAAAATTATCTTTCCGGACAAACCGGAAAGAACCCGGTTCACAACAATGCCCACAGCTCCATCAGAATTATGCTCGGAAATACAAGTTACAGTCTGAAAAAAATTCGGATCATTAAGGGCCGGCATTGCTATTATAAACTGTCCTTTAAGGTAAGACAGATCTTTATTTTCCATAGCTCCTCACAAGAAATTGTTGATTAGCCAAAGTTAGAACCAAGTCCGCAAAAATATTAAGCGGCTTAAGAATTTACGTAAGCGTTCACGGAACATTGAAATTAGAAAATAGAAATTGGAAATTTGGCCTTTATGCTTTTGTACTGTTCTTCCCAATTTCCAATTTCTATTTTAATCTCTCCCCAATTTCTACTTTCCAATTTCAAGTTTCAAGCCGTGAACGGTTACAAATTTTTATTGAAAAACTTATATTTTCACTTTAGGTTAGCTATTAAAATATGTCCATAACTTTATTATATCATGAAAGAAGAATCAAACCATATTGCCGGAATGAGAAATGACGCTGTACGCATCTTCCAAAAAGGTGTTCAGGCCGTTGAGCCAGGTGCTGCCATAAAAAAATATTGCCGGCTTGAAGATAACCGCCTTTTTGTTGGAGACAATGTTTACAATGTTTCAATGTATAAAAACCTTTTTGTAATCGGCGCAGGAAAAGCGTCAGCACCTATGGCCGCAGCCTTGGAAAACATTCTCGGGGAAAGAATAACTAAAGGAATTATTAATGTTAAATATAAACATGTAGCGCATCTTGACAGAATCAAATTGATAGAAGCCGGACATCCGGTTCCCGACAAAAACGGACAAAACGGCGCAAGTGCTATCCTTGACCTTGCACTTTCTGCAGAAAAAAATGATCTGGTATTATGTTTGATTTCAGGAGGAGGATCCGCACTGCTTCCCCTTCCTTATAAAGGACTTACATTAAAGGATAAGCAGGAAACTATAAAAGAACTCCTTGCTTGCGGTGCAAGTATTCATGAAATCAATGCAATACGAAAGCATACTTCCATGATAAAAGGCGGAATGCTTGCGCTTGCGGCATATCCTGCCACACTTGTTTCGCTTATACTTTCAGATGTAGTTGGGGATGATCTTGATGTTATTTCATCAGGGCCCACCGTAGCGGATTCGAGTACTTATATAGACTGCATAAAAATTTTTGAAAAATACAATATAATAAAAAAACTGCCTGAAAACATTATAAACCATATCAAAGCCGGCGTTTCAGGGAAAGTGCCTGAATCTCCAAAAACTGGAGACCCTGTTTTTGAAAAAACATACAATCTTGTAATAGGAAGTAATATGGAAGCCATGCTGGCCGCAAAACTACACGCTGAAGGCCTGGGATACAAAACCATTGTGCTCTCTTCCATGATTGAAGGCGAAACAAGAGAGGTAGCGAAAGTTCATGGAGCAATAGCAAAAGAGATAATCAAAACCGGCAATCCCCTGCCTCCTCCGGCGTGTATACTTTCAGGCGGTGAAACAACAGTGACTTTAAAGGGAACGGGTCTTGGCGGCAGAAATCAGGAATTTTCTCTTGCCGCAGCAATAGACATTGCAGGAACGGACAGCATTGTTGTTTTAAGCGGAGGCACAGACGGCACAGACGGGCCTACTGATGCCGCAGGAGCAATAGCTGATAACAATACGTTTAAAAAAGCCAAAGATATGGGAATAGATCCTTACAATTTTCTTGAAAACAACGATTCCTATCATTTTTTTAAAAAACTGGATGATCTGTTAATAACGGGCCCAACAAATACAAATGTTATGGATCTAAGGATATTGCTTGTAGCTTAAATCTTATAACGACATATAATAGCAGATTAGTTGAATAAGTTATTTACTTATTTATAGGATGCCCCGCATTCCTTCCGCGAACTTCCGAACCTTCCCCATTCTTTAACAAGAACTATCTAATTGACAAAATTCATCTG
>JAJSZT010000020.1 GCA_030272815.1 Deltaproteobacteria bacterium
ATTGCACAGTATGACAGGGTTAAGATCGTGGGGCAGGGTAAACACCGAATGAAAGTATGGCACCGGCAATAGTTCTGCCTTTCGCGCTTCAAGCCACCTTTCCTTTGTAATGGTCTGGCACTTTGGGCAGTGACGGTTACGGCAGGAGTTATAAGCATTGCGCTGGGTTCCACAATGATCGCACTCTTCAATATGACCGCCAAGATAGGCTGTCCTGCAGTTTAAAATATCATAGACTACTTTGTAGTGTTCCGGCGGCATCAGGTATTTTGTCAGATAATCGGAAATGTGTTCACGCAAAATATCGGCAACTTCAATATTCGGTTTTTTGCAATCATACGCTGATTGTGTCATCTGTATCCTCCCACGGGCTTGTGATTTCTTTTTCTTCATCGACAAAATCAAACGGAAATAGCATGGAGCCCGAACTGAAAGATGGAGATACGGTTCTTATTGATACATCAGAAAAGGATATACTGGCAGGAGCAATATATGCCGTGGGAATTGACGATACAATCATGGTTAAAAGAATAGAAAAGCATCCTGGCAAACTGGTTCTCATGAGCGACAATAAAGATTATGAACCTGTTTACCTGAGTCAGAATGAGATGAACAGCGTTCGCATCATCGGAAAAGTTGTATGGATATCAAGAGAAGTAAGATAAGGTTAAATCAGCTTGTGAAATGCTGGCTAAACCTGTTCAATCCTGACTGCACAGACTTTGAACTCGGGTATTCTGGCTACAGGATCGAGGGCGTCGTTGGTTAAGAGATTAACTGCCATTTCCCCAAAATGGAATGGAATAAAAACAGTCCCTTCGGGGCTTCTTTTTGTAATACTGACACGGGCTTTAATCTCTCCGCGACGGGATACAATCTTAACTATATTTTTGTTTTCTATTCCCTTTTTCTCAGCGTCCGAAGGATGAATTTCCGCAATAACTTCAGGTGAAATGGCATGGAGCCCCTTAACCTTGCGGGTCATAGTGCCGCTGTTGTAGTGATAGAGTTCTCTTCCGGTTGAAAGAAGGAAGGGATATTCTTTATTTGGAAGCTCATTTGGAAGGATAAATTCAACAGATTGAAACAGGCCTTTCCCACGGGTAAATTCAGCATTATGAAGATATGGCGTACCAGGATGTTCCCAGCTTGGACATGGCCATTGAAGTCCATGATTTTTTAGCCGTTCGTAATGAATCCCTCCATAACTCGGCACAAGGCTGGCGATTTCCTCCATAATCTCTTCAGAATGATTATAATTCATCGGGGTTCCCATCTTCTCAGACAAACTGCATATTATTTCCCAGTCGGGCCTTGAATCGCCAATGGGTTCTATTCCTTGTCTCACGCGCTGGACACGCCTTTCCGTATTGGTAAATGTGCCGTCCTTTTCCGCAAAACTCGCAGCAGGAAGTACCACATGGGCAAGTTTGGCTGTCTCAGTCATAAAGATATCCTGAACAACTAAAAAATCCAGTTTTTTAAGGGTTGCTTTAACATGTTTCAGGTTAGGATCGCTTACAACAGGATTTTCACCCATGATGTACATACCTTTTAACTCTTCATTAAGAACGGCAGCCCACATATCCGTTACAGCAAGACCTGGTTTTGTAGAAAGCTTAATGCCCCAGGCCTCTTCAAATTTTTTAACATTCTTCTGTTCGGAAACACTCTGGTAACCAGGAAAAACATTGGGAAGAGCGCCCATATCACAGGCTCCCTGCACATTATTCTGGCCTCTTAAAGGATTAACCCCTCCTCCTTCGATCCCGACGTTACCGCATAACATGGCCAGATTTGCTATTGACTTAACATTATCGGTCCCAAATGCATGCTGGGTTATACCCATAGCATATGCAATAGAGCCTTTTTGGGCCTGAGCATAAATGCGTGCTGCTTTTTTAAGATCTTCAGACGGTATGCCGGTGAGTCTTTCAACAAACTCAGGATTGTATTTCATCACCGTCTCTTTCATGGCCATAAAATTCTCGGTTCTTTCCGCCACATAAGAGGCATCATACAGATTTTCTTCAATGATGACATACATCATACCGTTTAACCAGACCACGTCTGTCCCGGGTTTGGGGCGCAGCCAGATTTCAGCATATTTCACCATCTCGATTTCACGGGGGTCAACAACTATCAGTTTTGTCTTGTTCTCAATTATGGCCTTTTTCATATTAAGAGCTATGACAGGATAGTTTTCGGTAGAATTACTCCCCGTCAAGAGGATAACATCAGCCTTTTTAAAATCGGCTATAGAGTTGGTCATTGCCCCGCTTCCAAACGATGCGGCCAGCCCGGCCACAGTGGGAGCGTGTCAGAGCCGGGCACAGTGGTCCACATTGTTTGTGCCAACCACTGCGCGCATAAATTTTTGCATGAGGTAATTTTCCTCAGTAGTACACTTTGCCGAACTCAAACCAGCCAGACTATCAGGGCCGGATTTGGCCTTTATCTCTAAAAATTTCCTGGCAATCAGCGAAATCGCCTTTTCCCAGCTTACCTCCCAGAAATACTCGCCTTTTCTTACAAGCGGGGTCTTAAGCCGGTCAGGATGACGAACGAACTCGCTTCCGAATCTGCCCTTGACGCACACATTTCCGAAATTGGGGCTATCGTTTGAATCTGTGGTAACTTCAATAATCGACTGCCCTTTAATATTCAAAGTAATAGAACATCCACAGCCGCAAAAAGGACAAACTGTTTTAATCTTCTTAATTTCATTTGCAGCAACAGGAAGGGTAACATTTTCTTTCACAAGAGCACCGGTTGGACAGTTGTCAACACAGGCTCCACAGGAAACACATTTATCATTAATTCTAATAGAAACAATACCGGGAAATCCATCCTCTTCAAACTCTTTTCCTTCCAGCTCAAGAGCTTCATATTCACAGCTATTCTTGCAGCGCTGGCAAAATATACACTTGTTCGGATCAATAACAATAAAGGGATGGCTGCTGTCGATCGCATACTGACGGCGCTTGAGCATTTTTGAAACCGGGAATTTAACCCCGTATTCGATGGACAGGCTGCGCAATTCACATTTATTAAGAGCCACGCATCCGCACTGCAAACACCTTTTAGACTCACGTAAAGCTGTTTCCTCGGTAAATCCCAGTTCTATTTCGTCAAAATCCCTTGTACGCCTTTCCGGCGCCCTAACCGGCATGCTTTCGCCTAAACGAAGGGTAATATTCTCGAAATTATGCAAATCAACATCTTCAAACTTTTTACCCTTAGTAAAATTAATTTGGCGTTTAGGAGAGGGCAAGGGCGTGTCGGTTAGATATGCATGAATTGCCAAGGCTGCCTTTCTGCCGCCGGTAACAGCCTGGATAACTGTTCTGGGACCACGGACAACGTCCCCCCCCGCAAAAACCCCTTTTTCTGAAGTTTGAAATGTCTGAGGGCTGGAAATAACGGTTCCGCCCGCAAGAACATGAGGTTTTATGTTTTCATCCGGCATTTCCATCCATGAAAGGTCAGGAACCTGTCCGGGCGCCAGAATTACAGTATCTGCTTCACGAATTTTTTCTGATCCCAAATAAGGGATGGGAAGACGTCTCCCTTTCTCGTCGGGCTCACTTAATTTCATTCTGACTGTTTCAAGCTTAAGAAAGTTCTTTTCCCTGCTAATCTTTGAAAGGCCTGTCATATAAATAAAATTAACGCCCTCTTTTTCAGCTTCCTTGACTTCCCTGTGAATTGCAGGCATCTCCATCATTGAACGCTGATATATAACAACAACTTCATCTACGTCCATCCTCACGCAAGTCCTGGCTGTATCAACAGCCGTATCACCGCCGCCTATAACTGCGACTCTTCTGCCTATTACAGGAGCCTGCCCAAGGCTTACCTTCAGAAGAAAATCAGAGCCTGAAAGCACTTCATCCAGCTCCTCTCCTTCAATGCCTGATTGTTGATTTTTCCATGCGCCTATACCTAAGAAAATAGCCTTAAAACCTTCTTCTTTAAGGCTTTTAATAGTGAAGTCAACTCCCAGCCTCCGCCCCATTCTGGTATTCACCCCTGCTCTGAGTATGCTCTCTATTTCCTGATCGACTATCTTTTTGGGAAGACGAAATTCAGGTATGCCGTAACGAAGCATACCTCCGAGTTGCGGCATGGCCTCGAATATAGTTACACAATGACCCATTTGTGATAAATAATAAGCAGCGGAAAGCCCGGCAGGACCTCCTCCTATCACAGCAACTCTATGCTCAGAGGAAGGAGAAGGGGGGATAACATCAGTATCTTTATGTTGAATAGCATAATCCGCCACAAAGCGTTTTAAATGATTTATACCTATGAACTCTTCAACAAGAATGCGGCGGCATCTTGATTCACAAAAATGCGGGCATACTCTACCTATGGAAAGTGGAAGGGGGTTCTTCTCTTTGATGAGTTTCAGAGCTTCAATAAACTCACCACGTGCAATCAGGCTGAGATATCCCTGAATATTGATATGAGCTGGACAGGTCTGAGAACATGGCGCAATGCAATCGCCGTAATGCCTTGACAGCATGCTTGTTAAAACGCGCTGCCTTGAGTCTATAACGCGATCACTTTGAGTGGCAACTTTCATGCCGTCTTCCACAGGAGTGGAGCAGGCCGGCAATAAATCCTCTCTACCATCGACTTCGACTACACATATACCGCAGGGATGTTCGACCGTCTTTGCCGGCACATAACATAGCGTTGGGATAATGACCCCTGCCGCATTTGCAGCATTTAAAATTGTTGAGCCAGGATCAACCCATAACGTTTGGCCGTCAATCGTTATTTCAAACTTAGACATCTTGTAAGCGTTCACGGAACGTTGAAATTAGAAATTAGAAATTTGGCCTTCATGCTTTTGTACTGTTGATGAACGCATTCAATTTTGGGCCAAGTTTTTTAACTATTGTAACCGTTCACGGAACGGTTACGACATCTTTATGATTGTTGATTGGGCACCCTAAGTGGTAAGCCATGAATTTGAATAAAGAACCTTGCCCATGAGAACACGCGTTGTTTTATAATGCTCCAGCTCTTTTTGCTCTAAGGAAGCAGGGTCAGGTCTGTTTCCATCCATGATATCATGTACCAATTTCACATGTTCAGGTCTTTCTCCCTTGGCAATGCTCAATAATTCCTTGTCATACCCGTCAACAATCGCAGAATAGAGACCATATTTCATGAGCATTATCATATATGTACGGTTCAGATAGGGACGAAGATCTTCAGGTGCACCATTAGAAACATTGGAAAGACCTAAAATGGATTTGGCTTCAGGTACAATTTCTCCTAACATGCTCATGAATTCCAGACCGGACAAAACCTGGTTTACATCAACACATATTGGGGTAGCAATAGGATCGATCCATATATCTGATGTGGGAATACCCGCCGCATTTGCCTGATAGATAAAATCGACCGCCATAGCGGCCCGCTCATTCGCATCCCTGGGCATTCCTTCCTTGCCCCAGAGCAGTCCTATAACGTCTGCTTTATATTGAGTAACCATTGGGATACCCTTCTCCAACCTTTCAGGCTGTAATGAAACAGAATTCATCAATGGCTTTCCCTTTGTATTTGCCTTTAATCCAGCTTCCATGGCAACTAAATTTGTAGTATCAAGAGAAAGAGGAAGATCGCTAACCTCCTGGACTGTTCTTACCAGCCAGTCCATCATCTCATCACCGCCCTTGCGGGCCGGGCCTATATTCAAATCAAGATAGTCCGCACCATTTTCTGTTAGGACACGAGCCATATCCTGAATGGGCCTGGAATTTTTTTCCTTCATTGCCAGCCCGATTGTTTTAGACATTATATTAATATTTTCTGCAACACAGATAACCATAAAAAACCTCCGTATATTTCACTAATCCGCACTCCACTGCTTTAGATAAGCCGGCAGATGACTTGCTTCTCTTGGCCCTATGAGTATTTCCCAATCAGGTAATTCTTCTTCCAGTTCTCCGCTTATGGTTGCAAGATAACCGGGAATAACCAGTTTGCGATGTTTAACTTTTTTCTCTATACCGGATTTTTTAACAAAAGTCGCAACAGTATCGGCTGCAAATTTACCTGCGGCCCAGGCAGTCAAGACCGAAAGCCCTTCAGTGTCTTTTATCAACAGATAGGACGGTACCCGGCTGGCATCTACCTCGCCGGAAACAATAAAATAGGTAAGAGAAAAATTCCCGGTAATAAGAACGGGTGAATTTTCATTTGTAGCGCCGATTTCATAGATCTTCTGATCCACAGCCATGGGACGTTGAGGATCTGTAAAAATATTCATACTTGCAAGCAGAAGCGGGAATACGCTGTGTCCCTCTATTTCCGACATTACAATTACACTGCCATATTTTGCTGTCATCTGGCAGGCAATCATAGTTTCCTTTATCAAGTTGTCGGCCATTTCGCAAGGAAATACAATTGTCGGAAATCCAAAAGGTTTAAATTTCTTTAACAAAGCGGCTCTTCTTATAATAATCTGATCCTCAAGCGCCTTCTTAGCAGTCCTTGCCCCTGAATCCAGAACTAAATCTTTTAGACCCATTGCTATTAATTTTTCAGAAACTTCCGACAACTCTTCAAGGTTGACGGCTTTAACGGCTAATGGACAAGAAAGCTCTTTTGCGAGATTGCCCATTGATTCAAAATTATTCTTATCGGCAGCATAGAGTAATGGTTTTCTGTTTGAGCAGCTCCTGGCCGCCTGAGAAAGCGCATCTGCATCTTCGTTCATTAATACCAGACCAGCATCAGTCTCGTTGCAAACTTTCTCAACTAATGCCCCAAATTTGGAAGCATCTCCTGACTCTGCTTTGACTGCAACAAGCTCCGGCCTTAATACAACTCCTACTCGTTCATAGACAGTATCATTAAACTTTTTAAGCCTGGCTGTAATCTCTGCTTCATCCATATTATCCGAAAGAAGAAGCGTAAATGCAGGAGGATTTTCAAAACGTTTCTCATGGCGAAATAACACAGTTTCCCCGCCCAACTTTACTGCACGCTCGCCGGTACCTATAACCACACTTCTTACAGGAGGCGCTGAAGCCTCCCCGAGTTCTTCTTTCACATCTTCAGACAAATCCGGACACGCGTCAAGTTCAGCCTGACCAGTAGCCAACTTCATGGCAAAGGCCAGGCAGGTGGGAACCCCGCACTTGCCGCAATTTGTCTTTGGTAGTTTTTTAAATATCTCTATACCTGAAAGTCCCATAATGTTCTTCCCCTTTATTTTGTCAGTAGACAGTATGGAGTAGGGATTGAATGAAGAAACTGAATGACTTTAACACTATCTCTTGTCCAGTCGCATATTCTTTATTCCTTACCGCATACTCCTTACCGTTCACTGTTTACTGCTTACTGTTTACTGAAATCACATCAACGGATCCATTGTAAGAGCGGGATGCCCTTTTTCTTCAAGAAAAGGAAGAATTTCTTCCTCCGTAGTTCCAATTGTTTCATCGGCAATCATATCCGAAAAATCAGGGATACCCATTTCCTCGCATATAGGCTTCATACGTTCGGCAATTTCCTCTTTCAGCATCTTTGGAAGCCATACCACACGTTTTAAGCCTCCTTCAGCCAGCAAAAACTTCCTGCTGCAAATATAATGCTTACTTACGCCAAGAAAACCGGGTGTCTGGTTTCCACCACCTACCATGCCGGCAAGAGTCGTAAACTTCATTCCGCATGGTGTCATTCCACTGGAATCTCTATTTACTACCATAATGCCATTACACATGGGAAGAATTGTGGCTACACACTCAAAGCAGCCACATGCCGTCATTGGAAAATCCATCAGGCTGTAAGCACTTATTTGCTCAACTTTCTGGCGTGATGCTTTATTTACAAAATCAGTAATTCCCTTCCACCGCCCAAGAACAGGTTCCGTACATTCCCCCTTTATAATAGGCTGATTCGGGCCCGTAGGATTGATCTCAAAAGAAGCCTTACAGTCAAGCCAGTTATAAGCACCGCACATCCCCACGCGTTCAGGGGTAATTATGCATACATGGCTGGGAGCAAAAGACTGACACAATGTACATGAGTAATAGGTCTCTTCTGTTTCATCGGTCATACCTTCAACTCTGGCATCTCTCTCTTTATATACTCTCTTTGCCTGCTCTAAAACTTCTTTGACTTTTTCTTCATCTGTGTAAATCTTAACCTGAACTTTATCGACAATACCTCCAAAATCCTGATGGTACTTGGCATGCATAACTGTGCCGAGGTGTTTGAGCAAAAATCCTTTTTCAACAACAGCCTTGCCCACCCTGATCCACATAATATTTCTCTGTCCGATGTGCATTATGCCCTGAACATAATTGACGAGATGATGAATCTGGCGCTCTAATATCGGCTCAAAATCCGACTGCATCTTCCGGCCGGCCACCTCTATAAGCATTGCAAACGGAAGCTTGTCTCCCTCTTTAACCTGGTCAAGATCTGGGCCAATCATTTCAACTTTTCCATCTTCAACTTCTGACATGTCTTTTGAAACAGTCAGTTCAACTCCGAGAGTTCTCCCACCACCACATTCAAAATAAAGGTCATCCTTCCTGATGCGCTCTCCCTCAAATGCCGGGCCGTATGACATGGGGATATCCACCTTGCTGATGGAAACCTTAAGGCCGCGAACTTCAACAGCCCTGGCCACAATTTTATCGTGGGGGACATTACTGACCACATGCTCGTACGTACAGATCCCCGTCGGGAGAATTTCAGGAATCGGTGTGTCAGCTATGGTCGGGAATCCCCAGTTAATACCCCCTGCCGCATTAGCATACCACTCATCGGTCACGGTCCCAAGCGGCATTGCAAAGGCAAATACCCTGTCTTTATTATAATGAAGGTTTCCCTTAAAATCTCCGGGCTTAATCCCGCCAAAGGACATGGCAACACGTGTTGCAAATCCTATGGCAAACACGGCTGCCCTGTAACTCGGCCCAAAAGAGACCAGCCGGGTTGGCCAACCGACCTGAACTCCGGCTTCTATCAACTGCTCTGACATGGTTTTGCCTTCGTGGTCGGCGCACATAAACACATATAGATTCTTTTCTTGAAGCTCTATTGCGATCTTTGCCGCAATCTCAATGCTCGGCGCAGCCCCTAATATCGCAGCAAACCCCGGTGCGGTACCATCGACAAATTCCACGCCGCGTTTTCGCATGATAACGTCGTCGGCAGCTCCCAGCCATATGTTGTCGGGAAGCGGGTCCTCTGCCTTTGTGTAAAAATCGGGCTGCTCCAAATATAGTATCGCCTCAATGATCTCTTCTGCAAAATAGGTAGCCATGCCGGCTTCAAGCGCAGGAGCCAGGTAGGGAAGCCAGACCTTATCACTTACAGGCGGCGGGACAAGCTCTTTGCACTTGTCCAGTATCTGGCGAACATCTCCCAATGTCTCTACAGGGATTCCAAGCATCCCGTAAATAATCGGAAGATAATACGTCGTATTCGGAAAGCCGATCTTTTGATCAGGCCCCCATTTCTTCAATGCTTCCCCGTATTTTTCCTCTGCCATACCCACAATTTTGTGGGCACCTCGAATTGCTGCCGAACAAATTATCTTAGACACTGTTTATCCCTCTCTCATCAAGTCATTAAATCTTTAATTGATTCTTTGACCAAACTAATTGCCTCAGGATGTCTCATCACCAGAATATCAGCTCCGGCAAGAAGTACACACTGAGCCGTTAAGGCCTCAATCAATATACCTCTCTTTTTCATATCTCCCAGCAGCGGCGCTTCCGATTCAGGGACTTTAACCTCTTTTGTCTTCCACACTTCTCTGGCAAGATTAGAAATAATTGGAAACTGAAGCCTTTCATCTTCCTGAATCAACGCTGCCATTCGAATCCGTTCCATTACACTGTAACAATATTCAAGTCCATATCCCAAAGCACCGGTTGACGGATCAATAATAATCTTTTCATCCGGCACATTTAAATTCCCTAAAAGGATATTAAGCTGCTTGGCAAGATTTATATCAATTGGCGTTGAAGCAACCACAGTATGCTTATAGCCTATAGCTGTTGCCCCAATCGCACGATAGTTCCCTTCTACAACAGGACCTATAATTAAGTCCCTGCCTTCGCAAACCTCGCAAACCGCCTTTAATACATCAGTATCCTTTTCAACATTGCCACATCCCAAGACAATCATTGGAACATCCACTGCATCAGAGACTTCTTTGGTGATTTTAGCCGCCTCGTCGGCTGAAATGTCCTTATCATTGGGATCGGTGCTGGCCAGTTGCAATGCAATCATTTCCGCCCCATATGTGTCAACGCACTTACGAGCCCATGCAGCAGTATCCTTAATAACGTCAGCAAACGGTTCCAATGCTGTATCAGGCCAGTCTTCGGGTTCACTGTCATAAACCTCCATTGCTATCTTCGGAGGATGGGGCATTTCACCTTCAAATAGATGAAATGGATAACAAGATTCACCACCAACAATAACTGTATTTCCTTCCCGTCCCAACGGAATTTCCCTTATTTTTCCAGTGTAAGAAACTTTTGGTACCTCAAAAGTCATTATTCTCTCCTCCTTATATACCTGCCTGATCCGACACGACCGGCCTTGGCATCAGTCCTGCCTTTTCCACAATGCCCGGAACAATATCTTCCCAGGCAACAGCCATTATATGAACACCATGAATTCCCTTGATCTCTTTTATCTGTTCAATAATCTCAAGACATATTTTTACGCCCTCTTCTTTTGCATCTTTTGCATCCGCCATCCGATCAATTAATTTCTCAGGCACACTTAATCCAGATACATTATTCCTCATATAACGTGCCATGCCAACGGACTTTACAGGTATTACTCCGGCCAGAATATGTACCTTTTGATCCAGGCCGCGGTCCCTGACCATATCCATCCATCTGATAAATTTAGGAGCATCAAAGATAGCCTGCGTCTGAATAAAGTCTGCACCAGCCTTGATTTTTTTTGCCAGGCGGGTAACGCGAAATTCAAAAGGATCGGCAAAAGGATTAGCTGCTGCTCCAAGGAAAAGCGGCACCTCTCCCGATATATCATCTCCGGATAAGAATTTCTTTTCATCGCGCATGTGTTTTAATGTTTGAAGAAGCTGCATAGAATCAATATCATATACGCCCTTGGCTGTGGGATGGTTGCCAAACTTCTGATGATCACCGGAAAGGCATAATACATTTCGAATCCCCAGCGCAACAGCCCCTAAGATATCGCTTTGAATAGCAAGACGGTTTCGATCCCGCACAACCATCTGCATTACCGGCTCTACGTCAACCTGTTTTAAAATTACGCTCCCGCTCAAGCTTGACAGTCGAACGATTGCCGTCTGGTTATCAGTCACATTCAAGGCGTCGCAATGGGATTTAAGGAGTTCTCCCTTTCTCTGAATCACCTTTGCAGAGGTGCCCTTTGGAGGACCGCATTCAGCAGTTACAGAAAACTGTCCGCTGGATAATATTTTTTCTAGATTACTGCCCGATTTCATAATCATCAATCTTCCTATATTTTAGAGTTATCTATTTTCAATGGTATTGGGCCCAAAGTTCTGACTGTTTCAGTTATTTCTCTGGCCAGCTTGCAAAACCTGTGGGCTTCAGCGGCTGAAAGATTATAGATCTCCAGTCTTTCTTTTTCTATCGATAGCTTTCCAAGTAATTTTTTAACATATTGAACTCGCTTCCTGGCCCTGAAATTTCCAGTCGAATACTCGCAATTTCCTTCCAGGCATCCCATCAAACACACGCCATCCGCCCCGTTTTCCAAGGCCTTAAGAATATGTATTGTCCCGACTGCTCCTATGCAAGGCACCTTAATTATCCTTATGTTAGGCGGATACTGCAATTTTGCCGACTCTGCCAGGTCGGCTGAGCAAGAGGGACAGAAATTGCAACAAAAGGCAAGAATTAAAGGCTCAAATTTACCTTTCATTGGACATAATCCGTGAACGGTTCCAAAAGCGCTTCGCACTCAGTTAGTATCGGATCGTTCTTGAAATGCTCTAAAATAATAGCTTTAGTCGGGCATTCAACAACGCAGATGCCGCACCCCCGACATTTTGCCGGTTCAACATATGGCTTGCCCATACCATTTATGATCACCGCATCGGAAGGACAAATCCTGGCACATGTCAAACATGCGACACATAATTCCAAATTAATTGATGCGACTTCATTGCTAGTTGTAATGTATTCTTTAGAAAGAACAGTTACAGCCTTAGCTGCGGCAGCCTGTGCCTGAGAAATAGTTTCATCAATGGGCTTTGGGTAATGAACAAGGCCGGCAAAATAAATACCCTTTGCAGAAAATTCAACTGGTTTAAATTTTTTATGGGCTTCACTAAAAAAACCATCTTGATTAACAGGCAGCTTAAAAAGCTTTGCCAGATTTTCATTATTTCCAGGAACAATGGCTGTCTGCAAAGTTATAAAATCAGGTTGAATTATTATATGTTCTCCAAGAAAATTATCGAGAATCCGCACCTTGAGCCTGCCATTTTGGTCTTCATCCACCTCTGGCTTGCCGTCAAGTTTATATCTGATAAATACTATCCCTTTATCCCTGGCCTCTGTGTATAAATATTCAATTAGCCCGTATGTCCGCATATCCCTGTAGAGCACATATATTTCCATGTCCGGATTTAGCTTTTTGAGCTCCAGGGCATTTCGAAGTGCACTGGAGCAGCAAATCTTGCTGCAATATGGCCTTTCAGGTTCCCTTGAGCCTACACAAAGTATGAAGACCCAGGCATTTGCCTTTTTGATTATATTGGGTTCTTCGGATAACATTTTATCTAACTGAAACCAGCTTAAAACATTGGGATTCTTTCCATAAAGGTATTCATTGGTTCTGAGAAAATCCGCCCCGGTTGACATAATTGTAACGCCATGCTTAATATTTTTTGTTTCAGTTGAACTTGAGATTGCTATCCTGGTACTGAAATTACCTGCATACCCATCCGTATATTTAACCTCGGAATTAAAACAAACATCAATCAGAGGATGATTTTCTACTTTATCTATAAGTTCGTTAACATATGACGTTACATCTTCGCCATTAAAAGTCTTCCTCAGTTTAAGGGCATGTCCGCCGAGCTTATCGGTCTTTTCTATCAGATATGCCTTATATCCCTGATCTGCCAGACACAGGCAACTTACCATGCCGGTTACACCACCGCCAACAATAAGCCCTGTCGATACCGGCTTTTGCCCTGTCTCTTCCAAGGGCTCATGCGATGCTGCTTTGGATACCGCTATATTCAGTGATGAAGCACAAGCTGCTGCGCTAGCCTCAGTTATTGATTCAGGAATATCTTTTGGAGCATTAAAGGCGCCACAGGCATAAATGCCCGGTACGGATGTATTAACCGGCGCAAAACTACTGGTTTCAACAAAATTATTTTTGTCAAGACTAATACCCAGATCACGCGCCAACTTAACAGCATCCTGAGAAGGTTCTAAACCAAGCGAAAGAACGACCATATCGTATATTTCTTCAAATATCTTTCCCTGTTCATCGGCATAACGAATTAAAAGATCATCTGTACCATCCACCGGGAAGACGTTATGCACCCTTGATCGAACAAAACGAACATCATCCTCATCTTTTGCACGATTGTAATATCTTTCATAATCCTTCCCGCATACCCGCATATCCATAAAAAAGATAGTAGTGTTCAACATTCTGTTGCTTTGTTTAGCAAGACTGGCCTGTTTAACAGCATACATACAGCAAACCGTTGAACAATAGTTATGTTTCATATCTCTTGACCCTATACACTGAAGCCATGCAATGTTTTTGGGCTCTTTTCTATCAGAAGGCCGTATCAGATGGCCTCCACAGGGACCATTCAGGCTATGAATTCTCTCGCATTCGATGCTTGTTATAACATTTGGAAATTTAATATATTCGCAATATGATGGAATTACAGAATCAAAACCTGTCGCCAGAATAACTGATCCGACATTAAGAGTAATGTTCTTTTCTTTTTTATCAAAATCTATGGCCTTTTCATTGCAAGCTTCCCGACAGATATTGCATCCCTCTTCTGTAAAATGAAGGCAGTTTTTTCTGTCAATTACATAGCTATTGGGCACAGCCTTCGGATACTCCAGATAGACAGCCTTTCTTTTTCCCAGGCCCTCGTTAAATTCGTTATTAACCTCCGCAGGACATTTTTCAGCACACAAGCCGCAGACAGTGCATTTTTCAATATCCACATATCTGGGGTGCTGGATTATTGTTGCCTTAAAATTTCCTGAACCACCATTTATATCTTTAACTTCAGACAAGGTTAATATCTCTATGTTTGTATGTGAAGCACACTCCATATGCTCATTATACCTGATACAAAAAGGGCAGTCATTAACAGGATATGTCTTGTCAAGTTGCGCTATTTTGCCGCCAATAAACGCCGACTTTTCAACCAGATAAACAAAATATCCCGAATCAGCCAGGTCAAGACATGCCTGAATACCAGCAATGCCGCCACCGACTACTAATATTGATCCAACCGTAGAAAACATTTCTTAAGCAGTAAGATCCTCTCTTATAATCTTTCGCGTCCCTCCATGCCCGCTAACACTCCAGTCTTTAATGGGAAATATTTCTTCTAACTTTTCCAGTTGATTTAGAGCTTTCAAACGATCAATTATTAGTTGCCATACGCAATCAACATCAGGACTGATTTCGCATTTGCCATTCACAGATCCGCCACAAGGCCCGTTTAAGAGGCCTTTTGAACACCTGGCAATGGGACACAATCCTCCTGTCCTGTCCAGGACACAATCTCCGCATCCTGCACAACGTTCCGACCAGATACCCATTTCCTCGGTCAAGCCCATAAAGGTGGTATTAATACCAGGCAATATCACTTTATCAGGGTACCTTTCCGCCATGGCCTGAACACCTACACCACAGGCAAGCGAAAGAACAACATCACAGTCAGCAACCAAATCCTTAACAGAATCTAAAAATTCAAAATCGCATTGCCGCAAAATCGCTTCCTCTACGATTTCAACATCCTGACCGGCCATTTTCCTGTCCATACGAATCATCGATGCCAGAATTTCCACCTCGCGCATACCACCGGCAAAAGAAATGGCAACGCAGGTCTGGCAACCCAATACCAGAAGGCGGCTATAACCACTGATCATTTTTTTGATTTCGTCAAAGTCCTTCTGCTGTCCTACAATCATAATCTTTTACCTTCCTTCGTAGCAGTTCACGGTTCACGGTTCACGGTTTACGGTTCACGGTTGTCAGTTCACAGTTTTTTCAATGAACTATGCAACGATTGAAGCATTTTGGATATTGATTTCAACTCTTGAATTAATTCTTTCGCATCTAAATCAGAAAATATATTAACCTCTCGTGAAAGATAAACTCGAGTTCCCATAGCTGATTTTCTTGCCTTCAACCGTTAACTGTGAACTGTCAACCGTTAACTGGCACCATCTGAGTTCCACATATCCTGAGACACCGTTTAGCCTCAAGTCTGGCCTGCTGCTCACTGAAACCTGAATCGATCTCTTCAAAGCTGTTTTTTCGCCGGTCAATTGAAAGGCGCTGCATTTGTTGCCTGTCTGCAAGTTTCACATTTTGCGGTTCAAACTCAATGCTATTCCATTTCTGAGAACGACCTGCCTTAATGTCCTCTCCTCTAAGATAGCGATCAATGGATATAGCTGCATCCTTTCCGGAAGCGACAGCTTTCACCACCGAACGCGGGCCATAAGAAGCATCGCCACCGACAAAAATTCCCGGGATATTAGTTTCAAGGGTAAAGGGATCTTTAACTACCGGGCCCATTGGAGAAACCTCAAGATCAGGCACCCCTTTGGCAAAAGACATATCACAGGCCTGCCCTATAGACAGCAACACGGTATCAGCTTCCAGTGTCATTAATTCAGTCTCATCATATTGAGGATTGAAACGGCCATTCGCATCAAGAACAGCGATGCAGCGTTTGAATTCAATGCTCTTAACATGCCCGTTTTTTTCTATAAAACGTCTTGGGCCCCAATTGTTTATTATAGCTATTCCCTCATCCAGCGCATCCTTTATCTCATATTCCCAGGCATGCATCTCGTCACGACCCTCAAGACACACTATCCGAACCTCTTTGGCTCCGCTTCTAAGAGCAGTGAGAGCAACATCTATGGCTACATTTCCGCCGCCTATAACTATTGCTCTTTCACCAATACTTACCTTGCCTTTAAGAGAAATATCTTTTAGAAAATCAATGCCATGAATTATTCCTTCAAGATTCTCTCCTTTCACATTCAAGCCGCGGCTGGCATGACGACCTACAGCAATGAAAAATGCCTTGTAGCCCTCATTTCTGAGGCTTTCTATTGTGATATCTTTTCCTAAAGTAACGCCGGTCTTGATCTCTACACCCATGTCAATAATAGTTTTTATCTCCTTCCTGAGAATATCACGGGGAAGACGATATGCCGGAATACAGACAGCCATCATACCGCCGGCCACCGGCAGCCTTTCAAAGACTGTTACCGGGTATCCCTTAATAGCAAGAAAATATGCCGCACTTAAACCAGCAGGGCCCGCGCCTATCACAGCCACTTTTTCTTCTTTCTTTTCTTCTGTTTCAGGAACATAGTTAATGTTTCCTGTAAGGTCTCTGTCAGCTAAAAACCGCTTAAGATACTCAATAGCAACCGGTTCATCAACTTTATTTCTATTGCACTTCTCTTCACATGGATGGCAGCATATACGGCCGCAAATACAGGGAAAAGGCATTTCCTCTTTGATTAGTTTCAGGCCATCTCTGTATCTTCCCTCTGTAATCATTCCAATAAATCCCTGAATGCTGATATGAGCCGGACATGCAGCTTTGCAGGGAGCTGTACCAAATTTTTGAAATGCATCAGCAGCAACATAATTATCCCTCACAGCTATAGTCTGCAAGGTATCCATAAGTTCACTTATATGGACACCCTGGGGGCAGGAAAATCTACAGGATTCGCAGTGAGAACAATACCAGATGTTTTCAGAGGAAAGGACTCGTTCTTTTAGTCCAAGAATAATCATATGTATGATTTTTCTTGGATCATATTCAGAACAGGCATTACTAACAGGACAGGCTGTAATACAGGCCCCACATGTAAAACAATGTTTGATAAGTTCATTCCCCGGCACATTGGCTATTTCAAATTTAAACCCTGGATCCAGGTCATTAGTACTTATTGTCAAATCAAACACCCTCCCCTTCGCTATTTCCCCATAGGCGCATAAATAAGGGAAAAATCATTAACAATTAGTAATTCACAATTGATTATTGATTATTATACAAAATGAATCAATCTCGATAACCACTTAATTTATCACTACAAATTGTCAATAATCAATTGCTAATTGTCAATTTTGAATTTTACTTCAACTACTTCTGGGGTTAAAAAACGCTTATTTAAGCGCCTATGCCTATTTCCCCTTTAACTGGCTGGTACCCAATATTTTAATTCGCTCAGTCATATCTTTAGCGGCATCAATAAATCCCTGATTCGATTCACGGGAAATCATGTACATCTCAATACGCGAAGGGTCTAAGTTCAACTGCGAAAGAACATTTTTTACATAATTCACTCTATTCGATGCAACCTGGCTTCCTTTAACATTGTGACAGGTGTCTTCCAGACACCCGGCTACGTAAACACCATCTGCTCCATCTTCAAACGCTTTCAACAAACGGCTTATGCTGATGCTGCCGCTGCAGGAAAGTATTTCCACGCGAACATTCTTTGGGAATCCCAACTTAGACAGATTCTGCAAATCCTGTGAACACGCATAAGCTGTATAGTGGCAGCAAAAGGCCACGATATTGGGTTCTCCCAAATTGTCCGGCTGCTCTGCCTGGCGTAATAAGTCAAACGAAGTAAAGCGTTTAACATCTTCCGATATTTTCAACTCAATGGCCTTAACCGGACACCCTGCAACACATATTCCGCATGCCACACATTTAAGCGGTTCAATATAAGCAACTCCCTTTCCCGTCTCGATGCCCGGAGCAGAGAATGGACACAAACGTACACAAGTCAGACAGCCCACACAACGTTTCTCATCCACAACAGCCAGCTTGCCCATTTCACTTAAAGTATCTGCATCCACATATCCATCCTGCAACGCCAGGACCTTCAAAGCTTTAATCACATCATTAAATCGAACATCCTGTGGACACACAAATTTACAAGTACTACAGCCTGTGCAATACCAGAGCAAATCAGATGAAAGCAGCTTTTTTTTCAGGCCGAGAGATATCATATGAAGAATTTTTCTGGGATCAAATTCAGGTATTATCTGGCTGACCGGGCAGACACCAGTACAACTGCCACATGCAAAACATTCTTTGACATTCTCACCTTCCGGAATTTCTGCTACTTCAAACTTAAATCGAGGTTCTAAATCTTCTTTATATATTGTCATAATTTCGTTGCTCGTTGCTGGTTACCGGTTGCTGGTTGATAGTCACTGATCCCTAATCCCTGATCCCCGACCCCTGACTCGTTGCCGACAACTGGTTGTCAGTCTCGGCTACTAACCCTTTTTTGCGAAATGCGGCTACATATTTTTCAATATCTGTTCCGGACACCCCTATCTTTTTGGTCAACTCGTCAAAAGCAATCGGCCCTTGTTTTTGTATGCGAAGTAAAGTCTCATTTCTATCTATCTCGGTACCTATTGACTTTGTTAGCTTCTCATTCACCTTATCCTTTATTTGCTGATCAGAATAATCACCTTCTTTACGGAATCCCTTTGTAAGGTTGCCCAGCCCTGTCCGCAATTTTGCTTTCTCGACCGCACTTCTAGCTGCCAAAAGCTTGATCTGCAACTCATCCTTACTAACGCCCTCGGGCTCTCCCAAAGGACCAAGGGACTTGATTTTACCGGTAAAATCAGTGATCAACTTTACAAATCGCGGGCCCTCGGCCGCTGATGCCCATTTCAATACAAAACGGTCGCTATCAATACCGATCTTTGCCAATATCTTCCTGACAAATTCCTCCATTATCATGGCGTCATAATTACCAACCTGGTAATGACATTCTCCAAGGTGTCAGCCACCCACAAAGACACCGTCTGTTCCGACACAAAAGGCATCTATAATAAAAAGTGGATCCATTCTCCCTGTACACATCATGCGAATCGTTCTAACATTCGGCGGGTATTGATACCGTGCCACACCCGCTGAATCTGCGGCGGCGTAACAGCACCAGTTACACATAAATCCAAGTATCTTAGGGTTAAACTCTTGCCCCATTGATCCTCCTATCCCTGCCCTTTACCCATAAGTGTCGAGGCATATTTTTGACCTTAATTAACAATTAGTTATTAACAATTGATTATTGGTTATTTATTTTTTATATTTATGCCCAAAAAGCCAATAATAACAGTCAATAATCAATTGCTAACTGTTAATTGCTAATGGAGAAATAACTTATAGCTAAAGGGCAGTCCTATCCTCCAAAGGCCTTTATCTGAGACCTGATCTGTTCGGTTGTAAAACCGCCCATAGATATAGCCAGTTTTGGACAATGGGATGCGCAAATCCCACAGCCTTTACAAGAGGCGGAAATAGTTTCCGCCTTTTTCTTCTTGCCTGCCTTGACCATTTGAATCGCCTGATACGGGCAAAGGCTTACGCAAATACCGCACCCAATGCAAATTTCAGGATTTACTTTAGATACAATCGGCTCTACTGACACGACACCTTTTGCCAGAGGCAGTGCTGCCTTGCCGGCAGCAGATTTTGCCTGAGCAATAGATTCATTAACCGGTTTGGGGGAATGGGCAAGACCGCACATGAATACACCGTCAACAGCAAATTCAACCGGACGGAGCTTGACATGTGCCTCCAGAAAAAAATTATCCTTTGTCACAGGGACCTTGAGAATCTTTGACAGGCTATCAACATCATTCGGTACTATTCCAACGCTCAGTACGAGAAGATCCGGCTCAAGGGTAATATCATCATCAAGCATTTCATCAAAAAAGGTAACAGAAAGCTTGCCGTCCGTGTCAGTTGCAACAGGCGCTTTTTCCTTGTCATAATTGACAAAAACAACGCCTTTTTCTCTTGCCTTTTTATAGTAGTCTTCCATAAACCCGTAAGTGCGTATATCTCTGTAAAGAATATAAATATTGGCATTCGGGTATTTATCTAAAATTCGCAACGCATTTTTCACGGCCTGACCGCAGCATACCTTGCTGCAATAAGAAAGGTCATCACCCCGGGAACCAACGCATTGAATCATAACAACCTGTTGGAGATCTTCCTCCAGGGCACCGGAAGAAATAGCATCTTCCAATTCTATCTGGGTTATAACCTGCCTGGAAGTTCCGTAACAATACTGCTTTGGCTCATACGGACGGCCCCCAGTGGCAATAATGATTACACCGTGCTCAATAACTTGTGTCCCCAAAGCAGAAGAAATGTTAGTGGTAAAGTTCCCCACATAGCCGGATACGCTTTCAACCTCAGCTCCAGTATAAACTCGTATCAAATCATTGGAAGCTATCTTTTTCTCAACTTCTTTAACTGTTTTCCTTGGATCCTCACCAGATAGCAAAGCGCTCACATTCCTCAAATTGCCGCCAAGTTTGTCTGACTTTTCTACCAAAAAGGTCTCAAATCCCTGCTCCGCCATACTCAAAGCCGCTGTCATTCCTGAAATTCCACCACCTATGACCAGTGCTTTAGGTATAACAGGGATCTGCTGTTCCGGAAGCGGTTGCGACAGGGTGGCCTTTGCAACCGCCATCCTGACCAGATCCTTTGCTTTCTCAGTAGCTTCTTCAGGTTCTCCTGCATGCACCCATGAACACTGATCCCTGATGTTTACCATTTCAAACAGAGCACGGTTCAGGCCCGTATCCCTCAGTGTTTCCTGAAATAATGGTTCATGCGTACGGGGTGTGCAGGCAGCAACTATAACTCGATTAAGATTATGGTCTTTAATCTTTTCCTTTAAGATGTATTGAGCGTCCTGAGAACAACTATACAGGCTTTGATCCGCATAAACAACGCGATCAAGAGTTGATGCGTATTCTCTAACTGCAGCAACGTCAATAACGCTGGCAATATTGCTTCCACAGTGGCACACAAAAACACCTATTCTTGGCTCATCTCCTATCACAATCTCTGCGGGGTATTCTTTTTTTTCAACCTGGCTGCCCCTCACTTTGTTTAGCAATGAGTCAACAGAAGCCACAGCACCAGTTGCTTCAGTAACGCTCTCCGGGATGTCTTTTGGCCCTCCGAAAGCACCTGCCACAAAGATACCCTGTCTTGATGTCTGAAGGGGAGTAAAAGCCTGAGTGCTGCAAAATTCATACTTATTAATATCAATACCGCAGCTACGGGCAAGATCATCAGCCCCTTCAGGTGATTCCAAACCTTCAGAAAGAACAACCATGTCAAAAGATTCACCGTGATGAACACCTCGCCCATCTACGTATGATATCCTCAATTGATCCCCTTGTTCCTGAATTCCCGCAATACGAGATCTGACAAATTTGATGCCGTATTTTTCCCTGGCTCGTTGACGGGATGCATCAAATTCCTTGCCCTGAGTCCTCATATCCATATAAAATATGGTTATATCAAGATCAGGGTCGTGTTCTTTTGCCACAGATGCCTCTTTAACTGCATACATACAGCAAACTGAAGAACAGTATCCATTTCCACATGTTTCATCCCTTGATCCTATACACTGGAGGAATGCAATATGTTTTGGATGGCGCTGATCCGACGGCCTGACAATCGTCCCTTCAGTAGGACCTGATGCAGAAGTCAACCGCTCGAATTCTAAACTTGTAAGCACATCAGGATATTTACCGAAACCGTAGCGGCCAAGAACTTCATCATCAATACGACCGAACCCAGGAGTCAATATTACAGAACCTACGGATAGATTGTGTTCTTCCTCTGTCTGACTAAAATCTATGGCCTGCGCCTGACATGTTGAAACACAGATACGACACATCTCATGATTTATAAAAAGACACTCTCTGGGATCGATATAAAAACTCGACGGTACTGCCTGGGGATAATCTTTATGAAGGTTCTTTGTTAAAGCAAGGCCTTCATTAAATATATCTGATGTTATAACAGGACAATACATAGTGCATATGCCGCAGGCCGTGCAAAGATCCTCATTTATGTATCGCGGAGCAGTATGCACGCGAGCGGTAAAGTTCCCTGCCTCACCCTGAACGGATTCCAATCGAGCGTTTGTCAGTATCTTTATATTTGGAGACCGACCGGCCTCAACCAACTTTGGTCCGAGTATTCAGATAGCACAGTCACTGGTAGGGAAGGTCTTGTCCAATCGAGCCATTACCCCGCCAATTGATGCGGATTTCTCAACAAGGTAAACAAAATAACCCAGCTCGGAAAGATCCAAAGATGCCTGAATACCGGCCACACCGCCGCCCACAACAAGGACAGAACCCATTTTTGTCGTTTTACTTTCTTTCATATCTATTATTCCAACTCACGTCTCATTTCCATATCATAGAGAACTCTTTCCTTGGTTTCCTGAATACCCAGAGCCTCCCGCCCTTTTTCAATACGCTGGATCATCAATTGGGCCATCTTTACCGGATCGGATTCAACCGCCCACATTCCACCGTACAGGTCTTCAAACTCTTTGAACAGAAAATCAGTCAAAACCTTGCTTCCTGTTGTTGGAAATGTTCTCCCAAATACTACAAAAACGCCGCTCGCTACAAAATAGTGCCCAATTGATATGGCTTTTTCGCTCATCCACTCCGGTGCACACCCTGCCGCCGGGACCTGGTACAAATCGTCTCCAAGGCCTCCCTCACGTACAATCTCTGTTGCAGCAATCAGGATCCGGCTGTTGTCCACACATGATCCCATATGCAATACCGGCGGCAGACCCACTGTCTCGCAGACCTCTCTCAAGCCAGGCCCTGCCAGCTTTGCAGCTTCAGGAGTCAGAAGTCCCGCACGCCCGCATGCAGTAGCAGCACAGCCCGTGACAAGGACCAGGACATTGTTGGCTATCAACTCCTTTACCACAGTGGTATGTACGTGCCCGGAACGGACTCGCATGCTGTCACATCCTACAACTGCGCCAACCCCTCTAATTCTGCCGTTTATAATATTGTCATTCAAGGGACGATATGAAGCACGAAAAGCGCCTCCCAGCATATGATTAATGGTTTCGTGACTGAATCCCGCCACAATATCCATTTTGTTTTGCGGGATATTGATCTCTCCTCTCTGCGGAAATCTATCAATTGCACGCTGGATGATCTGCCGTGCTGTGTCCACTGCATTATGATGATGCACCTCTATATGCTCAGCGCCCGGGATCCGAGCCCTGTCAGAGGTAGTAATAACCTCAGTATGGAAACATTCAGCTACTGTCGGCAGAGACTGCATAATACATTGAACATCTACCACCATTATCTCTACCGCGCCGGTTGCAAGGACAATTTCCTGCTGGATAAAGCTGCCTGCAACAGGAATCCCGTGACGCATAAGAACCTCATTACCAGTACAGCAGACACCGACTAAATTGATCCCTTTTGCTCCCACTTTTTTAGCTGCCTCGATCATCTCCGGTTCCTGGGCAACCAAAGCCATTGCCTCAGACAGGATCGGCTCATGGCCGTGAACGACCACGTTTACCTCGTCTTTGGAAAGAACGCCGAGGTTGACCACTGCCCGAATCGGAACTGGTGTCCCGAACATGATATCCTGCAGTTCGGTCGATATCATGGAACCACCCCAGCCGTCTGCCAGAGCACATCTGGTGGCCTGGAGAATCAGGTTGCGATAATCCTGATCAGTTCCCATATGGGTTCTATGCATTATCTCAACAACTTCCCGCTGTATGCCGCGAGGTATAACTCCCAATTTTTTCCACAATTCCTGCCTTTTTTCAGGAGCACGTTTTATGCAATATATGCCCCCTTCCTGCTTACCGAATTCAGCCAATGCCTTTTCACCTACCTCAATGGCGATATCTTTCGTGCTTCGGCCTTCAGTCTTTATTTCAAAAACCTCTGCCAGTGCACGCAGTTTCTTTTCATCCTTGATTTTGTAGTCTGATTCTCCCCTGGCCGCAGCCAAAAAAGCCATTGCAGTCTCCAGAGCATGATCCATGTGTGCAGATGCTCCTCCAGCAACCATACGGGCAAAGTTACGCGCCGCTACAGTCGCAGGAGTGGCGCCGCAAAGTCCTATTGACTCAGGAATATCCTCTATCATCATACATGGCCCAAAGGAACAAATCCGGCAGCATGTTCCCCCCTGACCGAAAAGGCATGGCTCAATAGCACGCCTGTTCATACGCTGTATATAGGTAACAACCCCCTGTTTCTCAGCTTGCTCCACAACACATGTGCTGCCCTCACAATCAATGCCCATGCAACGCTGGGCAACACCTATAGGAGATCTTCTTGATCCCATTATCATTCCTCCAAAATTAACGCACCTTCGGTGCGGACATAAGTGCCTAAAGTGAGCTAAAGTATATTAAAGTGCCTAAAGTTAAGGAATGCGCCTTCGGCGCTGCCAATTTTAACTTTCTTGCCATACAACTTTGCTCACTTTATTTCCGGCTAAAGTTATAATCAAACCCTGAAAATCTATAGCACGCCGAAGGCGTACCATAACTTTAGGCATTTTAGGCACTTTAGTTCACTTTAGGCACTCAAAGTGTATTTCTTGCTGCTTCCACCGTATTCTTCATCAGCATAACAATTGTCATGGGTCCTACACCACCCGGCACAGGTGTTATTGCAGCAGCTTTTTCTTTAACACTATCAAATTCAACATCGCCTACTAAAATCGCCTTTCCTTCAGGCGTTTTTCCAATTCTGTTTACTCCAACATCAATAACAACAACCCCTTCTCTGACCATATCGCCGGTAACTGTCTTGGGATGACCGGTAGCCACTATAAGTATGTCTGCCCGTTTTGTATGGAAAGATATATCTTTAGTCCTTGTATGACACAAAGTTACCGTTGCATTACCGGACGGTCTCTTCTGAAGCATCAGATTTAGAACCGGTTTTCCAACGATGTTACTCCTCCCGACTATTACCACCTCAGCTCCTTCTGTTTTTACTCCTGAACGACTTAGCAGCTCTAAAACTCCATGCGGTGTACACGGAAGAAAACATTTCTCTCCGATAACCATTTTCCCAACGTTTACAGGATGAAAACCATCTACATCCTTGTTGGGATCAATTGCATAAAGTACACGGGTTTCATTAATGTGCTCAGGGAGAGGCAACTGTACTAATATACCGTGGATACTGGAATCATTGTTTAATTCATCAATTAACTTCAGGAGATCTTCCTCTGCAACATCTCCCGGCAAGTTGATCATCTTCGAATAAATACCCAGGTTATTACAAGACTTATCTTTTTGACCGACATATACCCTGGATGCAGGGTCATCACCCACAAGGACTGTGGCCAATCCAGGAGTCAAGCCATGTTTTTCCTTTAATTCCGCTATCTCTTGCTTAAGCTCTATCCTTATTTCTTTGGCAATTTCAGTTCCACTGATAATTTTTGCGGACATTATTTAAATCTCCCGTATCAAAAAAGCCCTTTTACTTTTCCGGTCTCAACATCCACATCAATGCGCCTGTAAGCCGGATCTGAAGCTGTCCCCGGCATAAGGCTGATAGCTCCTGCAACCGGTACAACAAACCCCGCGCCCTTATAGGTCAAAATATCCCGTATAGGAAGAGTCCACCCTGTTGGGACGCCTTTTTTAGTGGGATCATGGGAAAGGCTGAGATGGGTTTTGACCATGCATGTCCCTAAATTTGCCAGTTCAGGATCCTGTTCCATTCTTATGGCTTTGGCTTTGGCTTCAGGGGTATAGCTTACACCGTCAGCACCGTAAACTTCTTTTGCAATCAGTTCAATCCGTTTTCGTAATGGAGTATCCAGCTCGTAAAGAAAGCGGAAATTGTTTTCCTCCTCACACGCATCAACAACTGCATCTGCAAACTCCAATGCCCCGTCACCGCCTTTGAGCCAGTGCTCTGAAACAGCAGCACGGGCGCCCGCGGCTTCAGACAATCTGCGAACTGCATTTATCTCATCCTTTGTATCAGTATAGAATGAATTGATACAAACAACCGGGTTTATACCTGCCTTTTTAACCGTTTTAATGTGATGAACCAGATTCTCGCATCCCTTTTCAACCCAGTCCACATGCTCCTCAAGATATGCGGGGTTCATCGGCTTGCCGGGAGGTAAAGGAGGTCCGCCGCCATGACATTTTAATGCACGAATGGTTGCGACTACTACGGCGCAATGTGGTTTCAGCCCACTAAAACGGCATTTTAAGTTCCAGAATTTCTCAAAACCTATATCTGCTCCAAAACCACTTTCGGTAACATGATAGTCTGCTAATTTTAATCCAACTCTGTCTGCAATGATTGATGATTGCCCTATGGCTATGTTTGCAAATGGTCCTGCATGCACCAGGACGGGCTGTCCTTCAAGACTCTGCATGAGATTCGGATTCAGGGCTTCCACCATCCATGCAGTCATGGCACCGTCAACCTCAAGATCTGCTGTAGTAACAGGATCGCCATTTTTGTTATACGCGACAACTATTTTACCCATTCGCTCACGCATATCTTCCAGGCTTGTAGCAACAGCTAAAATAGCCATAATCTCGGAACTTACAGCAATTGCAAATTTGGACTGCATGGGAAAACCGTCCATCTTTCCACCAAGACCTATTATTATATTACGAAGAGACTGGGCGCAAAAATCAAGTATCCATCCCATTTCAACATTTTTTGGATTAATATCAAGCCGTTTTAAATTCTTTTTAGCCAGGATCTCATCAGAATAATTATTTTCATGCTGCATCCTCGATGTCAAAGCTACCATAGCTAAATTATGAGCATTCATGATAGCATTAATATCGCCGGTCAAACCTAATGAAAAAGGTGTAAGAGGAATACACTGCGCAAGCCCGCCTCCTGCAGCACTACCCTTAATATTCATTGTGGGACCTCCGGAAGGCTGGCGGATAGCTCCTATTACTCGTTTGCCTCTCTTGCCAAATCCCTGCACCAATCCCATGGCAGAAGTACTTTTTCCTTCTCCTAGTGGAGTGGGAGAAATAGCTGTTACATCAATATATTTTGCGTCCGGTTTTCCTTCAAGACGTTTAACAATCTTTGCAAAATCTAATTTTGCCACATAATGCCCATGCGGAAGCAACTCTTCTTTCTCAAGCCCGAGTTCCTCTCCAAGTTGATATACGGTTTTCATATTTTTTTCCGCATCTTCGGCAATTTCCCAATCCTGATGCTTAGTTGGATCAAGAGACATAACTTCCTCCTTTGATTTTTTATCCCAAAATTCCTCTTCCAAACCTGATATTAAGAAAATGCATACAATCTTTATTTCTGTATTCCCATAATTTACTGAATCAAATTTATTTATTTATGTCATATGTAAATGATGTTTTTTATTTAGTCAAGTAAAAAAATTCATTTGCTAAATTGGTGACTACTCAGGTGGATAGGGTGAAGGCGAACTATATAAATAAGGAGGCATTTTTTTGCATTATATCATAGTCATTCTCGGTCAAACCTGCCCCGTAAACAATTTTTTTTGCCATTTTTTCATCAATCAAATCTTCAGGTGCATGCGCATCAGTGTTGATGACAAGCTTTGCACCTGTTTTCCTGGCAAGCTTTGCAATATGTCCGTTTGTCAGAGAATGCCCCTTACGGGCTGATATCTCCAAAAAAATTCCATTCTCTTTTGCTTTTAAAACTTCCTCCTCGCTTATAAGACCGGGATGCGCCAGAATGTCAATATCTGCCTCTATCGCAGCATTATTAGTGCCTGGAGCAACTGGTTCGACAATTGTTTCTCCATGTACTATAATAATTTTTGCTCCTAAAGAACGCGCCTTTTTTGCTGCATCTGATATCAGGCTTGGCGGTACATGTGTTATTTCTATCCCGGGAACAACCTTTATGCTTAAAACGCTATTTAGTTTCTCAGCTATGGCAACTATTCTTGGAATTATAAAATCAATATTTGAAAAATCACCATGATCTGTTATTCCTATTGCTTTTAATCCAACAAACTCCGCCCTTCTAACAAGCTCAGAAGGTATCAAAACGCCATCACTGAAAACCGTATGTGTATGAAGATCTATCATACCTTATATCTCCCAAAATCTTCAGGCGAAAGCTTTTCAAGATAATCCGCCCACTTTTTTCCCTCTTCAGTCTTATCAAGGGCTTCAGCATGGGTATCAGACATTTTCGACTTTTCAATAACATCATCATCGACATAAATTGGTGCATTATATCGAAGTGCCAGAGCAATTGCATCGCTGGGTCGTGCATCCATACTGAAATTACCCTTTTCATAAATAAAATGTATTCTAGCATAGAAAGTGTTATTTTTTAAATCACACACCTCAACCTTTTGTATTTTGATATCAAGAATATCAGTAAAATTCTTAAAAAGATCGTGAGTCATGGGGCGTTCAAACTTAATATTTTGAAGAGTTGAAGCAATAGAAGTAGCTTCAAGCAACCCTATCCATATAGGAATTGCCTGATCATCTTTATCAGACTTTAAAATAACGATCGGTGTGTTTGAAGCCGGATCAATTGTCAGCCCCGCTATGCTAACTTTAAGCAGCATAACTTTGTTCTCCTTTCAAAGTAAAAAGTGTTGGCTCAACCTGAGCTGGTTTTCCCAAGAGCGAATGCGAATATGCTTTCTCAATTTTCACGTTCACTATTTTCCCTTTTAATATTCTATCGCGTGGAATAGTGGCCTCACTCTGTATAAAGTTTACCACCTTGTTGGTTTCAGTACGCCCTGTCCACTGAACGTATTGATATTTACTTTGGGCATCATCGCTATCTACCTTCTTTTTACTTAAGCCTTCAACAAGGAGCAACTCATTTGATCCAACCAGAACCCTGTTCTTTTTGGTTGTAAAATATTCCTGCAAATTCAGCAGGGTTTGCAATCTGTCTTTCTTTTCCTGCTCTGTAATTTTGTTTGCAAAACGGGCTGCCGGTGCATTTGGTCTGTCAGAATACTTAAATGCAAAAATACTATCAAATTCCACTTCTTTTATTAAATTCAAAGTTTCTTCAAAATCAGCTCTCGTTTCTCCTGGAAAGCCGACAATAATATCAGAAGTAATAGCTATACCCGGGCAATTATTGCGCAGTTTGCCTATTTTTTCAAGATACAGCTCCCTGTTATATTTCCTGTTCATTCTTTTTAAAATTCTGTTTGATCCGGACTGAACAGGCAAATGTATATGGTTGCAGAGCTTATCAAGGTCTTTGAAAGCGCTGATAAGATCATCTGACAGGTCTTTTGGATGAGAAGTAGTAAATCTGATTCTAAAAAGTCCGTCTATTTCATTTACCCGGGCCAAAAGTTGCGGGAATGAGTTCAGGTTTTCCTTTTTGCCATAACTGTTTACATTCTGACCAAGAAGAGTAACCTCTCGAACACCGGTTTTAACGAGACCTCTGACTTCGCCCACTATGCTTTCAGGGAATCTGCTTGTTTCTCTGCCCCTAACATGTGGTACTACACAATAAGTGCAAAAATTGTCACAGCCCCTCATAATTGTCACAAAGCTTGTGACTTTTGGATCAATTCTATCCAACGGTGATTCTGTTATAGATTCAAACTCTTCTATGATTTCTGACATTTCAACGTCCACTATGCTGCATCTTTCTGATTCTATTCTTTCTATAAGATAAGGCAAACGTAATATAGCATGTGTCCCGAAAACCAAATCTACATGCGGCATACGTTCCATGATCTTATCGCCTTCCTGCTGAGCCACACAACCACCAACACCTATAATCAAATTTGGTTTTCTTCTTTTAAGGCCTGCAAGACGTCCTAAAAAACTAAAAACTTTCTGCTCAGCCTTTTCCCTGATGGCACATGTATTAACAATTATAAGATCAGCAACTTCAAAAGACGAATTCATTTTGTATCCCGAGGGAGCTAATATCTTTTCGATCTGTTCGGAGTCATAAACATTCATCTGACATCCGATGGTATTTATGTAAAGATGTTTTGTCTTCATGCTTTTGTACTGTTCTTCCCAATTTCCAATTTCTATTTTAATCTCTCCCTAATTTCTACTTTCTAGTTTCAAGTTTCAAGCCGTGAACGGCTACCTTTTTTATATCCTGAACTTCTATCCTGACATTTCCGAAAGAAGATATACCATAGCAATTTTTGCCCTTATTTACTAGGATCTCAAGAGCTTTTCCATCCTTTAAATTTAGCTTAACCTTAACCTGATCATCCTGTAAAATAAATAAAACCGAGTCTATCTTGCCAAAATCAATTGATATCTCTGCCCGACCCAATTTGCCGATAAAATAAGTCTGGCCTTCAAATGAAAACTTTTCAAGGTCCATCGAAACATCAGTCTGGTCCACAAGTGTGGCAGCATAATTTTTTTCAGGCTCAGGGATATCAATGACACCTCTTTCTCCCATATTCGCCATTCCAACTGCAAGAAAACAAATCAAAATGACAAGACCAAAATACCAGCCTCTTTTCATTAGCGCCCCCTCATAATAGATAACCGTTCACTGATCCCAGCAGGACCACGTCATTTAAGCTGATAACCTCTTAAATTCACAAGAATTGCTTACTTATTCAATTTTCAATAAATTCGAAGCACGAAGCTCGAAATCCGAAACAAATACAAATGACCAAAATTCAAAATTTCAAACATGGTGGAGCGCCATAGATATTGCATAAGTGCCTGACATGTTTTGGTCATTTGATATTCGAAATTAGATATTGTTTCGAGTTTCGATATTCGTATTTCGGATTTTGAGGTCCCCACAAACTCTAAATATTAGCACTTTAGCACTGACTTTGACGTTTCCCTGCTGATCCCCGTTCCTTATCTATAACGCTCAATCATGATATGATGTTGAAGGTCTTGTAAAATCATCTCAACATCATCTTCGCAGCCTGGAGCAATATGGAACATAACAACACCTAAATCAGAATCCACAGTAGTTAACATTGCAATTCCATCATATGCCTCAAAAATAAATTTTAGAAAGCAGATTTCTTTTCGTTCAATTCGGTAATATTTTTTTATTGTTTCCAAAAATGGCTCTAATAAATAATTCAAAAAATTTAAGTAAGCGTTCACGGAACATTGAAATTGGAAATTGGAAATTGGAAATTGGAAATTTGGTCTTCATGCTTTTGTACTGTTCTTCCCAATTTCCAATTTCTATTTTAATCTCTCCCCAATTTCTACTTTCCAATTTCAAGTTTAAAGCCGTAAACACTTGCAAATTTAAATACCATCATTTACTATTTTTTTTCAACAAAAAAGTCGAATCATACAGGAAAACGTCAAAGTAGATTCCAACTTAGTGCTTCTGATCTCGAATTTCGGCTACCAACGCAAGGCGGGACAGCCTGTAAATTCAATCAGTTAGCAACTCCTTAGATTTTGCTTGATTGTGAAATTACCATAGAGCCAAAATGGCGGAATGTCCCATAAGTGCTAACTTAAGAGAGCGTATTTCTCATTCGTCATTCCGGCGAAAGCCGGAATCCAAAGAGGCATCAGTGAACAAACAGGCAGCGGTTTATATTTTGGCAAGCAAACGAAATGGTACACTCTATATCGGAGTGACTTCAGACCTCATAAAGAGGATATGGGAGCACAAAAACAACATGGTGGAGGGTTTTACCAAACGTTACGGTGTTCATCAACTGGTTTGGTATGAAGTACACGAGAGTATGGAATCCGCTATTGAACTGTGGTGTCAAAGCTTGAATTGTGAATTAAATCTTCCTTTATTCACAATTCAACATAATGACACCAATTCCTTCCTCTCGTATTATCTAATCAAGGATGGCATGAAGGGATTCTTGGGATCGTTGCGTCAAGACTTGCAAAAAATTTTTCCGGCCTGTTGTGCTTATTTCAACAAAAGATGGTGTTGGCAAAGGTAACTGTGGTGTCAGGGAGTATGACAGGCGGGCGTTAAGACAGACAAGACGGATGGGGGACGGGCTTGACTAATTGGACATATTATGATATAAATATAGTGTTACAAATAGGTGAGACATGCCACGACAAGCCAGACCGTATGCGCCGGGAACTCTGCAGCATGTCATTATCCGAGGAATTGAACGCAAAGAGATAGTAAAACATGATCGCGACAGGCAGAATTTTGTTTATCGTATGGGGATTTTCTCTAACTGAAACCAGCCGTCATTTGGGTGTGTCTCCTTCTGCAATTGCAAAAACTCTTTACAGGTTAGATAAACATAAGTCCGGTTAGTCAAGGATGTCCCTTAATTCTCCCAGTTACATTAATGCCTATAGGCAATCTGAGGGTTTTGTGACCGGCGCCGCGGGCGATTGCGTGGCAGCGTTCAAAGACATTGACCACTTCAGCACCTACTTTGCTGCCGTATTCAATGCCCCTGGCGACCTCGACGGCGACCAAGATGTAGACCGCGACGACCTAATCATTCTTCTCCAGTCCCGTAACCAGCCAGCCGACAATGAGACATACGGCGAAGGAAACGAGCCGCGAGATCTGGACGGTGACGGCACGACTACCGCCCTTGATGCCAGAAAACTCCTGCTATGCACCAGGCCCAGGTGTGCGTGTGAGGAGCCACCTTGGTAAAAAAGACGGAGATAGGATCATATCATTTTGATGCGTTAGCCTTCTGAAGGTGACTTTCCTTCGGAGGGCTAATGCCTAACCCGCATTTCTCACGTGCCGAGTTTGCCGCATACGCAAGGCGCAGGCCATGAAGCCGTGGCGCTTCACTGCGAATGGCCTGCAACACAGCGGATGCGGTGAAATCGGCTTGCCTGAGAGGTTTATTCTATTCCAAGCAGCCATGCTTTCATATCTTTGATATGAACTTCTTTTCCATTATGCTGTACTATTTCATTGATGTCGGGTACCAGCAGAACAAGTGCTGCGCCGCCGGCATGGGGAATCTCGTTGCCCGCCTTGATCAGTGCCCTAATCTCTCTTGCTTTTGTTTTTTCATCATCGATTCCGGCTGATACCTGAATGAACTGAGTGATCCGCTCGTTTTCCTTGACCACAAAATCGACTTCCAGGTTTCCGGTTGTTTTGTAGTAATAAATCTCTTTATTCCGTCGCAACAATTCAAGGAAGACAAGGTTTTCAAGCCTGCCTCCGGTGTTCTGTCCCACTTTGAACGATACTATATGAGAAAGCCCCGTATCAATTGAATACACCTTTTTAGGATTTACCTGTTGTTTTTTCAACGACCAGTCAAACAGAGGAACACGGAATATTAGATAGGCATTTTCAAGGTATTCAACATAGCGGTTGATCAGGTCAAATGACAGTTTAAAATGGTTTTTAAGGGCATTGAGCGATAACAGATTGGAGATATTGGACAGCAGGTACACGGAAAGTCCCATAAGCGCTTCCACGTTCTCCAGCCGGTATCGTGCTACAATATCCCGGAGCATAATAGAGTCGAAGTAAGCTTTCAGTTCCGCCTTTTTCAGTTCAAGTTCATCTGTGAGGGCGACTCTGGGAAATCCTCCGAAGGTGATATATTCTTTGAAAATACGGTTGACTTTGATACGATGCTCGGTAAAATCGAGCCTGTTTTTAATATCCATTCCATTAAATGCAAGGTATTCCCTGAAATCCAGCGGAAAAACCATTACATCCAGATAACGTCCGCTCAATGCGGTTCCGATCTCACGACTTAACAGTTTCGCATTGGACCCTGTCACAAATATCCGGGACGTTTTCAGCTCATATTCCTTTAACAACCACTTATCAAAACCTGATATATTCTGGATCTCATCTAAAAAAATATACGGGGTACCGGATGGGTTGAGGTATTCCAGGTATGTATCCCTGATTTGTGACAGCAGATCTACATTAAGGTCATTAATAAACCTCGGGTCTTCGAGGTTGATAAACAGAATATCGTTCCGGTCAACGCCTTTTTCAAGCAGCCGTTTGATGGTGTTTATGAGAATGGTCGACTTGCCGCTTCGCCGGACTCCTTTCAGGATAACAATCTCTCCAGTAGTAGATTTTTGTAATACCTCTGATTCGTATCGCTCTCGTACAATAGTATCCGGCAGTTCCCGTTTCCAGTAATTCCATTCAGTTAGTGTTTCAAGAATTCTTGTCTTGTCTATCATAAATATCTCCCGATGTATCGGCTAATTTATAATAACAATTATTCGTTACGTCAAGTAATAACTGCATCCGACCCCATTTTCTCGTTCATAATCTGGGGCTTTCGGGACGTTATGTTTTATGCGTTTGTTTCTTTGTTCTACCTTTTGCATTTCGCAATACAACTCTTGTCACCCTTCTCCCTGAAGTTTAATAAGGCTTTCTATTACTTCGATATTCATTATTCCTTGTTTGAAATTCCGCGGTTCACCAACTTGTCCATGAAAATGACGCAGACCTGACAAATCTTTACTATTGTCCGAAACCACAATATAAGTTATATCTCAGTTATGAAAAAACACTGGCAAATACTTCAACCGGATATCAGTTCTGTAAGAAAAATCAGTAACGCTCTTAAATGCAATCCAATCATAGCAAGCATCCTGGTTAATCGAAACATTGTTTCTGTTGAGGATGCCTTTGATTTTCTTAATTCCTCTTTTAACAATATGCGCTCTCCGTTTTCAATAAAAGAAATAAATACTGCTGTCAGCCGTATTTATTCCGCAATAATCAATAATGAAAAGATTTTAATTTTCGGAGATTATGATGTCGACGGAATAACAGCTACAACTATCCTTTTAGAATTTTTCAGTTACATAGGAGCAGATGCATATTACTATATCCCGCACCGGATAAAAGAAGGATACGGTCTGCAAAAAAACCATATTATAGATTACGCTCTGCCAAAAGGAATAAACCTTATAATAACTGTGGACTGCGGGTCCAGCAGTTATGATGCTGTAAAAGTTGCACAACGTCTTGGAATAGATGTAATTATAACCGATCATCACAGAATATCTGACAAACCGCCTCATGCATTTGCTGTTGTAAACCCAAAACGCACCGATTGCACCTCAGGTCTTGATAACCTCGCAGGAGTTGGTGTGGCCTTTTATCTTCTGATCTGCCTCAGAAAACACCTGCGTGACAACAGCTTCTGGCATAACTTGCCAGAGCCCAATTTAAAAAATCTTTGCGATCTTGTAGCCCTTGGAACCATTGCTGATATGGTTCCTCTTGTTGATGAAAACCGGATATTAGTTAATGCGGGACTTGAAAAAATCTACACAGGTGAACGTAATGGGATGAAAGCATTGATCGAAGAATGCAAATTAAAAGCCCCATTAACAGATACGGATGATATTGCTTTCAAGCTGGCGCCAAGGTTAAATGCACCGGGCAGAATAGACCATGCAAAAACCGCAGTTGAACTTTTAACTGCAAAACACCTTGACATAGCGAGACAAACTGCTCAAACACTCAACAAACTGAATATCCAAAGACAGGTTATTGAAAAAAAACTAACTGATAATATCCTATTCTATTTAAATAAAAATCCTCATCTGCTACAAAAGAAAACGCTCGTATTATCTAATCAAGGATGGCACGAAGGGATTCTTGGGATCGTTGCGTCAAGGCTTGCAAAAAAATTTTTCCGGCCTGTTGTGCTTATTTCAACAAAAGATGGTATTGGTAAAGGTTCTGCCAGAAGTGTACCTGGATTTGACCTGTATGATGGGCTTATGAATTGTGCAAGTAATCTTGAAAATTTTGGCGGGCATTCAATGGCCGCAGGCTTAAAAATAAAAAATAAAAATATAACTCTATTTCAAGAAAATTTTGAAAAAAATGCAAATAAACAAACAATAAATCTTGTGCCGATAATTACAATTGATTATGAACTTAATTTGGATGATATTTCAGACATGCTGATTGACGACCTTGAAGCCTTAAAGCCCTTTGGAGCAGGAAACCATGAACCTCTTTTTACGGCTAAAAACATTAAAGTTTTATCTTCTAAAATTGTTGGTGAAAACCATAGAAACATGCTTTTAAAGCAGAACGCATCCGGCAAAGGAAAGGGCTTTAACGCAATTCACTTCAACATTGATAAAAACAAACCATTAAATGACAGATTTGATAAAATCGCATTCAGACTGCGCTGGAACCACTGGAATGGAACAAAAAAAGCACAAATTATTATTGAAGAAATTTAGCAGTGGTTATAATATTTTCCTTGCAATCCATTTTACATACAATTATTATGCCCTGCAAAAAATTAAATGAATATAGGTGATAATCCATGGCTAAAATATTCAGGCCAAGCAATCGTGAATCAAGTATTTTGTCTAAAATAGAATCTTCAAAGGAATATGCTAAAAAACGGGCAATAAACAGCGTAAAAGAATGTATCGAACCGCTCTCGAATGCTATTGCCATGAAGCTTATTGAAAACGATATCGTTGAAACAACCAATAAAAACGGATTGGAAGAACAAATTAACAAATGCCTCGAAAAGTTAAGCCATTCTGATGAGTTTGATATTGACTACCAAATTGCGCCAGTTAGAAATATTATTCCAAATCCACATATCGTAAGTATTTATGTTACCTCTTTTGTCATAGAAAAACTAATAAATCACAAAGATGTTATTGATATATTCGGTTCTGATGAAGATATATATCATTGTATAAACCAGCAAGTTATAAAATTCCTGCCTTAAGAATGCGCCCATCCTTTCATCCAAGGCTAATCAACGGACCTTTTGATGACCCTGGAATATTTATCCCTTTTTTATTTGAAAAACGAGCCCTGATTTTCGATTTAGGCGATATTTATTCTCTTTCAACAAGAGATATTCTTAAGATAAGCCATATTTTTGTCACACATACACATATGGATCACTTTGTGGGTTTTGATAGAGTGCTTCGGCTTTTCCTTGGCCGCGAAAAAAACTTATATCTGTATGGTCCTGAAGGTTTTATGAAGAATGTTGAAGGAAAACTGGATAGCTATTCATGGAACCTTGTAGGAAATTTCAGTAACAGCTTCTCTTTAAACGTTACCGAGGTGCATCCTGAGCACCTGATTTCCAGACAGTATCTGTGTCAAAACAGATTTATCCCTACTAAAGAAGATGTAAAAGAACACTTTAACTCAGTCCTTTTAAAGGAACCAGCCCTGTCCGTTTCTGCTGTAATCCTGGACCACAGCATACCATGCCTGGGATTTTCAATCGAAGAACGCTTTCACATTAATATAATTAAAGACAAAGTTATTGCTCTTGAACTTGAAATAGGCCCCTGGCTAAAAGAGTTCAAACAAGCTTTATTCAACCACCAGGATCCTGAATCTGAATTCGTTGCAAGATACGGAAGAAATAATAAAGAAAAGAAATTTATTCTCGGCAATCTTTCAAAACAAATCGCCCTTATTACTCCAGGGCAAAAAATTACATATATTGCAGATGTAGTTTATAGTAACCGTAACAAAGAAAAAATAATAGGACTTGCAAAAAATTCGGATCATCTTTTTATAGAAGCGGCGTTTCTTGAAAATGACAGAGACATAGCTGAAAAAAAATATCACCTTACTGCTCGTCAGGCCGGCAAATTAGCAGGCAAAGCCAATATTAAACAATACACTCTTTTCCACTTCTCACCAAGATATACAGGAAAAGAATATCTATTAATAGAAGAAGCACGGACCGCATTTGAAAAGTATACATCAGATATCTCCTGTAGAAAGGTATAAATAGTGCCTGAACGAAAACTGCTAATTTTCCCAATTTCTGCGTCAGGCTTAAATTTTAATCCTCAAAATACTCAATGTATTCCTGCGGTTAAAATTTGCGCCTTCCTTGAACTTGAAAAAAATTTCTAGTTTTCGTTCGGGCACTAAATAGACATATATGACAATGTGAAACATATTCTTCAGAAAAATAATATAAAGACCTTCCGTCTTCTGCAAAATCGTAGATTTGTAAAAAAAGCTTTATTCCCTTTTTTTGAAGAAGTTTTAGGATTTTTAAAAAATTAGGGGTATGCAAGGAATAAGCAGGAAAGGATATATCAGGAGGTTCTCCTGATAGCACAAGAACTTCACATTTGTCTCTGACAGCTTCTACCTGTTGTTTTAAAACAGTTATAACTCCGCCAGTCTTCAGGTGATATATGTAAATATTTTCACAATTATTATGCATTATAATTCACAATATTAATTATATTTAAGATTATTTTGTTGATTTTAATTCCCATATTAATTATTAAAGATAGCTTTAATGGGCTGTAGATAGGCGTTTAAACTATTCATATAGTTCTTGTAGTTATTGCAACAAAATCTGGGCATATTCTTTGCATGTAGTTAATTTATCAAAGAGCCGGTCCGACAAATAGGTTGAAGTCCGTTTCGATCAGATTATATGAATCAGCAACTGGATCTGTTTTAAATTCAATTCAATGGAAAATACATATAATGTTAATGCGGTTATTGTAAAACAATGTTGTCGGACCGCCTCTATCTTTTTAGCAATGTATTAAAACCTAAATTGAGCGATTTCTTACTCGACCTGCACCAATCTCTTGCGCATCAAGGGCTTGCGAAAAGCCTCGACATATCCATTGGTATGCCTACGTTTTTCGCAAACCTTGCTGCATCAAGACCTTGGCACATTTCTTCGCAAAAAATCGCTCAACTTAGGTAAAAACAAAAAGGCTTGTGGAATATTCCACAAGCCTTTTTTTATGCAAAAAAATATTTTGTAATTCACAATTCAAGCTTTTGACACCAAGTTGACACTAAGTTTTCGTTCAAACTTTTTTCACCGGAAATAGCTGCTTTCCCTTAACCTTACTGAGAGGATAGATAGGAATAAAGCCGGAGGGGAAATGAAAGATATTCTGAGTCTCAAACGAGGCTCTAAGCGTTATTTTGCCATTCCCTGAAATTAGGCGGTGGATTTTGGTTCTTAAACTGGTTTGACAATAACCGTTTCGGTTGTTATATATTTACATACCCAAATAAGACGGTGAAACGCTGCACTACTCTACTGGCTACCGCTTAATCGGGCCATGATGCTAAAGTTTAATAACCATACTATGTTGCGCCGGAAAAGGATTCTTGTCGGCCGGTGGAAAGGAGCCATATTGAAGAAAAGATCAATGTTACGAAGAGTTATTTATTCATTTCATTAGCGCCTTCCCCTGTCATTGAGTAGGATCTTTTTAAGTTCCCGCATTGTGAAACGCATTGTATGAGGACGTCGGGTGTTTACACAGTATAAGGACGGCACCAATTCGTTTCTAAGCAGCATCCAGAGAATTCGGTAAGCGTCCATCAAGGAATTTTCTCCAAAGCATGTCTTAGTTTTCAAGCGGTTATATTCCTCTCCGCTCGATTAGAGACTTAAATTCCGGGTTATAGCCCTCGAATTTCTGCCTGTGGATTTTTCAATACAATTTTTTCGAGTATAAGCTTGAGTTTCGGGAAGCAAACTACAATTATACAAAACTATCAATAGGAGGTAAATAATCTATGGTTAAAATCAAGATCGCGATTGTAGGAATTGGAAATTGTGTCAGTTCACTTATTCAAGGGATTCACTATTACCGGGATAAAAGCCCGGAAGAAGTCACCGGCCTGATGCACTTTGAAATGAATGGCTATAAGCCGGGAGACATAGATGTTGTCGCAGCCTTTGATATTGACAGGCGCAAGGTCGGCCAGGATGTGCATGAAGCTATTTTTGCCAAACCCAACTGCACGACGGTTTTTTATTCTGATCTTCCCCAATCCGGTGTATCGGTTCGGATGGGTAAAATTCTGGACGGGGTTGCGAGCCATATGCAGGATTATCCTGAAAATAATTCTTTCGTTCTGTCCAAGGAGCCAGAACTTACCGAAAAGGAAATCGTCAAGGTGCTCAAGGATTCCGGCACCCAAATCCTGTTGAACTATCTTCCGGTCGGCTCTGAAGAAGCTACCAGGTTTTATGCCAATTGCGCGCTGGAAGCAGAAGTCGCTTTTATCAATAACATTCCGGTGTTTATTGCCAGTAATCCAGCATGGGCCAAACGCTTTGAGGATAAAAACATTCCTGTCATCGGTGACGACATCAAATCGCAAATGGGCGCTACCATCACCCACCGCATACTGACCGACCTGTTTAAAAAGCGCGGCGTTAAGTTGGAGCGCACTTACCAGCTCAATACCGGGGGCAACACCGATTTTCTCAATATGTTAGAAAAAAAGCGCCTGGCTACAAAGAAAGAATCCAAGACCGAGGCTGTTCAGGCCGTGGCTGCCAGGCGTCTGGACGATGAAAACATCCATATCGGTCCTAGCGATTACGTGCCGTGGCAGAAGGACAACAAGGTCTGTTTCATCCGCATGGAGGGCAAGCTGTTCGGTGACGTGCCCATGAACCTCGAAATGCGCCTTTCTGTGGAGGATTCACCCAATTCTGCCGGTGTTGCAATTGACGCAATCCGCTGTGCAAAACTCGCTTTGGACCGTGGCCAGGGCGGCGTACTTCAAGGGCCGTCAGCCTATTTCTGCAAGCATCCCGCACGACAGTTCACAGACGATGAGGCGTTTACCATGGTCGAAGACTTCATCAAAGAAGATGGCGTTTTAAGACTTAAAACGCTGAAACTGGCAAGTTAAGCTTTGTTTTTGCCCGAGAACGGAGTCAATGAGCATGAAATGCCTGATCATAGCCGCCGGCAAGGGGAGTCGGCTTAAGCAGCAAGGTGACAGCAAGCCCCTTATTCCAATTCTGGGGCTGCCCCTGATCGAAAGGGTTATCCACACCGCCATGGGGGCTGGAGCAGACGATTTTTTGGTTGTTACCGGATACCGAGAGGAACTTGTCCGCTCTTTCCTGCTTAGCCTGACCGATCGCCTGGAGTGCAGCATAACCCCCATTTTTAACGAAGATTGGGGAAAAGAAAACGGCCTTTCGGTGTTAAAGGCCAGGGAATACCTGCAAGAACCATTTTTACTGCTCATGGCTGACCATCTCTTTGATCCGTCCATAGCCCGTGAGTTAATGGCGCTTGCCTTATTCGACGATGAAATCGCCCTCGGCGTGGATGGCGATACCAGTAATTCCTCTATCGATATGGAGGATGTTACCCGGGTAAAAACCAAAAATGGCAAGATACTCGACATCGGTAAGGGCTTGACCAATTTTAATGCTTTTGACACAGGTATTTTTTTATGTACGCCCGCTATTTTCGATGCTTTGGAGCACAGCGCAAAGCAAAACGGCGATACTACACTATCCGGAGCGGTGAAGATTTTAGCTGCCGAGGGCAAGGCCAGAGCGTTCGAAATAAGCGGACGCTTCTGGATTGACGTGGATGATCCGGCGGCTTTCAGTCGTGCGGAAACCATCATTTTGGCCAATTTAAAGGACAAGCCCAACGATGGCCCGGTATCGCGTTATTTAAACCGCCCCTTATCTGTGAGGATTTCTCGCCGACTAGTAAACCATCAAATCACCCCTAATCAAATATCCCTGTTTTCATTCCTGTGTTCGGTTCTGGCTGCAGGCCTGTTTGCTCTTGAAGGTTATTTTGCACTTTTGCTGGGCGGTCTTGTGGCACAGTTTGCCTCGATCTTAGACGGATGCGACGGCGAAGTGGCCAGACTCAAATATCAATCTAGCGCTTACGGCGGATGGTTCGATGCAGTGCTTGACCGTTATGCCGATGCTTTTCTGCTTTTCGGTCTCACATGGCACGCTTATGCAGCTAAAATGGATAGTTTCATTCTGTTGATCGGATTTATGGCGATTATCGGTTCTTTTATGTTGAGCTATACTGCCGACAAGTACGACAGCCTCATGCGCGACCTCATCTCTCACGGTAAGAGATTGCGCATGGGCCGCGATATCCGTGTCTTTCTGATATTCCTTGGCGCCGTATTCAACCAGGCTTATTTGACACTGGTTGTGATTGCCGTGGTGATGAACATTGCGACCATACGCCGCCTCATTATCTGTCGAAATCATGGATAGTATCGACTGCGCCAAACAAAATATCAGAAAGATTATTTCAGACTCCAGGGTGCCGGAAGATCCGATTCATGCGGAAAATACTCTTGAGTGGTTGTTAAAGCTTGATCCCGAAGCTGATCAGGCGTTGCAGATCGCGGCGCTTGCCCATGATATCGATCGAGCTGTTGAGGCGCAAAAAGTGCGTCGCGCAGATTTTAGTGATTATAATGCATTCAAGGCTGCCCATGCTCGTAACGGAGCCGGGATTTTGAGGGCAATTCTTAACAGGTGTGGCGTAGCCAGGTCTATTGCGGATGAGGCCTGCCGCCTGGTAACACTTCATGAGGTTGGTGGTGATCCCCGTTCCGATCTGCTCAAGAATGCAGACAGTATATCCTATTTTGAAGTGAATATGCCATTGTACTACCAGCGCGAGGGCCGGGAGGAGACCATACGTCGCTGCAACTGGGGCTATCGGCGTCTGTCGGCACGGATGAAAGAGGTCGTTAAAACCATAACGCATGAAGATGAATCAATAACACGTCTGCTCAAGAAGGTGATTTGTGAACAAAACCAACACAATTATGATGCCTCAGGATGATAGTTCAAAGGCAGCACCAGTATCCTCTCTCCTGAAGCCGCTACAAAATGATCCAAATATAACTCTTTATCGCAAGAAGTGCCATGAATTCACAACCTTCATCTTGAATCGGTGGCGGCGTGCATTGCTATGTATTCGAACCGCATCTGATTCTGCCCCGATTTGCCTGCCAATATAGTGTGTTATGTCCATTTTCGGCAGCGATAATCGAGCTGTTTATAAATTTACAATGTCCTAATAAATAGTTTATGAGTTTATCAAGTTTGCAACTCAAGAGAATAATATACTTGTCAGCAGCTCCAGCATAGATAAGTATTCTATTTTGCAGCACTATGGCACTCACGGGAAAGACAACAGCAGGCACATCCACTGGATATTCCTCATTGCCGTATAATTCGTAAGGGGCAGAAGGAATGTAGATGGGGTTTTTGGTTCTGCAAATAACATTTCGGGGGTCTTCCAAATCCAAAAGAGCGGCAGAGATGGAATACCCCCTTTCGATTTTTTTAGAGAGTCCATAGGCTTTGCAAATGTTAATATCTATCTCGCCGACAGCATGATAGATGAGAAGCCAACCTCTGTCCGTTTTAATAAGTTGCGGTCCGGGGCCAATTTTTTCTTTCTCATGCGGGTAAAGACCTGCTTTGAGAAGCAAGTTTTCGTTTCGCATATTGTAAATTTCTTCCCATTTATCTTTATGTGCCGCAGGGTTTAACAATTGATTCATGCCGGCTTTAAGCAAGCCTATATGTATATCAGGATGGAACCTGAGCAAGGTATATAGATTTCCATTCACCGTAGTTGGAAAGGGCACGGCATTTCTGGAGTCAAAGGACTCAACCATTCCACAATAAGTTGTTTTTACAAAATCTTCGGTGGAATAAACGGCGATTCTATCGGCATTCGAACCTTTGAATGGGGGTTTTATCTTGCCGCAGCCAATCAAGACATAGCTGTTTTCATATTTTATGATTCTTATATCCTCTATACCGTAGGCGAAGTCCTGATGGTCAGTGCCGTCGCCGCGAATGGCCAGATTCTGAAACCGGGAGAAATTTATACCGTCACTGCTTGTCAAAGGCCATACTTCAGAGATATAGTTCTCAAGGCAGTCCCTTTCCATGCCCAGTTTTTCATCAAAGAATTTGCCTTTTTTGTAATTTTTGTGGCATCTTGGTAAAAGGATGACCTGGTCTTCAAAATATTCTGCTCCGCCGTTGAACACAGCGCCAGTCTTGAGTTCTCCATTATCATACCAAGTGAGACATAGGGACGGAATACGGAATACGGGAATACGGGACATCCATAAATAAGTAAATAACTTGACATTAAGTTATATTATTGATAGTAGAGTTACATGCCTAGATCAGCCCGCCTGGACGCACCCGGTGTTTTACATCATATCATCATCCGGGGAATTGAGCGTCGCAACATATTCAGAGACAATAAAGACAGAGATAATTTTATTGATCGATTATCAGATCTTTTGCCTGCAACACAAACCGCCTGTTATGCCTGGGCCTTTATCCCAAACCACGCACATTTTTTATTCCGAAGCAGTGGTGAAATATCAACTCTGATGAGAAGATTGCTTACAGGGTATGCAATCTATTTTAACAAAAGGTATAGACGCCATGGACAGCTTTTTCAAAACAGATACAAATCAATTATCTGTCAGGAAGATATGTATTTCAGGGAACTGATCCGCTATATTCATCTAAATCCTTTGCGTGCAAAAATAGTGTCAGACATAAAGGAGCTGAACAAATATCCGTATAGCGGACACAGTGTTTTGATGGGCAGGAAAAAACATGAATGGCAAGATACAGAATATGTTCTTTCATATTTTGGCAAAAAGGTTTCAGAATCAAAAAAGGCTTATCTTTCATATGTGAAAAAAGGGATTGACCAGGGAAGAAGACCGGAACTTACAGGAGGTGGTTTGGTACGCAGTCTTGGTGGATGGTCTATGATAAAGAAACTGCGGCTAAAGGGTCAGGATCGTATTAAAGGAGATGAACGTATATTAGGTGACGGCGAATTTGTTACAGCATTATTATCAGATGCAAAAGAAAAACTTGAACGCAGTTATAAATTAAACGGGGTATCCGCTTCGCTCTTGTAGACGCTATATGTTGTGTTTCTACGAACCCGGTCGGCCGCCCCGAATCTCTTGTCCAGTTACCGGATCAACAGTCACGGCCTGCTCAATCAGACGATAGAACAACTTCCCACGTGAGCGAGATGTTCTTCGGTTGAAGCGGAATGTAAATTCATCGAGGTAATAGTCAAGATGCGATGGACGAATCGCCCCCTGGTGTGTTCCACGAAGCCAGCTCTTCAACAGTGCGGCCACTCGATGCGCCAACGGCAACAAGCTATCCCCGATGTGGGCCTCCTCCTTGACGACATTGTGCTCATAGTTTTCGGAAGCCAATTCTACATAGCCACTCCAAGCATCGGTGCGCACAACACTACCCGGTTGCACACTCTCTTCAACAGCCAGTGTAAGACTTGCTGCCGAGGCGTCGGCCACGCGACGAAGACGAATGCGACCAAGGCAGTTGCCCTTGTCTTCAACAGCAATCAAAACCAGCGCTTTACCGGCTGCGCCACGGCCGCGTTTACCTGGCTTCTTGCCGCCAATATATGTTTCGTCCACTTCCACGGTCCCCGACAAACGATCACGCCCGGGACGCACCATCGCCGTTCGCAGCTTGTGCAGCCATATCCAAACTGTTTCATATCTTTTCATTCCCAACACTCGTTGCAGCCCGCGAGCACTGACTCCGTTTTTCTGGCTGATGACGTGCCAGATCGCGTTGAACCACAATTGCAGTGGCTTCCTGCTATTCTGGAAGATAGTGCCCGCAGTGACGGAAACCTGATAATCGCACCGACAACACCAGTGAAGCCCGCGTTTCATAACCCAGGCATGGTCATTACCACAGCGAGGGCAACGGAACCCATCCGGCCAACGTATCTGCTCCAAATACTCGATGCAGGCTTCTTCTGTAGCAAAGCGCTTCTGGAACTCAAGAACTGTCTTGGGGTAATCCTCCATACCCACATTCTATATATTGTGGTTACAAGAGTCAAGCGGATACCCCGGTAAAGGAGATGTTCGACTTGCGGCCGATGTTTTCAATGAGCTGAAAACGAAAATGAAAGATGATTCCACCTCATGAGTTTTACAACCCATATAATAGGAGATGCCAAAAAAGATCTATTTGAAATCTATGAATATATCTGTAGATCAGGCTTTAGGAACAATGCCCAAAAATTATTTTTACGGCTGGAACAGACGTGTATGGGGCTTCTACCTGTTGTTTTAAAACAGTTGTAACTCCGCCAGTCTTCAGGTGATATGTGTAAATATTTTCACAATTATTATGCATTATAAATCACAATATTAATTATATTTAAGATTATTTTGTTGATTTTAATTCCCATATTAATTATTAAAGATAGCTTTAATGGGCTGTAGCTAAGCGTTTAAACTATTCATATAGTTCTTTTAGCAAAAATCTGGGCATATCCTTTGCATGTAGTTTTATCAAAGAGCCGGTCCGACAAATAGGTTGAAGTCCGTTTTGGGCAGATTATATGAATCAGCAACTGGATCTGTTTTAAATTCAGTTCAATGGAAAATACATATAATGTTAATGCGGTTATTGTAAAACAATGTTGTCGGACCGCCTCTATCTTTTTAGCAATGTATTAAAACCTAAAATGAGCGATTTTTTACTCGACCTGCACCAATCTCTTGCGCATCAAGGGCTTGCGAAAAGCCTCGACATATCCATTGGTATGCCTACGATTTTCGCAAACCTTGCTGCATCAAGACCTTGGCACATTTCTTCGCAAAAAATCGCTCAACTTAGTTAAAAACAAAAAGGGTTGTGGAATATTCCACAAGCCTTTTTTTATGCAAAAAAACATTTTGTAATTCACAATTCAAGCTTTGACACCAAGTTCAAAGTTTGAGGATATCATTCCTCCTTTTACAATAAAGCCGCTAAGAAATAAAGCAAGATTTATAGCAATACCATCTACCAGCGGAACAGGCACCGAAGTAACTTGTGTTGCTGTCATAACTGATAGGAATAAAGGTGTGAAATATCCTATAGTATCTTACGAAATTTGTCCTGATATTGCGATAGTAGATGGTGATCTTTGTAAAACCATGCCTCCAAACGTTACAGCAAACACCGGTATGGATGCGCTTTCCCATGATTGCGAGGCTTTTGTAGCAACTTTGGATAGTAACTATACAGATGCACTTGCAGCAGAATCTGTTAAAATGATTTTTCAAAATCTACCAAAGGCATATAACGACGGCAATGATATGGAGGCTCGTCAAGCAATGCATGATGCTTCCTGTCTTGCAGGCATGTCATTTACTAATGCTATACTGGGGATAATTCATTCTATGGCTCATCAACTTGGAGGTATGTTTGGAGTGCCTCATGGCCGTGCGAACGCACTTTTAATGCCAAATGTTATTCGCTACAATAGTAAAAGTACAGATAAATATAGATGTCTTGCACAAATTGTTGAGAAAAAGACGGCTGAAGATTTTGCACAAGAAGTCGAAAAACTTCGCAAAAATGTTGGTATTGAAGATAGCTTAAAGGAATATGGCATTGAGGAAAATATCTGGCAAGAAAAACTTGATGCTATAACTCAAAATGCGATGAACGATCCTTGCACAGGTACTAATCCACGCAAACCAACATTAAAAGATATTAAAAAGATTTATGAATGTTGCTATAATGGCAATTTCGTTGATTTTTAAGGCATAACGAATAAGGATAGATCGTGAGAGCGAAGCGAACCACGATCTATCCTTATTCGTTGGACAAGCCCGGTGTATCTCTATAAGAAAATATCTTTTTTTGAACAAGGGTAGGAAGTGCAACGAACGGGTTAGGTGTTTGAAAAAAACAATTTATTGTTCTTTAATATTCGAACGAACCAATTGAAAGGCAATTTCTGAGCCCTGCTGTGATCAGGGAGTGGAAAAAACACCAAAGAGGAGAATATTATTTTAATTATAAGTCTATACACAAGGTCCATCGTGATCCTGCTTTTCGTCGTATTCCTAACCGGATGTGTCAACCTCAAAGCGGTTGGAAAATTTTCTGAAGGCGCGCAGGTGCTCTCTGAAGCGTCGGGTAAATTTTACGCCATTGAGTTGGAAACTGACCGGCAACTCGCGGCAATGACTGTTAACCTGGGAGCCAAGCAAAAGAGTGAGAAGTGTAAGATTAAGGGCGATGAATACATGACGCCTTGGGACTGTGCCACGAAAGGTAAAAACTTGATGTCCGAGGCACGCCGGAATCGTGCGGCGGTCGCAGCGCTTGCACAGTATGCGAAAAGCCTTAATGAAATCGCTACCTTTGATGACGATGAAAATATTAAAAAAGCTTCTCAGGAGCTCAGCGGCAACCTGAGTAATCTCGCAAAGACGCTGGATGCTGCTGCTAACCCTAAAGAAGAAGTGTTAGCCAGCGCTATTTCGGGGCTGGCAAAAATATACCTTGATGTTAAGGTAAGAAAAATTATTTACCAGAAAATCAAATTGGCCCAGGATGATGTCGCAACGATTGTAAATACGCTTCGCGATGATATTAAGCGGCAACAGCAGCGTTTTGCTATCAACCGACTGAATGCCAAAGCCACACGGGAAGAGTGGTTCAAGGCTTTTAGAAAAGGGTATCAGGGCGGTGGAGCATCTGCATCCGACAAAGCCTTCCTTACCATAGCCGCCGGTAAGTTAGTAGGGGATGATTTAAAAGATGAACTTGCCGCACAACCTGCGACCCTGTTTTTAGAGGAATTGGACGAGACTGCGGCAAGTTGTTTGAAAGCCCATGAGGCAATACAAAACCCGGATCTCAGCGACAAAGCAGGGACCGTTATTAAATTTGTCAACGATGCGCGAGGCTTACTCTCCAGCGTCAATCAGATGAGCAATTAAGCGAACATCAAACTTCCCTAAAACAGGACGAACTGTCCGGAGGAGAAAGACATGACAACAACACCTGAAGATATTCTCGACGAACTCTCCACAATCATCATGGATCTGGGAGCCATTCGCGAGCAAGTAACTGACTCTGTTGATCGCTCGGCGATCAACAACCAGATTAAAGCGTTGACCAAATGGTGGCGAACAATTGACGATGAGCGGGCGGGTCAGAGCAATAATGAGATAGATAACGCAAAAAAAGCACTTGTAGCAATTACCAAAGACCTTAAAGCGGAAAAAAAGAACCTAAAAAAAGTCGCAGTAGTAATTCATCGAGCGGCTCAAGCAATCGCTATTGCCGAAAAAGTAGCGAAACTGGTCGCTTAATGCGCCCCGGTCCACATAAAGAGTTTTTTACTCTTCTAAACCACTACACTTAACAACAGCTTCAACAAGGGCTGCCAAACCCACCGCTCCCTATCGGTCGCTCTGGGTTTGGCAGCCTGTTAAGCTGGGTTACAGATATCTGCTATGAATCAAACATTCAGCCTTATTCACAGATAGTTGCGATATTGGCAAGTTATCTACAATTTCAGTTAGCCGAAATAATATCCAACATTTTGTGTTTGCAAAACTCCAATAAGTTTCTATCCTGATTTTTTCACCCTTGCCCACAAAAATATGTAAAATATCTTATAGATTGTGTAGTCTAGTTCACAATTTCACAATAAAATCCATGATATTACACTTCTAATTTACTATGCATTTCAGTTAACCATCTAAAATTATATCATATACTATTAACTGTTTAATTTTGCATGATTTTTGCGTACTAATTTAGTTTAAATCTGAACTACAGTTCGAAATAAACCTCAAAATTTCAGGTTTCCAGTAGATATATTCAATGAAGTTCCCCGCCGCAAGCGGTGGGGTATTAAACCCAAGCTACGCAATAAAATTATTCAATCTTGGTGTTATGAAGTTGGCAAGAAATCTATACTCAAAAAGTCTGGCGAGATAGCCTGCAATGGGGTTATCCGGTTTTTTGTTTAATATCCTAATTGTTGAAATATACAGTTAGAAAATCTGTTTTTTTTGCTAATTTTTGTTTAACAATCATGAAATCTGTGGGAATAGTCAGAAACTATATAATAACTATTTCGGCGTAGGAGAATTAAAAGATAATGTATCTCCCCAGTCATTCTGTTATAATGTCAAGACTTTTTATGCGGCAAAATTGCACGATAATACCCTTAGTAGGGGGTATTATCGTGCAAAATTACCCTATTTTTCTTTTTCGCAGGCAATAATGCACGAAAACAAATCGGGTTTTTAGGCCCGCTACAACAAAGTTAGTGAGAGGAGGCGCATAATGAATGAACTCGGGAGAATCAGATCTCTGTGGCTATGGGGTCTTATTGTCACTATGGCTTTTGCAGGGTGTACGGGTGGATACGGAAAATTCTACAATCGGTTATGCATGACAGACTTGCCGCCAGTAAAGCATGCTGAAGTGTATGCATACAGCGATCGAACACTACAAGACTTACGTAGTCGAGGTTATATAGTTGTTGGTTATTCCTCATTCAACGGCGCGCTTGAGGACAAGTCGTTAGCAGTAAATCAAGCGAAGAAAAATGGTGCCGACATTGTTCTGTTGCGTCAAGCATACACGGGGAGTACTCAAACAACCCTGGCTTTACCGCAATACCATGCACCTCAGACTACTACGGTAAATAGTCATCAATCAGGCACCGTGAATGCTTATGGTTCAGGAGGGTATGCATACGGAAATTATTCTGGAACTTCGACATCGTACATAACGACACCGGGATATACGACGTATTCGAATGTTCCAATCACCATACATCGCTATGACCAATACGCCGTGTTTTTACGCAATCCAATGGCAAAATAGATATTGGAAATTCACTAACAACGCAAATGCAGCGGATCGCTAACGCGCCCGCTGATTTGCAACATTAGAAATTGGCCACTACCATGAAGGTTACTTTTGAAAATATAATAATGGTAACAGCGT
>JAJSZT010000021.1 GCA_030272815.1 Deltaproteobacteria bacterium
AGGCCGCTGTCTATCAGATCCTTTTGAGCAAACTCGACTTTCCAATCTCTGACATCCTTGCCAAGATTGTATGACATTCGTGCCAACTCGTTATCAAGTTTTGAAAAGTTTAATATGGTTGTCCAAACCTTTTCCGGTGTAAACTGAATCGTCAATTTATCCCTTGCAGTAACGATTCCCACGCTGTTTACCGGGAAAATATCCGTTATCTTCGGCGATTTTTCATACAGCTCCAAAAGTCTTTCATCTCTGGGAACAAAAAGATAAAATTCTGATTTCGGAGCTATTTCCTGCCATTTTGTTGTTGTAATATCATTATTGATAAGCCAGTCGTATTTTTCCTTTCTCATTCCCCATAGTTCGGAATGAAAAACCTTCTTGCCGTTTTCACTATTTCTGCCTTTTGTCTTGATGAATAACGCAATGGCCGTTCCCTGTCTGATATCAAACACGTTTTCATCCTTTGATCCATCAGGACATTTTTCCTTTTTCAAACTGTTGCCGTGCAGATCAAGCAAATAGATTTCATTAAAACTGTTCATCAATGACTCACGCATTCCTCTGAAAGTGGGATTGTCCAGATAACCGTGATTGGTAATAAATCCCAAAACTCCTTCGCCGGCCTGATCTATCTTCCACTGACTGAAACGAATAAATTTAACATAATCGTCTTGCAGCCATTTGGGATTCTTTTCGCCAAGCGGCTTGCCGTCCACATGATAATAGCCGTTATCTTTAGCGCCGTTTTTATGTGTATATCCTTCCTTCAGCAATTGGTTTATCCATTTTCCCTTGTTTGCAGAATGCCCGGAATATGGAGGATTACCCAATATTACCAGTATCGGTTGTTCTTTTTTCACTTTTCCGGCCAAATGCGATTCTTCGGAAAGGGATGACATTCCCGGCAAACTGGTTTGTTCAAGCTCTTCCATCTCAAGGGTACTTGTCAGATAGAGCTTAAATCTGTCATCTTTTTCGAGTTTGTAACCGAGTTCTTCCAGAAGAAAAGACATCTTTAAATGCCCCACTGCATAAGGCGCCATCATAAGTTCAAAGGCATAGAAATTTTTAAGGATGTGATCCTTTATAAATCCTTTTCTATCACCCTCACCATATTTGGAAACAAATTCATTTAGCGCAAGTTTTGCAGCTTCAGCCAGAAAGGTAAGCGTGCCGGATGCCGGGTCTAATACTGTTACTGTATTGCTCGCAATACCGTCAGCTTTGCCGAATCGATCTTTTAAAATATGGTGAAGCGAATGCACAATATAGGAGACAACCGGTTCGGGCGTATAATAGACGCCACGTCTTTCGCGGGTTTTTGGATCATATTCCGCCAAGAAGGTTTCATAAAAATGAACAACCGGATCTTTGCCTTTGCCTTCTCTGAAATAGTCCTGAAGCAGTTTGTTTACATCCGCCACTGACAATACTTCAGCTATATCATCAATAATCCATTCCATTTGAGTTGGGACATCTTCAAGTGAAACAAACCGGAAAACATCTCTTAATATTCCAATTGTGCGGGGGATGTTGTCATAAGCGAGCTTTCTGTTGAAACCGTTTTGTGCCCTCATGCGCGCGGCAAACAGGCCATAAGTGATTGTTTGGGAATAGAGATCGGCAAACTCCTCTTTTGAAAGCCCGCTGATTAAAAATTGCCTGAACGCTTCATAAAATCCAAGGATAAAGCCTTTGCCGGTTCTTTCTTCCTCTGCCAGTTCCTCGGCAATTACCTCTTCCTTTAAAAAGCTCGTGCGTTTGGCCAGCTCTATTGCCAGATTTTTTGCATTGTAAACCTTGGGCAGAGAGAATGAATAAAACGCCTCCATCAATTTTGTAAAATCCGGTTCTTTTTCAACCGGAGGAATTGTTTTGAGTTTATGCACGATAAAGGGTCTGGCGATTAAGGCTTTGTTGACAAGTATGCCGTTTCGATAAAGCCGAAACTCAAAAAAATTGGTTAATATCAGGTTGGGGAATGTGTTTCTGTACCTCTTTAGCTGTTCTGAATTTTCTATTAAATCTAGATTTTCGATTGTCGGGGCTTTGGCCTCTATATATCCTACAATATGCTGCTTTCCGTCCCAGATTCTAAAATCAGGATTGCCGGCCTCGGTACTCTTTGGTAGTGTGGTAATGTGTATTTTGCCCTTGCCGAAAGATTGCGCTATTTTTTTGAACAATTCATCAAGGGTTGCATAATAACTCTCCTCTCTGGCATCACCCTGATTTGCAATTTCAAATATCTTTTTCAGATACGATTTCAGCATTCAGATTACCTTTATATAAAATCCTGTTTATCCTGTTATCCTGTCAGATTCTTTTTTAACAGGCTAAATTGTTACCATTTTTTTAATGCTCTACTCTTGAATTCGTAAAATATATATTTAGCACAGTTAGGTTCTAACATGCTTAATTAATTGTGTTTACAGATTCTAAAAATTCTAATAAATAACATATCTATAAATCCGAAAAAAAGCAAGAAGGGGGGCGCTGTTCTTGCGACAGGTTTTTTTCAAAAGTAAAAAGATATTGACAGTACACATCAAGTGAATATATCATTCACAATTAGTTACTAACTTATTATCAAAAAATCGTTTATCTGTTGTTACTCTCATGGGGTGAATTATGGAAAATCCTTTTAGTTATACAAGCATTGTTGAGGGCGACTCTTTCTGCAACCGGCAAAAAGAAAAAGATGATTTGTTGAGTTTTATAATAAATTCTCAAAACATTCTCTTATACTCTCATAGACGTTATGGAAAGACATCCTTGATTTTCGAAGTTTTTAAAAAAGCTAGACGTAAACGCCCTAAAATTAATACCATGCATGTTGATTTATATGGTACTCTGTCCGAAAAAGAATTCGTTGCAGCAATACTTTCAAGTTTAAGCCAGATAGAATCTAAAGTCGAAAGGCTGGTAAACCTGTTAAAAAATACTGTTAGAAATATTAAATTAGGGTGGTCTATTGACCCGATATCTGGTGCGCCTTCCGGAATATCCGTCTCTTTTGACTCCGGATATAACGAGATAATGCTGGATAATATTATGGGGCTACTCGACAGATTATCCCAAAAACAAAAATTAGTTGTAGCTTTTGATGAATTTCAAGAAATTGCCAATTATGGACAAAGAGGATTTGAAAAAAGATTACGAAAGAATATCCAGTTGCATCAGAATATATGCTACATCTTCTGTGGAAGTCAGCGCCACATCCTGAATGATATTTTTAATAACAAAAATCGAGCTTTTTATAAATTGGCAGCATATTATCCTATCAATAAAATTGAAACCGGTTATTATTTTTCGTGGGCAAAAAAGCTGTTTTCTAAAAAGAATATCGAATTTGAGCCTGAGATAATTAAAGATGTAATTTTCAGATGTGAAAATCATCCCATGTATGTACAACAGTTTCTTTATTTTTTATGGAATGAACCGGAAATTTCACCGGAAACCTTAAATAAAATAGAACATAAAATCCTTCAAAGACATTATCACGAATTCTTAAACCTGTGGGAATCGCTGACAGCCAATCAGAAAAAGACACTTAAATTGATAGTGTCCACAGATGGTAAAGAAATTTTTTACGCCAATGCTATTCAATCAGTTGATTTAAAAAGCGGTTCTCAAATTACCAGGGCGTTAGAGGTGCTAATAAAGAAAGATGTTGTTTGCAAAAATAAAAACTATCAAATCCAGGATGTTATGTTCAAAAAATGGATTCAAACTCTTTTATGAAAATTACATAAAAGTCCTCGTTTGAACTCACTGGCGCTTTAGGAGACATCGTGCAGAACGTGCGCAAAACCAGATTGGAAGGGCGCCATTTTCCGGAAGAACATCAAATATGTATTCAGCACCGTTTAAGCAAAGATTGACTGCATTAATACTCTCTGCCTTTTCGACACGTGTTTTTATTTGCCTTAAAGAATAAAGCGCCTTGTTTCGCAAATCCATGTTTGCGTTATGAGTATCAAGGAGACCTTTCATTTTTTCAATCATCTGATCAAGCTCAGACAATGCATCAATACGGCATTGATCTGTCTTTTCCTTAACAATCATATCATTGAACACCCTGACCTTTTCAAACAATTCATAAGCTTCTGAAATCATGTCATACGGAGCTGGTGATGACAGAATCTGTTTCAATCCGTCAAAATCTGCGGAAGCTTCATTGTTCTTATTTAATTCAGGCAGATTCTCGCTGAATTCTTCAACAGATTTAATCAGGGTTGTCCAGAAATCATGATGTTTGGTATAAAATTCGGTCAGTCTCTTTTCTTGCGCATACAAGTTAAGGATTTGCGCACTGTTATCGTAGAAAGCGCTGATCAGTGAAAAAGAATCCTGTTTAGTTGAAATTTCTTCAATAAAACTCAGCCACCTGTCAATTTCTTTCTTTCCCGGGAAATACTTCTTTTGGGCGGAAGGCTTGTATGATTGAAAACTGTTTTGCCAAATTCTGATTTTCTTTGCCAGAAAACACCCCAGTTCATACTGATCGCAGTCGTCAATGTTTTCTTCTTCCGATATCTTCAGATATAGGTTCTTTGCGCCCTGAAATACTGAATCATCAACAGTTTCCGCAGCAATAATCAATAATTGCTCACCAGACTCAATAGAGTTAAGCAAAAGGTTTTTAACTTTAAACATCTCAAGATTTTTGTTGTTTATTCTGAACTGAATTTTAAAATCCTGAGCTATCCAGAAAATATACTGCAAAATTTTAAACTCTGATAGACCATGAGTTTCTTTCACATAGGGAACAAATTCACTCAAAACAACATGCCCGTGCTGTTTTATCTGATCTGCCAGACATTCCATCACAGCATTTTGTTCTTGCGACAGGTTGTTTTCAAAACCAAACGAAATCTGACGATGCCCCAGATTGACATTTTCAATATCGCTATATCTCATTAAATAAATCCATAACCTCCATTGGCTCAGGTCTTCATTCTATGCTTAGGGCGCTGTTTATCATCTTTCTTGTTCGTCTTAGCGCATTGGGTGCAAGAGTAGTATCAAATCTTGAATAGAATAGTGAATAAGATATTACGCTATTCACTATTCAACGGGCTGTTGCCCAAAAGCGATTTTGTAGTATTTCGCGACAATATCGTGGCTTAGTGAGAACTTAACTTATTGATTTTATTGAATGCGGTTTTTGACCATATTGCTGATTTTTACCAAATTTGGATTTAGGCAACAGCCCCTCAAGATTTGACACCGCTTCTTGCAGGAATCTACGGACTGACCTTACGGCCCCCTTGTTAGTTATTCGATTTGGATGAGGCCGATGCAGTCCACTCAAGTGACTTGATATGTGTTCTCAATGGTTATTCCCTATCATCAAGGCCATCATCAACTTATGGTTTAAAACTTTTTAATTGTAATTCTTTTATCATTTTGAAGTGCTTCACATTGCTGGAAACAAGAGGCAGGTTATTTTCAACGGCTGTTGCTGCTATTATCGCGTCTCCAGACCTAATGCTGGATACCAACGTATATTCTTCTATGTAAATAGACGCACGATGCCCAATATTTTCAGTTAATGGAAGGACAATAAATCCGAATGTTGTTAAAAAATTTTTTACATATCTATGCTGTTTTTTATCCTTGGCGCACTGCAGAAGCTCCATGTAAGTTTGAACGGATAGGTACCGTTCCTCTGACTTTTCCATTATTCTTGCGGCCTTTTCGTTACCTCTTTGAGCCCAAATAAATATATCCGTATCAAATATCATCGTATCTGGATTTCCGTAAATCGTTAACTTCGTCTATAACTGATTTTTTGGCGTTTTGTGATGACATTCCAAAGAAGGGATGATCAATCATGCTCATACGCTGCTTCTGAGCTGCAGGAAATAGGACCCCTTTTACTTTACCGCGGTATAGGACTGTAACTTTTTCATTCCTGTCAAGAGCTTTAAGGACGTCATTCATTTTGTATCTTAAATCGACGATTGTAGCTTTCATTGGTTATCTCCTTTTAAAATGTATATAATAATTATACATAAAAGAAGAGACAATTTCAAGAATATTTTTTATATTTTTCACACATATTGTCGCGGCTAAGAGGTTGGCAAGGGAGCGCAGCGGGTTTGCCAATCCTTCTTCAGCCGATTGTTGGACGTTTTTTTGATTAAAATTCATTTGGTTGAGATATTTTTCTCTCTGCCTCTTCCTCTTCTGCTATTAGGAAATCAATGATTTTTCTTTTGTCTGTATCTGGTTCAAACAACTCCCGAAGAGCATAATATGCTTCGTAACCGTCAAGATTGGTGGAATAATAAAAATCTTTGGCTAATTCTGAAAATGTATCAAGGTTTGCTTGGTCAACACATGCTTGAGTGTAGTAAGTGATAAGAATACTGAGAATATTTTCGAACTCATGGAAGAATGACAAGTCAGAGAGAAGGTCAATTCTGCCGGGATAATTGTCCAGGCCATATAGAAGGAGGAATTTAAGGTTTTTATTGGCTCCTTTGTAGTATTTCCTGATCAGCGGATAGTTGGGATTCTCTGCGGCCTTTTCCCCAGAGTAACTTTCAAATATCTTTTTTGATAATTTCTTTTTGTTTTCAAAATAGGCGACGAGATCTCTCTGTCGTTGGTTTTCTGGTCTGGCATTTCTTTCTTCTATTTCTTCATAATCATAATCGTCTTCAAAGTACTCGAAGCCGAGTTCCTCCATTTTGGCAATATGGTCTTTGGGATGGTTGCGAAAAATTTCATTCACTCTGTCACGAATGATTTCGTTTTTTAATTTTGCGTAGTCATCAAGGACAGAATCTTTGTCTTTTTTGCCCATTTGGGGATAGTTCTCTTGTTTTTATTTTTACGTCCAAAGGGCTCGGGATAACTGGTTTGGAAAAGCGCCAGCTTTTTCAAATCCGAGTTCATCCCATTGTTGGGCGATTGTGTGCGTGCAACTATTTTTTCAAAACCTGACTCAATACTTCCAGCAGCTCGCTCATGGTGTATGGCTTTGCGGCGATGCCTTTGAAGCCGCATTCAGCATAGTTTGCCATAACAGGATCATCGGCGTATCCGCTGGAAACAATTGCCCTGGCTTCCGGATCAATCTCCAGAATGTCCTTGATCGCTTCTTTCCCGCCGATCCCGCCGGGGATTGTAAGGTCCATAATAACAACGTCAAAGGGCTCGCCGGCATCCAGCGACTGTTTGTACATTTCTATTGCCTGCTTGCCGTCGGGGGCTGTCTCAACTGAAAATCCACTTTCCTTCAGCATTTCCGTGACGACATCGCGGACTATTTCTTCATCATCCATCACAAGTAATCTGGCGGGTTGCTCTATGGTCGAGCGTTCCGTTGCAGGTTGCTTTGTTTCCGGCAGTCGCCGTGATTCGGAAGCGGGCAGGTATAGCGTAAAGGTTGTCCCTTTGCTAAGTTCCGAATCGGCGCTTATGTGGCCACCGTGCTTGTTCACAATTGAGTAGACCGTTGCCAGTCCCAGGCCGCTGCCTATCTGCTTGGTGCTGAAATAGGGGTCGAATATTCGGTTAAGGTTCTTTTGGTCGATGCCTATTCCCTCATCCCGCACTGTGACCTTGATATATCTCCCCTGATTGAGACCTGACACCGCGTTCTCTGGGATATTTGCATTCTCCAGTGTGATATACAAGTGTCCGCCATCGGGCATTGCCTGGTTGGCATTTATTGTGAGGTTGGAGAAGACCTGTTGCACTTGCCCCTTGTCCACTTCAGACATCCACAGGTCTTCCGCCTGCTCAAAAACGGGCATTACATTGCTGCCTGAAAGATTAAAACGCGAGACTTCCTCTACAAGCTCGCCAAGGCTGACATCCTCCTTTACAGGCTCTCCACCCTTTGCAAAGGTCCTCAACTGGCTGGTAAGATAAATAGCACTATCCATGGATTGTTCCGCTCTTTCAAGGGACTTGAATGCCGGATGATCTTTGGAGAGCTTTATTTTTGCTATTGAAATATTGCCGAACAAACCCATCAGGATATTGTTGAAATCATGCGCAATACCGCCTGCCAGCATACCAATACTCTCGATTCTCTGCACTCTCTGCAGCGCCTCCTCCGTTTTCTTGCGCAGGGTGATGTCGCGATCCACTCCTCGATAGCCGTGGACATTCCCTGCCGCGTCAAGAACGGGAACGCCACTTGTCTCAAGGACCACGCGTCGGCCGTCTTTATGCAGATTGACGTTTTCCATCGCGACGATTGGCTCGCGTCTTCCGATCAGCCTTTTGAAAGTCGCGGCAATCCGTTTCGCCTCTTCGGGTGGCATCAGGTCAAAAGGCGTCTTGCCGACGACCTCCTCCGGTTTGTATCCGAGTATGTCCTTAACCTTTGGGCTGACATAAGTATACACCCCATTTCGATCCACTTCCCAGATCCAGTCGCTGGAAGACTCCACAAGCACTTGGAACTGTTCCTTGCTCTTGCGTAGCTCTTCCTCCGCCAGCTTGCGCTCGGTGATTTTTCTTTCCAACTCCGCTGTTTTTCTGGCAAATGAGTCTTCGGATGCCATAGATACCTCCTGTGTCCGCCCAACGTCAGGCATGAGTGCGCTGGGAAAAGCCAAGAAGAGTTTTGAAAAAGGTGAGTTTTTATGAAGGCTACCGGAAAATATAAAATCACACCAGCTTTTCCCAGTCCATCTCAATGCCCTTGTTCGGCAATCCTTTTTTCTCGTTTTTTAATTATAGGAATTAATGATCGCAAGGCGTCATTTACTGAGTTTTCATCTGGAAAAAACTCAGCTACCTCAGGGGCGATGAATACAACATTTGTTCCTTTTTTATATTTTTTAGCGTATTTTCCTCTTACGCCCTTGCTAAAATCATATTCTTCCAGCATATCTGGATCATTAGACATTACTTTCATAATATTTCCTTTCTTTTTTTGTTGCTTTTCTGGCACTAATAATCCTTATGTTGTCTCCTCTTTCTGTATGAACAATAACCAATATGCTATTATTATAGGACATTCCAATGAGAACCAGTCTTTTTTCATCGTTTGAATGTAAAGGGTCATCTATGGTTAATGATAAGGTATCTTTAAAAGCGGTGCTCGCTTCTTGAAAAGATACACCATGTTTTCCCAGATTATTTTTTGCCTTTTTAAGATCCTATTTAAATATTAACATTTATTGATTCCCATTACAATTTATATTATTTGCCGAATGCCGCTCTTCAGCGGGCGCGGCTTTTTGCGATCCGCTGAAAGAGCATGGTTATATTTCGATCATAGCTTCTTTGGCCTACAAAATTCACCTTTGGTAGTATAGATTTGGTACAGGACCATTCCAAAGTAATTTGCAAATCTTTTTAAAACCAAATCGATTATAAATTTTTCATCAAATTCTTTCTCAACAATTAGGGTATGTTTTAGATTATTTGCCGCTACCGGAAAACCATACAAAGCCCCACCCCATTCTTTTTCTCTTGAAAATAGTAAAGTGTTTTGAGTGTTCAGGATTTCATAAGAAATAATGCCTTGCTCTAATCTATCTGATACCCATTTTTCATGATTATTTTTTACTTCATGGATTTTTGATACAGGCCATTTCTCTATAAATGTATCTATCTCTGAATGGTGGGTAGGGCATAACAAAATTAAATTTGAATATTCATCCCTTTTTTCCAAAGGTAAGTTGTCATCTCCTCTTGGACCTTCTGGCGAGCGACTTACAATGTGAGCAATTTCACCAATTGTGTCGATTTCGCCATCTGGAGTAACTTCTATCTTGCAAATTGCGCATCTGTTACCAGAGCGACCCCATAATATTTTTATGTTTTTAACACGCATTTGTACAACCTTTTAAAATATAACAATATCAAAAATGCAAACTTGTATTTTATTTTGCCAAATTATTGGATATCGAATTGCTTTATCTACCATCATATTCACCAAATTTAAATCTCATTGAACGTCTATGGAAATTTGTTAAAAAGAAATGTTTATATTCAAAATACTACCCTGATTTTACATCATTTAAAGATAGTATTTCTGATTGTCTTGGCAAGACAAATACTGTCTATAAAAAGGAATTGAGTACTTTGCTCACCCTAAATTTCCAAACTTTTACAAAAGAGCAAATGCTAAAGCTTTGAAGTAAAATCGTTCTAAGTAAAAGCGCAATTATGAACCGTTTACAGTATATGTCATATATGAAGCATGTTTGTTTGTGCTCTTGACAGAATCTTTCAATGCCGGATTTTACATCTGTCCCATGGTCGCTGATTATTTCCCTTGGTACACCTGTTTTCTCTATAGCTTGTTCAAGTTGCTGGTAAACAACTTTGCCGTTGGATTTTTTTTAAAACTTGACTGACTAAGTTCCTTTTCAAGCTCTTTCACTCTCTTGTTAAGATCGGCTTTCCGTCTTTCTAAATACCGGATTATGTTTTTGAGTAGTTTGTTTTTGTATTTAACGTCCTGACATTTGACTTTCCATTTGTTCCGGCTTATTTCAAAGAATTTAACCAACTTTTTTATGGGACTTTTATAAATTTTATCATTAGTTTTTCCAATATCGTCAAGCATGGATTAAATCTCCTAACAAAAAATGAAGGTTAAAATTTTATCCATACTTGATTTACAGTGAGAAGTCTACTAATTTTTCAAATTTAGAGTGCAAATACTACCAAATTCGATAAATTCATGGAACATTTTTGGGCTAAAAATAGTAAGCCATAATAAGGTGATTTTCATCACCCCAGATCATATCTAAAAAATCTATAGGAAGCTCCTTTTGCCTAACCTTTCTGCAGGAAGGAATATGCGACAAGTCACACTTCCGTCAGCAGTGTCGTTGGGCTATAAGGCAGGAGGGTAGAATGCAAAGGCTAATGCTGTTTGTCGTAGGACTGATAGCTGCCTACACGCTCACAGGATGCATTACAGCGCAGCAATTACGTGAACGGAGGATCGCAAAGAACCATGAATTGTTCAATGCCTTCAGCCCTGATATACAAGAGAAGGTGCGTCTTGGTCAGATCGACCTTGGTTTCAGTCAAGATATGGTCAGGCTGGCATGGGGCAGTCCTGATCACATTTACATCCGGACGACGAGGGATGGGGTAGTGACGGTCTGGACGTATACCAGAATGAGAACTTTCACACAGACCGAACGAATGAGTATTCCGGTTCACGTAACCGATAGTACGGGAAAGAGGAGAATTGAGTATAGCAGCGTTTGGATTAATCGGGATACTGAAGAGGAATATGCGGTAGCCCGAGTCGAGTTCACCCAGGGAGTCATTACCGCCATAGAACAACTGAAGCCATAAGGTAAACAAATAGGACTCTTATATCCCGAAGCTTACCGCTATAGCAAGTTATTTACTTATTTATAATGTCCCCTAAAGCCCCCTCAATAACTCACGAAAATCTGTGAAATCTGCGCCTGCCCCGTGAAATGCCTTTTGTCTTTCTATTTCATCGGGGTAATCTGTGGATTAAATTATCTTTGTATTGTGATGTTCCAATTGCAGTTGAACAAAACAGATCGGCAAAGATAGAATTCATTTTATCTTTGCCGATCTGTTTCAATTTTAGTTAAATCAGCAAACAATTATTGACAATCTTTTCCTATATCCAATTTTACCCTTATACGAAAGCTTTGCGATATATTCCCATATTGGATATCCATGGTCGAAAATATGTAATTCCGCCAGGAAGTAATTCGTGGATGCCGATAACCAATATCCCTTCATTAAGAAGACTGTCGAAAATTCTTCCTAAAACCTTTTTTTGCAGGCTTATATCAAAATAGGTAAAGGCCAGGTTACGGCATAATACTATATGAAAAGGACCGTCAGGCGCTGCCAGCCTGATATCCTGTGAAATGAAATTCACCTTTTCCCTAAATTCCGGGTAAAGGCAATATTGCTTGTTGGCCCGGTTAAAGGCCTGATAAAGCCATTTTTCAGGCAAATCTTTTACGCTGGATTGGGGATAGCATGCCCTTTCCGCGCGTCCAAGCAGGTTGTTATCTACTTCGGTGCCTGTAATATGAATGCCGATGTCAGGATAATCCAATGAAAGGACGAATTGCCAGACCAATGCGATGGTATAAGCCTCCTCTCCTGAAGCAGATCCAGCGCTCCAGCATTTGATTGTATTATTGCCGCTGTTAGCAGTCAGTTGCGCCAATGCTGGAAGCACCTTATTCCCTATACAGTCAAACACACCTTTATCCCGGTAAAACCGCGAAATAGAAATGCGGCACAGGCTATCGAGATAAATCCATTCATCCTGATGAACCTGTAAGTATTCACGATAGCATTCCACATCGTTGAGCCGCAACTCTCTTATACGCCGGTTGATACGCTTACAAACCTGCCTTCGCACCTTGCGGAAACCCGGCCATCTCATGCGCAGGCGTGGTAAAGCCCATTGCATAAATCTTACGCATTCGGTATCTTTCATAAGTGTGTTATACAGATCTAAGACAATTATGTTAAAAGACAGATCGGTCAAAGCTTGAATTGTGAATTAATGCTTGATAATTAAGCCACTACCATTTAGCAAAATCAGTATGGGCAGAGCAAGCAGAAGCTTTGTGAGAGAAGCTTGGCAGCTCTATCAGTCATTGTGTGAAAACATTTAAAGAGAAGATGAATAAAGACAAAAAAAGTGAAAACCAATTTGAAAGAATTAATTAACAATTCAAGCTTTGACGCATAGATCCCAATTAACTATTTCGAGACTACGGTAAATTGTAATCCCAAAAAATTCCTCCACCCATTATTGGTATTGGAGAGCTGTCTTTTATTGAAAATAATTTTGGTGCATTAAATGCATCAATTTGGGGATAAGTTGTATAAGCTGCCTTGTAATAATAGAGTATTCCCGCCAACAATCCTGTAGTAGAAAGCAAAGCGTTTAACAAACATGCTTTGCTAAAATTATTAGTTCTATCGTGTTTTATTTTATTATAACCTTTTGACCACCAATCTGGTGATTTTGTACTACTCCAATCTATCCACGGTTTGAGCGAGATACTATATCTTGGAATTTGAACCTCTATTGAAGTAAATTTCGAGAACCTGGTTGTGATGATACCATAATATTCATTAATTCTTTTTGGTTTTTGTGTCGAATTGATATTTGCGCATAGATCTTTTGCAACAGTGTCGAACTCGGATGATGCTGCCATAATAATTCTGGCAAATTCAATTGAATAGGTTTCGAAATTGTCTTCTATGAATTCAATATATCTCGTACAAGTTATTAGATCGGCCTCAATAGACAAGAAGTATTCCCAGTATGGAAGATTCATATCGCCCTCTTTTTCTAACTAATGCCGAGAGCGCAGCTCAACTCGGCATTCGCCCCGCCGCAATATGACTTTATTCTTCAGTTTTCAGCCTAACCAACCTGAGTAGTTATATTTTTAGTCGTATCTTTATAGAGTTCGCATGCGCATCAAGTCCTTCTATTTCTGCAAGGCGGATTATGTCTATTGCTTCTCTTTTGAAGGCTTCTTTTGAATAATGAATTAGACTTGTCTTTTTGACAAAGTTATCTACAGATAGAGCTGAAGCAAACCTGGCTGCTCCTGCGGTAGGGAGTACATGGTTTGGCCCTGCCATATAATCGCCGACAGGCTCCGGCGTGTAATCTCCGATAAATATGGCACCGGCATTTCTGATCTTTCCGATATACTCAAATGGATTATCTATGTGAAGCTCCAGGTGCTCCGGGGCAATCCTGTTTGCAAGTTCTATGCAGCTTGTGAGATTCGGCATAACTATAATTGCTCCGAAGCTGTCAAGAGACTTTTCGGCAATATCTTTTCTGTCCAGATATTTTAGCTGCTCTTCTACTGCTATATTAACGGCCTTTGCGGTTTCTTCGGAATTTGTTACAAGCATAGCAGATGCCATAGTGTCGTGTTCTGCCTGTGAAAGCAGATCAGCCGCTGTGAATTCCGGGTTTGCCGTGTTGTCCGCGATTATCAGTATTTCACTTGGGCCTGCTATCATGTCTATCCCGACTGTTCCCGATACAATCTTTTTAGCCAAAGTAACATAGATGTTGCCTGGGCCTACAATGACATCGGTTTTTGGAACCGTTTTGGTTCCGTAAGCTAATGCAGCAATTGCCCATGCGCTTCCAAGCTTGTAAATTTCTTTGATTCCTACTTTTCTTGCAGCAACAAGAAGATGGGGATTTATACTTCCGTCTTTTGTGGGCGGAGTAGCCATTGCTATGTGTTTTACACCTGCTATTCTGGCCGGGATTGCACCCATGAGGACAGAAGAAACAAGGGGGGTCTTCCCTCCTTTTCCGCCCGGCACGTAAACTCCAGCCGAATCAACCGGGTTTACTATTTGTCCCAGAAAAGCACCTGGGCGATCTGTGTTTATCCATGAATTGCATAATTGGTGTTTATGAAATGATTCGATATGAGCTATTGCTCTGTTTAAAGAGCGCATAAATGTTTTTTTGACTTTCTTCGCAGCAGCTTCAATTTCATCGGATGTTACTCTGATCGATTTTATTGAAAGGCCTGGGGAGTCAAACTGATTTGCGTATTTAATAAGGGCGTTGTCGCCGTTCTTTCTGACATCTTCAAGTATCTGCGAAACTTTAAGATAATCTTTTTTCTTAAAACCAAGCCCTCGATTTATAATAGATGCAACCCTTGTTTCAGCCGATTTAGAAGGGTATGTGTAAATTTTCATAAAAGTTACCTTGTTTTGATTTTGGCGTTGTTGAAAACAGGTCAATTTAAAATATAAGCCAACTGTTTGTCAATACTCGAAACTTTACCTTTGAAATTCCTGAAATGTAAAATACTGATTGACATATTTTCCTCTATCTGTACAAATAAATTTTTTCAATAAATGATAGAATAAAGAATAAAATATTCGTATCTATTCAGAAGGTATTATATTACCGCCCACTCGCTCCGCTCATTAGAGGCACAGAGCACGCAGAGGGTTTCATCTTATTTATTTTCGCTGAAAGGGCGAAAAGAAATAAACCTAAGCCCTTCGGGCAGATTACGCTCACTTTGATCAACCAGGATATTCAGATAATTGGGGCAGCGTCATATTATAGCTTTCTATAATGCCATCAAATGAAGCTTCTGAGGTTTTCTGTTTACCGTCCTCTCAACGGTAAACAGAAAATTAAAATTCTCTCTGCGTTCTCTGCGTTCTTTGCGGCTTTGCGGTGAATAATTACAAATATTTGATTGGAGAAAAACATTATGGAAAACAGAATCTATAATTTTAATGCAGGACCGGCAGCCCTTCCCCTAAGTGTTCTTGAGGAGATAAGGGATTCGTTTTTAAATTACAACGGATCTGGAATGTCTGTTACCGAGATCAGCCACAGATCGCAATGGTTTGATGACATAATTAATGATGCAGTAGAAAGAATAGAGCGCCTCTTAAAACTGGATGAAAAATTTCATGTGCTTTTCATACAGGGAGGAGCCAGTATGCAGTTTTGCATGATTCCCATGAATTTTCTTAGTAAAAAGAATGCCGCAGATTATGTTAATACAGGCACATGGTCAACTAAAGCGATAAAGGAAGCTGTGATACTGGATAAAAAAGTAAATATCGTGGCATCTTCTGAAGACAGAGATTTTACATATATACCCCGCAATATCCAGTTCAGCAGCGACAGCGTTTATGTTCATATTACATCAAACAACACAATAAAGGGAACCCAGTGGGCATCTTTTCCCGATACCGGCGGCGTTCCGCTAATAGTTGATATGTCTTCTGATATAATGAGCAGATCTTTGGATATGAACAAATTCAGTCTGATATATGCGGGAGCACAAAAAAATATCGGTCCTGCAGGGGTTTGCATGGTGATAATTCATGATGATATGCTGGAACTGGTGCAGGAAAATCTGCCTTCCATGCTGGACTATACAATTTACTCTTCCAAAAATTCAATGTATAATACCCCTCCGTGTTTTGCTGTTTATACTATTCAGCTTGTGATGAAATGGCTGGAAGAAGATATCGGCGGACTCGAAAACATGGAGAAAATAAACCGTAAAAAGGCTGAGTTATTATACGGTGTTATTGATTCAAGCGCCTTTTATGAAGGCACTGCAGAGACCGATAGCCGTTCACTTATGAATGTAACTTTTCGCCTTCCGAACGAAGATCTGGAAAAGCTGTTTGTTCAGGAAGCCTTTGAAAATGGTATGGGTGGTCTTAAGGGGCATCGGTCGGTCGGAGGTTGCAGGGCATCTATATACAATGCCACGACTATCGAGGCAGTTGAGGCTTTGACTGACTTTATGAAGACGTTTGAAAAGAAAAAGGGATAAGTGCAGGGGCCAGGGGCCAGGGGCCAGGGATCGGGGAGTAGGGGTTATGATAAGAATTTTTTTAGAAATTGTCCGGTATAAGACTCGTTAATCTCTGCTATTTCTTCCGGAGTTCCGCATCCAATAATATTTCCGCCTTCATCGCCGCCCTCAGGGCCAAGATCTATTATGTAGTCGGCTGATTTGATAACCTCCATGTTGTGTTCAATTACAATAACTGTATTGCCTGCATCCACAAGTCTGTTAAGCACATTAAGAAGTTTCTGTATATCATCGATATGAAGGCCGGTTGTAGGCTCGTCAAGTATATATATTGTTCTTCCGGTACCTTTTTTGCTGAGTTCGCGTGACAGCTTGACACGCTGGGCTTCTCCTCCCGATAGAGTTGTAGCCGGCTGGCCGAGATGGATGTAACCTATGCCGACGTCAACAAGTGTTTGCAGTTTTGATCGTATGTTGGTTATATTCTCAAAAAACTTGACAGACTGATTTACAGTCATATCGAGAACATCCGCTATATTTTTGCCCTTGTACTTAACTTCGAGAGTTTCGCGGTTGTATCTTTTTCCATGACACACATCGCATGCAACATAAACGTCCGGCAGGAAATGCATTTCTATCTTTATTATGCCATCGCCATTACATGCCTCGCATCTTCCGCCCTTAACATTGAAGCTGAAACGGCCCGGTTTGTACCCACGCATTCTTGCTTCGACCGTTCTTGAAAAAAGTTCTCTTATAAAAGTAAATACACCTGTATAAGTCCCGGGATTGGAACGGGGCGTTCTCCCAATTGGAGACTGATCAATATTAACCACTTTATCGATTTGTTTAAGTCCAACTACATCTTTGAGCTTTCCTGACGGTATCCTGCTGTGATATATTCGCTGGGCAAGGGAGCGGTAAAGTGTCTCAAGGACAAGGGTGGATTTTCCGGAGCCGGATACACCTGTTATACAGATGAAACAGCCAAGGGGAAATCTCACATCAATATTCTTGAGATTGTTTTCAGAGGCTCCTTTGATTACTATTTCTTTTCCCTGAACTTTGCGCCTTTTTGCCGGCACCTCAATTTTTTTACGCCGGGAAAGATACTGGCCGGTCAATGAATTTTTATCCTTTAGAAGTTCTTTGGGTGTGCCTGAAAATACTACCTGCCCGCCGTTAATACCGGCCCCTGGTCCCATGTCTATTACATAATCAGAAGACAGTATTGTCTCTTCATCGTGCTCTACAACGAGAATAGTATTTCCATAATTGCGCATTTGCAGAAGTGTTCCGATAAGACGTTGATTATCCCTTTGATGAAGGCCAATGCTGGGCTCATCCAGAACATACAGAACTCCCGTTAATTTCGATCCGATCTGCGTTGCAAGACGTATTCTCTGGCTTTCTCCGCCTGAAAGAGTGTAGGCCGATCTGGCAAGAGTAAGATATGACAGGCCAACATTGTCAAGAAAGCCAAGTCTTTCAATAAGTTCTTTTAGAATTCTTTTAGCAATGATCTTTTTTTTGCCGGAAAGTTCAAGATTTTTTAAAAAACTATATGCTTTTGTTACAGTAAAAGCTGTTATCTCAGATATGGTAAGCCCGCCGACTTTTACAGCTCTGCTTCCTTTATTTAGTTTTGTCCCCTGGCATTCCGGGCAGGGACGGAAACTCATATAGTGCTTAATTTCCTCTCTTGCCTGAAAAGAATCCGTCTCCAGGTAACGCCTTTCCAATTTTGGTATTATGCCTTCAAATGGTTTTTTGTAGTTAAAACGGCGATTGTTCCGTTCAAAATAAAATGATATTTGTTCATTTCCTGATCCGTAAAGAAGAACTTTTTTAAAATTATCCGGCAGATCCTTATAGGGTGTATAGATATCAACGCCATAATGCATGGTCAAAGAATCTAAAAATTCAAAAAAATGAACTGAATTTCTGTTAGCCCACAAAATAACTGCGCCTTCTCTTAAAGATAGTTCGGGATTCGGAATTATTTGGTCAGGGTCAAATACATTTGTTGAGCCAAGGCCATCACATTTCGGGCATGCGCCTTGCGGAGAATTAAAGGAAAAACTGGCAGGTGTAAATTCAGGATAGCTTATACCGCAAGTTATGCATGCTGATTTTTCGTTGAAGATAACAGGCTTTTTACCTGAAACATCAACCATAGCTATGCCGTCTGACTGAGATACGGCCAGCTCTAAAGAATCTGCAAGCCTGTTTTTAATATTTTCTTTAACAACCAGGCGATCGACAACAACATCGATAGTGTGCTTCTTGTTTTTATCAAGCTTATCAATATTCTCTATTTCAAATGTTTTGCCGTTGATACGTATGCGAGCGAAACCATCTCTTTTAAGACGTTTTAAGAGTTTTTCATGAGTTCCTTTCTGGTCGGCAACAAGAGGCGATAAAATAGTGATTTTGGCCCCTTCAGGCATTGACATGACTTTATCCACGGTCTGGTCAAGCGTTTGCGAAGTAATGGGCTTCCCGCATTTATAACAGTGAGGCGTACCTGTCCTGGCAAATAGAAGACGGAGATAATCATAAATTTCAGTAACTGTGCCAACGGTTGATCTGGGGTTATGGCTGGCTGTTTTTTGTTCAATTGCAATGGCGGGCGAGAGGCCCTCAATCATGTCAACATCCGGTTTGTCCATACGTTCTAAAAACTGACGTGCATAAGTAGAAAGAGATTCAACATACCTGCGTTGACCTTCTGCATAAAGAGTGTCAAAAGCAAGTGTTGATTTACCCGACCCCGACAAACCCGTTATAATAACTAATTTATTTCTGGGCAGTTCGACGTCTATATTTTTCAGATTATGCTGTCTGGCGCCATGTATTTTTATTTTTTCGGATTTCATAGTTAGAATATTTGCAACCGTTTACAGTTGTCGGTTTACAGTTCACAGTTTTTTCAATGAACTATGCAACGACTGAAGCATTTTAACCGGTAATCGTTAACCGTTACCGCTATTTTTATACGCCGCATGTTCAGCCGCCATATTTATTGCTGCTACAAGGCTGCCGGGATCTGCTTTTCCGGTTCCTGCGATATCATAAGCAGTCCCATGGTCAACAGAAGTTCTAATTATCGGCAGCCCGAGAGTTGTATTAACTCCATCGGTAAAGTGCAACAGCTTAAATGGGATAAGCCCCTGGTCATGATACATGCAGACAACAGCATCATAACGTCCGTTTGCAGCGTGATAAAATACGGTGTCAGGAGGGAAGGGGCCGGAAACATCAAACCCTTTCTTGCTCGCTGAATCTATTGCCGGCAAAATAATTGTTTCTTCCTCATCTCCAAACATTCTTTCTTCCCCTGCATGAGGATTTAAGCCTGCTACAGCAATTCGGGGTTTTTTGAAACCAAAACTATAATGAAGAGCGTGCCATGTAATTTGTATGGTTTTAACAATTCGTTCTTTTGAAAGTTCGGCTGAAACATTTTTTAAGGGAATGTGAATGGTTACAAGAACCACGCGGAGTTTTCTGCCGGCCAGCATCATTGCAAAATTATCAGTTTTAGTGCGCTCTGCAAGGAGTTCCGTGTGACCGCTGAACTTGCTGCCTGCCTTCTGCATGGCTGCCTTATTTATAGGGCATGTAACAATAGCGCCGATACTTCCACTGATTGCCAAATCTGTCGCGGTTGTTATGTATTTTATCATTGCAGTTCCTGTTTGAACTGTGGGTTTACCCCAGGATATTTTATCCTTATTAAGTTTGAATAAGCTTAAAACATCAATCCGTCCGTATTTATATGCGCCCGAAACAGGGGTTTTAACATCTTTTATTTTAAGAGTGCTTGATATGCTTTTTTTTGCAAGTTCCAGCACCCCTAAATCTCCTATTACAAGCGGTTTGCAGATTTTATAAATTAAAGGGGATGAGAGAGCCTTGAGTATAATCTCAGGGCCGATACCAACAGGATCTCCCATGGTAATTCCAATAACGGGGCGATAATTATGCATTTATATGACCTTAAGTATATTAGTTGAAGCTGTTGCCGTAAAGCCGGCAAATTTTTAATATATTACAAAACACATATTATTTTCAAACAAATTAATTAAATTGCATTTAACTATATGATGATTTTTAAGATATTTTATTCAACAGAGACACAAGCGATTTTTTTTGAAAATTAAAGATAATGGAAGCATTAGCAAGCTTTTTGAATAGGATATTATTGTAAAGAATTATGCTGATAATGATGGATCTGCATAAAATAGTTGAAGAAAAATCTCATTGCAAAAATGTTTGTATTTAGAAGCAGTTGCCTGTATGATTAAATATAGATTAATAAAAACAGATGCCTATAAATTGTTAATAACTTTTTAACAAACAAGTGTAAAACATTATTCTTCAGGTTTGACAGAAAGTTCCAGATAGCTTAATCAAGCCATTAAATTTTCACGCGGGTTTTTACCAGAAACTTTTAAATTTTCAAACAGATTCTTCTATATGTTTCAAAATCTTTTTTTAAATTTCCGCTTGAATATTTTATATAAGTTATATTTATCAAAAGAGCCATTGAAACCCTTTCTAACCAATAATACTTCTTCCAAACAGTTTGATTTTTTATAGTTTGCAAAGTTATTTCTTCTATTTTTAATATCATTAACCTTATATTTTTTGGAATATGGATTATAAAGCTCTATGAAACAAATATGGGAACAAGTAAAATTATCAATTAAAAAACAAATTCCTGGACATAGCTACAGAATGTGGATTGAACCCGTGGACTTTATAGAATGCAAGGAAAACTGTATTGTGCTCTCATGTACAAATACTTTTTCAAAAAAACGTATTCTTGACCACTATGGTTCAATTATAAAAACAGAAATAAAAAGAACTTCCGGTAAAGCATACAATCTTGGTCTCGAGGTTTCCTGTAAAAAGTTTAAAAAAGGGAACTCAGGTTTTGAAAAGGATAATAGTATCCAGCTACCTTTGCCTGGGGTTAATGTGCGTCCATATAATGGCCGCCTATTAAGAAAAGATTTTACTTTTGATCAGTTTGTTGTCGGCAACAATAATGACTTTGCTTATTTAGCGGCACTTGACCTTGCTTCAAAAAAGAATTCGCAGCAAAATTCCTTATTTTTATTATCAAAGATCGGAATGGGGAAAAGCCATCTTTCTCAGGCTATAGGTCACCATATAATATCTCAATATCCGACAGAACATGTATCTTATATAACCGCTGAAGATTTTACCAATGAAATGGTTAATGCTTTCAGGAATGGTTCAATTGATGAATTCAAAAAAAAATACAGGAATGAATGTGATGTATTGCTTCTTGAAGATGTGCATTCTTTAAGTGGGAAGGAGCGTACACAGATCGAGCTGGCTTTAATTCTTGATTACCTTTTTGAAGCAGATAAGAAAATAATTTTTTCAAGTTGTTACCTCCCTTCTGACATTCCTAAACTTAATGAAAAGTTGATATCGCGGTTTTCATACGGTCTTATTTCAAATATTGGCCCTCCTGGTTTCAGGACAAGAATCAAAATATTACAGAAAAAATCGAAAAATAATGGGCATAATTTACCTGAGGAAGTAATCGAGTATTTAGCCAGTGAACTTACAGCGGATGTCAGGCAGCTTGAGAGCGGACTTATAGGAGTTACAGCCAAGTCATCAATTCTTGGAGTGCCGATCGACCTTGATCTTGCGGAAAGTGTAACCCGGAATATAGTCAGGCAACGTAAAAATATTACAATAGATGTTATCAAGAAACTTGTTTGCAAGCATTTCAATATTGCCATAAAAGATATTATTTCGAGTTCCCGAAAACAAAACTTTGTTCGTCCAAGACAAATAGCAATTTATCTTTCAAGGAGATATACGGATTCACCTCTTCAGACAATTGGTAAAAGTTTCAACAGATATCATGCTACAGCCCTTCATTCCATTGGTATCGTTGAACGAGGGTTAAAAGAAAAAGGAACTCTGCAGAGACAGGTGGAAATTCTTAGCAAGAAACTTGAATCCGGTAAATTCTGACCTCCTTTTGCAAAGGTCTCAACCTGGCTAACTTTCAATGGCAATTAGTGATAAAACTTTCAAAAAGCTTAAAGATATAGCAGGCAAGTCCAATTTCAGCAGAGCTAAGGAGGACCTTGTATGCTATGCTTATGATGCAACTGCGCAGACTTATCTGCCTGACGCAGTCCTGTTCCCGCAAAATGCCCTGGAAATTTCTGCTATTCTAAAGCTCGCCAATAAAGATAGTTTTTTTGTTATCCCAAGAGGGGCCGGTTCCGGGATGACAGGAGGATCTCTTGCCGTAAAGGGGGGGATTATCCTTGCCATGACCCGTTTTAACCGTATTCTAAAAATAGATAAGGAAAATCTTATTGCCAGTGTTGAGCCGGGTGTTGTTACAGGCCGTTTTCATAAAGCTGTTGAAAAGGAAAATCTTTTTTATCCCCCGGATCCCTCGAGTTCTGAATTTTGTACCTTGGGCGGCAACCTGGCAGAATGCGCAGGAGGCCCACGTGCAGTTAAATATGGGGTTACCCGTGATTACGTGCTTGGGATAGAAGCGGTTCTTCCAACTGGAGAAATTATAAATACTGGAGTAAGTACAACCAAGGGGGTAGTAGGTTATGACCTGACCCGGCTTTTTATTGGATCAGAAGGGACGCTAGGCGTAATTACGCGTATGACTCTCAGGCTTTTACCACTTCCCGAGGCAGTCAGTACTATGACCGCTGTTTTTAATAATATGGAAACCGCTGCAAAGGCGGTTTCAGCGATCATTCGATACGGCATAATACCGCGGACCATAGAATATATGGATAATGCTTCAATTAGATGTGTTGAAGAGTATCTTAATATGGGACTGCCTGTTAATTCTGAGGCATTGCTTTTAATTGATGTCGATGGAAAAGAGAAAGAGGTTGAAATTGCAATAAATCAGATAAAAGAACTTTGTATTTCTCAGGGGGCTGCGAATGTGGAAAAAGCCAGGACTAAAGAGGATGCCGCTAAACTCTGGAAAGCTCGAAAGGCGATCTCGCCGGCTTTGTTTAGATATGGCCGGGATAAGATTAATGAGGATATTGTAGTTCCCAGAAACAAAATACCTGATATGGTAAAAAAAATAGATGAATTAAGAAAAAAAACCGGACTTGCTATGGTGAGTTTCGGCCATGCCGGCGACGGAAATATTCATTTTAATATAATGCTTGATAAAAAGAATAAAGAAGAGCTTAAAAAGGCAGAAGCCGCAGTTGAAGCTTTATTTGGATATACACTCGAACTGGGCGGAACTATTTCAGGCGAACATGGTGTCGGTATAACCAAGTCGCCTTATATTCAAAAAGAGATAGGGGCTGTGGAGCTCGGCCTTATGAAAAAAATAAAAAAAATTTTTGATCCGAACGGTGTATTAAATCCCGGTAAAATTTTTCCTTAATATTTTATTAGTTTTTCAATCCTATTGCATCTTTATTGATAGAACATCTGAAGATACAATGTCGTTCAATATTTCCAGTCTGGTATTTTGATCACATTCTATAGAGCAACGCAATCTTAGCGAACAATAGTTTTTACATATAGTATCATTGAGATCGAAATTGCCAAAACATCCCAAGTAATTATCAAAAGACTTATTATTAGTTAGTTTTTTTTTCATACGCTGTCCTTTAGCGAGACCTTTGCAAAAAGCTCAATTTTCAAAGGTCTCTTAGCTTCAGTAAGTTAAGCATCTCATCATGAATTTTTCCGTTACTAGCCAGAATTTCCTTTTTGTCGATCGTAAACAGCTTGTTTGAAAAATCCGTTATAACAGCCCCTGCTTCACTTGCAATCAGCACGCCTGCAGATGTATCCCAGGATTTCAGATTTTGTTCCCAGAAGGCATCGAATCGTCCGCAAGCTACAAAACAAAGATCAAGCGCCGCAGATCCTAACCTTCTAACACCCTGGGATGCTTTTAGGCAATTAGAAAAGCGGATCATTAAGGAGTCAATAATGTTTTTAAAATCATAAGGGAAACCAGTTACAAGCAGGCTTTCTGAAACCGATTTTGAGCCTGAAACTTTTATTGGTCTGCAATTTAATTCAGCTCCTTTTCCCTTTACAGCGGTAAAAAGTTCTTCTGTTGCCGGATTAAAGACAATGCCGAGAACTATATTTCCTTGCAAGGCAAAAGCTATGGATATGGAAAACATACTGAGTTGATGAGCAAAGTTTGTTGTTCCGTCGAGAGGATCAACAATCCACTCGTAATCAGCTTTGCCTTTATTAAAACCGCTTTCTTCGGCTAGTATGGAATGATCTGGAAATGCATTTAATATTGTCTCAATTATTACTTTTTCTGATCCAATGTCAGCTTCTGTAACAAGATCAATATCACCTTTTTTGTTAATACTGGATAACTTGCCAAGACAGGATCGAAGAATTATTCCGCCTTTATAAGCAGCAGCGATACCGACTCTTTTTACAAGTTCCAGATCCATAAGCTGAATAAAATACAATTATTTTTCTTTAGAAGTCAACCTAATAAAATTTTCTAAGATGCTGTATTGCATTTTCCATTTTTTCAATAAGCGGCATCAAAGTTGATTTGTTAATAGCCGATATTGGGGTTCCATCAAGGTCAATGCCGAGCCTGTTAATAGTTTCCCTGTCAACGAGATCCTGTTTGTTCAGAACACGAATTAATGGGATATTGTGCAGATTTAAGTCTGATAGTATTCTTTCGACGGATTTGATCTGATCTTTAAAACGCGGACCGCTTATATCTATTACATGTAGCAGGAGGTCGGCACTTTCAAGTTCTTCAAGAGTTGAGCGAAAAGCAACCACAAGCTCTTTTGGCAGATCTTTAATGAATCCTACCGTGTCTGTAATTATGACTTCAGTATCCTTGGGAAATTTAAGACGCCTGCTGGAAGGATCTAAGGTAGCAAAAAGCCGGCTTTCAGCTAGAACATTGCTTTTTGTAAGTGTGTTTAATAGGGTTGATTTTCCGGAATTGGTGTAGCCTATAATCGAAATAACAGGCAATCCTTTTTTGCTGCGCTTTGCCTTTTGATGCTTACGCTGTTTTTTTATATTTAATAAAGCCCTCTCAAGCCGTGCTATATTGTCGCGTACACGCCTTCTGTTTATTTCCAGCTTGGTCTCGCCAGGACCACGGCCACCAATACCTCCGGTCAAACGTGACATGGCGGTATTTTTTGTAATAAGTCTTGGAAGCAGATATTTAAGTTGAGCAAGCTCAACCTGAATTTTTCCTTCTTTTGTTTGAGCTCGTTGAGCAAAAATATCCAGAATAAGCTGCGTCCTGTCTATGATCTTTAAATCTATATTATCTGTAATGGAGCGAATTTGCGACGGGTTCAATTCCTGATCGAAGATTAAAAGTGTCGCTCCCTTCTGAAGTGTTTGTATAGTGAGTTCCTGGAGTTTGCCGGGACCAAGGAGAAATCTTGAATCAGCCCTTTTGCGTTGTTGAAGCACGGTGCCGGCTACTTCAATACCACTTGAGCCGGCAAGTTCTTTCAGCTCTTCTAAAGAGTCCATTGCTTTACGCCTGGGAGCAGTTGTCACACTTACGAGAAGGGCTCTTTCTTTGTCTTGATTCGCTTTATATAAGGATCCTGCATGGCTGAGTTCAGATTCAAGAGCCTGTATAAGTTCAACACATCCAATATCAAGCTGATTGAGATTAAGCGGTCCCAACATCTGATAAGGCTTTCCATCTTTACTGGTCGGAAGAATATGGCTTGCATGAACTTGATATGGAAGACCATCTTTAGTTATTGTAATTGCAGCCATAACATCCAGTCTTAAAAAGACTAAGTCGTTGAAATCATCGTTTGTTAAAGATTCTTTTTTTAGATGAGTGTGTATACACCTCAGGCCCTTCAGACGACCAGGAGCAGCCCTGTATTCACTTGTATCAGGTATGACTATTCTATGGTGGCTCCCTACAATTACGAAGGCTATCCTGCCTCGCCGATTGACAAGAAGACCTATCTGGCGGCGCATTTCATGGGAAAGCCTGCTGATATCAGCCGCAAGTTTGGGTGTGATGAGGAAGTTATCGGGGATACGGCGTCGGTAGAGATTTTCAAGGCTTCGGATTTGATTTGCCTTTAAGCCGGATGTATTTCCGAAAAGCCGTTTCATACTATATTAAAATGGTTGTAGCTGTTCAAAGGTTCAGGGTTCTGGGTTAGTGAATTGTTACTTTCTATTTTTCAAATGCAAGATTTTCAAAACGCGTATAGCTATCTAAAAAGGTCAATGTTGCCTCTCCTGTAGGGCCGTTTCTATTCTTTCTAATCAGAATATCAGCCGTACCTTTTTTGGGATTGTTGTCATCGTTGTTGTATATTTCGTCTCTGTATATAAAAGCTACTACATCCGCATCCTGTTCAAGGGCTCCAGATTCTCTCAGGTCTGAGAGTCTTGGCTGCTTGTCATTTCGTTGCTCAAGCATTCTGTTAAGCTGAGATAAAGCCATTACCGGAACGTCAAGTTCTTTGGCCAAAGCTTTTAGAGATCTTGATATTTCGGAGATTTCAAGATCTCGACGTTCAGCAGACATACGGCCTTTCATAAGCTGGAGGTAATCAATAATGACAAGGCCTATATCTTTTTCCATTTTTAATCTACGGGCCTTTGCTCGTATTTCCATAGCTGATATATCCGGAGTATCGTCAATAAAAATAGAAGTATCAGACAGCACCCCTGCGGCATCTGTCAGTTTGCGCCAGTCTTCCATGCTGAAAAACCCCCCTCTTAAACGAGATGAATCAATTCTCGCTTCAGAACAGAGCAGACGCATTGACAATTGTTCTTTTGACATTTCAAGGGAAAACATGGCTATAGGTACATTTGCATCAACTGCGGCGTTCCTGGCAATATTAAGGGCCAGGGCTGTTTTTCCCATACTCGGGCGTGCGGCAAGAATTATAAGCTCTGATTTCTGCAGACCCGATATAAGATTATCAAGACGGGTAAACCCTGTTGGAACGCCGGTTACCAAGGCCTTATTGCCCTGTCTCTCTTCAAGGGTTTCAATATTGCCATCGATTATTTCGCTTATACGATAAAATGATTGTTTATGCTTATTTTTTGAAATTTCAAAAATTGAACTTTCAGCAAAGTCTATTATTTCGTCAACATTACCCCTGTCCTCAAAGCATTCTTTGGCAATATCATTTGCTCTTTCTATAAGGCGTCTTAATGTCGCTTTGTCATGAACAATTTTAGCATAATGTTTTGCATTTACAGCAAGCGGAACGGTATCAACAAGCGTGGCTAAATATGTTGCCCCTCCAATCTCTTCTAAATTCCCCCTTTCTTTGAGAGCGTTGGTAAGAGTTACAAGGTCAACAGGTTCATTCTTTGAAAAGAGTTCAACAATACCGGAAAAGATCTTTTGATGGGCGGATCTATAGAAATCCTCCGGTGAAATAATATCGATAACATCAAGTAATGTATTGTTATCTATAAGGATTCCGCTGAGTAAAGATTCTTCGGCTTCAATACTTTGAGGGGGAATTTTATAAAGAGATGGGTCTTGTTTGTTTTGAAACTGCCTGTCTGTCATTTAAATATAATAACTTTATTCCGGGACTATTTCAACAGTTATTTCAGGCTCAACTGCTTTGTAAACTCGTATAGGAACTTTGAATGTGCCTATTTTTTTTATGGGCTCACTAAGCAGAACCATTCTTTTTTCAACTTCTATATTCTGGCTTGAAAGTGCATCAATAATATTCTTCACAGAAATCGAGCCATACAGGCGATCTTTTTCACTAACCTTTGCAACTATCTTGCAAACAACTCCTTCAAGTTTATTGGCCATTTCTTCAGCAAGGCTTTTTTCTTTAGCTATCTGAAGTTCAAATTTAACCTTTTCCTGTTTCAGTATTCTGCGATTTTGAGGTGTATCCGGTACAGCCTTATTCTGAGGCAAAAGATAATTGCGGGCGTAACCTTTGGCAACATTAACTTCACTGCCGATTATGCCTAGTGATTCTATAGTTTCTTTCAAAATTACTTTCATTATAACCTCCATAAACAACTTTATAGCTATAGACTTTCAGATATATAATTTCACTGTGTTATCAGTCGTCGACGTATAACTAATACGCCTTCCTCCTTCTGGCCTTGTGAAATTAATTATCTGAAAGTCTATATATTTTAGTGTATAATTTAGTTTTAACTTTCTTTTTTTATACCTAATTTCCTGAAATTAATCCACATATCAAAGAAGCCAAGCCCTATAACAGAAAGCAGAACCAACTGTTGCAAAGCAAGGATGCAGTATAGGAAAATCCTGAATATACGGGGAACGTTTTTTTTTTCAAAATAAAAGGACACAATTGCTATGCCTTGGAAAAAATATATTGTCATAAGAATAATCAGACCGTTTAATCCTAAAATTTTAAAAGAATTTTCCGGCAAAATAAGCATCACGCCGCATCCTATAAAAATCCAAACCATGAATTCCGGCGCTTTCCATAATTTAAGAGAGTCAAAATCAGGAAAAAAAATATTTTTAGCTTTAAGCAAGGGCTTTGCGATTAACAGACTGGTCCATGACACAAATAAGGTTAAAGATATAAGCATAGCAGGAATAATTCGTATAAGTACATAGTGGATTTTTTCCATTGAATTCGAGATAACGTGTATGCTCTCTTCTGGAACCCCCATACTCTCATACATCACCATAGTCAGCTTGAGATTTCGTGATATATATTCAGATGCCAAGGTGTAAATTCCAGTGTTTGATAAATTGCTGTAAAAGAACAAGATAACAATTCCCGTTATTAGAACGGAGGTGCATGCATAGCTAATTGTCTTTTCAATCGACAAACGCATCTCAATTAGTTCACTAAGGACAAAACCCAGCAGCAGCAATTCAGCAAAGAAAAATATATCTAATGATATACTGCCAGTCATTACAATCATCATTATGATTGATAAGATATAGACTATAATTCCTGTTGTTCTCCCGAGTTTTGAGCGATAAAAGAGAATTGGCAGAGGGATAAACAAAGAAAAGAAAAACCCTATGATCGGCAGATATGTTGAAGCTGTAAATATAAGACTTATTATTGCTATGCCACTTATTATATCCTTTGATATATTCCCTTGAACAGTTTGAGACACTATCTTCTTCTCCTCGGGGACAGACAAGTGAGACCTTTACAAAACACCCCCTTTTGCCCAATTTCGGCGTCAGTCTCAAATTTTAAGCCTCGAAATACTCAATGTATTCCTGCATTTAAAATTTTCGCCTTCCTTGAACTTGAACAAAATTGAACATTTTTCAAAGGACTCAATGTTATATAACATTAAATATAGTCAATAGTTCCCACGTAAGGCAGAAGTGCAATTGTTCGGGCTCGCTTTATGGCATGTGTCAGAGCGCGTTGATGTTTAGCGCATGTTCCAGATATACGTCTTGGGATAATTTTGCCTCGTTCAGTAATAAAATATTTAAGTGTTTTAGGTTCCTTATAATTTATTGCAAGACTTGTATCTGCGCAGAAACGGCATATTTTTCGGCGATGATATATTCTTTTTTTACCAGGAGTTCTTGAATTTCTTTTTGAATTTGAAGGAACAGCCATTTTTTCTCCTATTTATTCACTTTCCGTTGTTTTTGTTGTTTCATCCTCAGCCGTTTCAGAATCATTGATATCAGGGGCGTCCTGTTCGATATCGGATTCATTTTGATCGGGCTCGGTTTCTTTAACTTCAGCTTTGGCCATCTCTTCTTTAATAAGTTCTATATCAGCATATTTGTCAAGTAAGACTGTCATATACTTCATGACCCGGTCATCAATTCGGAAAAAACGTTCCATTTCATCAACGAGTTTTCCTGTTCCGCAATAGTCTAAACGAACATAATACCCACGAGATTTTTTCTTGATTTCATATGCAAGCCTTCTGTCCCCCCATTCATCGAGCATTACCAGAAGGCATTCCTCTTGTTGGATTAAGTCTTTTACTTTTTCGAAAATAGGACTCTGTTCTTCATCTGAAAGATCAGGATCAATAATTATAAATGTTTCGTACCTTCGCATTAAACCTCCTTTTGGATATTAAGGGCTCACGCAAAAATAACTTAACATTCTTGCATTTCAGCTTCAGGCCATTTTTGCCCGATATTCATTCGCAAAATCTTCAAAATAGCTTACTATTCCTGTGGTTTTGCTCAATCGTATCGACCAAATCTAACCTAAGGGCTCGGTCAAAAATAACTTGGCATTTTTGCATCCCAACTTCACCATATCTTTAATTGATTTTCATTCGCAAAAATCCTCGAAATAGCCCGCTATTCCTGCGGTTTTGCTCAATCAGATCAATGAAATCTACGGCAAATTTGGGCGCAAATTCTACCAACTTATTTTTGACCGAGTCCTAAATCTGAGCGCAAACTCTGCTAATTTATTTTTGCGTGAGCCCTAAGCCCTGAAATAATAATAATTCAGAGCAAGGAATGAATTTAAAAAAATAAATGAAAGAATTAAAAATTTGTTTTAATAACAAGGCAGCTCATAGCTGTCAAGATTTTCCTTCTGAAAACTCAAAATGTTGTCTTGCATTTCCTTTTATGTGAAATTATAAGATGTTAACCGGCACCACAAATGCTCACACTCACATAAAATTAATGTAACTACTCAGGTGTTTAGACTGAAGGCTATAGGCTGAAGGAAACAAATGATTCCTGAGCGTTATTCTCTATGTTTAGGACAAAATTTCCGGCCGCTTTAAGAAAATATTGGCTTCTGGGAGTCTTTTCCCTAAAAGTCTTCAGTCTTCAGCCTAACCAACCTTAGTAGTTACAATAATACAATTGATTAAGCATTGTTTATGAGAAATTCGGGTTAGAATTGAAGGCGCAATATTGCACCAACAGTTATAGTATCTCCGTCTATATCGTCTTCGATTTCATCAAAGTCCCATTTCTCGAAACGATAGTTGGCATTGATATCAAGAAAAATCAATGGAAGGATTTCAAAATCAATACCGGCACGTAAGACATAAAGGGGTTCATCGGCAAATTCTCCGTCCGAATAGTTAATACCGATGCCAGCGCCAGCATATAGTCCTTTGCCTATTAAGATATAAGCCTGTGGCGAAAGAACAGATTTATCGGATCCTGCGTAGCCCTCCTCCAAATATTCAGCGTCTACTTCAATCTTTAAGTATTCGGTGAGGAGATATTGGTATGAAGCGATAATTGCCAGTCCGTCTTCATCAATATTATCCTCATCGATATCATCGACGGTTACCCAGTAGTGTGCACCAACGCCAATTCTATGAGAGCTGTTTGCCCATGAAACTTGTTCTAAGGTAAAAAATAGTCCACAAAAAAGTACAATTATAACCAATGTTTTTTTCATCAAATCCTCCATAGTCAGGGCTCGGTAAAAAATAACTTGGCATTTTTGCATCCCAACTTCACCATATCTTTAATTGATTTTCATTCGCAAAAGTCCTCGAAATAGCCCGCTATTCCTGCGGTTTTGCTCAATCAGATCGATGAAATCTACGGCAAATTTGGGCGCAAATTCTACCAAGTTATTTTTTACCGAGCCCTTATTGTTTGAGTTGCATAAATTTACTACATAAACATTACATTAAAACTTTGGCAACCATGATCCTGTGGGCATTTGGTATTAAAGGCTTTGCCTGTGAAGCAACTCAGATGTTACAACCTTATCTTGAGTCGTGCCACCAATTCAAGAATAAGGAGTAACAAATGAGTCGATTTAAGAAGTTATCGCATGTAATATGGCATTGTCAATTTCAGATACTTTCAAATAAGAAAGGCCCAACATATAGCTGGGCCTATATTTTTTGGCTCCCCAGCACGGACTCGAACCGCGGACTTAGTGGTTAACAGCCACTCGCTCTGCCAACTGAGCTACTGGGGATAATTTTAATATAAAACATATTTATCTACTAAAAATTTGATTGAAGTCAAGTAAAATATTTGTCTTTCTTTAGGAAATTGCAAAATCTCCTTTTAACTAACTAATTTTAGAGAAAGCTCGTCGATTTGAGCCTTGCTCGTTTCCGCAGGTGCATTTGTGAGAAGGCATGCGGCCTTCTGGGTTTTTGGAAATGCAATAACATCACGTATGGAAGACTGTCCGCAGAGAATCATAACCAGCCTGTCAAAGCCGAATGCAATGCCTCCGTGGGGGGGAGCTCCTGACTCAAGTGCTGAAATCAGAAATCCGAATTTTTCCTCATAAGTTTCCCTATCAATACTCAACGCTTCAAACACCTTTTCCTGTTGATCCTTTTTATGGATACGTATGCTCCCGCCACCAATTTCTGAACCGTTTAAAACAAGATCATAAGCCCTGGATTTTACGGCAAGGGGGTCGTCTTTCAAAAGTTTTAAATCTTCTTCAAGTGGAGCTGTAAAAGGATGATGCAATGCCTGAAGCCTTTTTTCTGTTTCATCGTATTCAAGCAAAGGGAAATCAGTAACCCATACAAAACTGAATTCATTTTCGTCTATCATGCCCAGCCTTTTCCCGAGATGGTTTCTAAGATACCCCAGAGCTTCATTTGTAACCTTTGGTTGATCAGCAACAAAAAAAACAAGATCGCCAGGTTCCATTTTTAGGCGCTTGGCCAAAGCTTCTTTTTCTTCTTCTGTAAAAAATTTTGCTATGGGAGACTGCCATGTATCTTCCTTGACTTTTATCCAGGCAAGGCCTTTTGCCCTGTATACTGCAACAAATTCAGCAAGATCATCGATTTCTTTCCGTGAAAAATATGAGCAGCCTTTTGCATTCAGTGCTTTGACTATTCCGCCTTTTTTAACAACACTGGAGAAAACCTTGAACCCGGATTTTTCAACGATATCCGATACATCTTTAAGTTCAAGGTCAAAGCGAATATCCGGTCTGTCAAGGCCGAAGCGGCTGACCGAATCTTTGTATGAAAGACGTAAAAAGGGAGGCTTGATCTCTATCCCAAGAACATCATTAAAAATTTCTTTCATCATGCCTTCAGTTATATCCATGATATCGTTTTCGCCGACAAATGACATCTCCATATCTATTTGTGTAAATTCCGGCTGGCGGTCCGCCCTCAGGTCTTCGTCTCTGAAGCAGCGAACTATCTGATAATAGCGGTCAAGCCCTGAGATCATCAAAAGTTGTTTAAAAAGCTGGGGTGATTGAGGCAGAGCATAAAACCGGCCGGGATTAACTCTGCTGGGGACAAGATAGTCTCTTGCGCCTTCAGGGGTGCTGCGCGTTAATACAGGTGTTTCAATTTCAAGAAATCCGAGCTTGTCAAGATAGTTCCTAACTGATGCGGCAGCCTTGTGACGCTTAATTATATTTTTTTGCATTTGTGGACGTCTGAGATCAATATGGCGATATTTGAGCCGTACTGTTTCCGACACATCAATTTTATCTTCGATTAAAAAAGCAGGCGTTTTAGCTGCATTTAAAATTTTAAGTTCAACGACCGTAATTTCTATCTCTCCGGTTTTCAGGTTCGGATTGGTCATTCCTTCAGGCCTTGGATCAACAATTCCACGCACACCAATTACATATTCACTCCTGATCGCATGAGCCTTTTCGTGAACCTTTTTATCTTTCTTGGGATTAAAGACAACCTGGGTTATGCCTTCCCTGTCTCGTAAGTCAATAAATATGACCCCTCCGTGGTCCCTTCGGCGCTGAACCCATCCCATAAGCACAACTTCCCTGCCCACTGAGGCTGCATCAAGCTCACAGCAGTTGTGTGTTCTCCTCATTTCTCCAAGCATATCATCCGACAATGCATTTACTCCTTTCAAATTTTATAATCGTAATAGTTCACCACGGATTTTTACGGAATTACACTGAATTATCAATAGACCCGCTCTCAAGCGAATTGTTTTGAAATAATTGATCAATTGGGCTTCTTTCTGATCTTCCGTTCAATTTTCATCGCTCTCTAACCGTGAACCTGGGTAGTTACACTTACTCATTGTTTACAATTTTCAGTGAAACTCCGTGTCGTTCCGTGGTGAATTTTTATTTATAATCTAATTTCTGCTTTCACTTTTTCTACTAAACTTTCTATAGGGATTGAAATCTGTTTTTTAGTTGTCATATTCCGGAGAATAACTGATCCTTCTTCAAGTTCATTGTCTCCTACAATAAGCACATACGAGGCTTTAAGCCTGTCTGCACGTTTCATCTGGCTTTTCAGGCTTCTATTGCTCAAATCCATTTCAGGCCGAATTCCTTCAAGACCAAAATTGCAGCTCCATTCAAAAGCTAAAGGTCTGCTTTTTTCGCCAAGCGCAGCTATATAAATATCAGGCTTTTGTAAAAGGTCTTTATTCCTAAGACCTGTTATTTCTGCCAGCCTGTCAAGGCCTATTGCAAAGCCGGTTGCGGGCTGGTCAGGTCCTCCTAAAGCCTTTACCAGACCATCATAACGTCCGCCACCGGCAACAGCATTCTGGGCACCTAATAAACCTGTCTGAATTTCAAAAGTAGTGCGGGTATAATAGTCAAGACCTCTTACCAGGTGTTTGTCGATCACAAATGGAATTTTAAATTTTTCAAGCGCATATTTAACTGTCTCAAAGTGTTGGCTGCATTCAGGACATAAATAATCTATTATAGCAGGAGCATCAATTATGGCCTCACGGCATGAAGAACTTTTGCAGTCAAGCACCCTTAGAGGATTTTTTTTGCTTCTTCTAAGACAATCCCGGCATAATTTTTCTGTTACAGATGAAAGAAAAATAGAAAGAGATTCCTTAAAATTTAAACGGCATTTGGGGCAACCCAATGAATTTATGTGGGGTTTTGCGTCCGTTACTTCAAGCATGGAAAAAAGTTTCACAGCCAGAAAAATAAGCTGCGCATCAATAAATGGCGAATCTATACCAAACACTTCGGCATTAATCTGATAGAATTGCCTATACCTTCCTTTTTGGGGTCTTTCTCTGCGAAACATCGGCCCGATGCTATAAAATTTCTGCACAGGATCCTTTGCATACATTTTATGCTGAATATATGAACGAACAACAGATGCTGTAGCTTCCGGCCGCAGTGTAATAAGATCTCCCTTTTTGTCCGGGAAGGTATACATTTCTTTTTCTACAATATCGGTATCCTCTCCAATGCTCCTTGCAAAAAGCTCAGTACGTTCCAGAATCGGCAGCCGGATTTCCTTAAATCCAAAATCCTCAAAAAGTGAGCGGGCGGTTTTTTCTATATTTTGCCAGATCTCAACTTCTCCTGGAAGAATATCTTTAAATCCTCTAATTAATTGAATCATTATAGTAACTACTCAGGTTGTCAGGTTCACAGTTCAGGGTTTGCCTGGTTCCCATGCTCCGGCGTGGGAACCCATATGGTATGCATTCCCACGCCGGAGCATGGGAACGAGAAAAAAAGGAGTATGGTATAATAATTGGTAAGCGTTCACGGAACGTCGAAATTAGAAATTTGGTCTTCATGCTTTTGTACTGTTCTTCCCAATTTCCAATTTCAAGTTTCAAGCCGTGAACGGCTACTAATTTATAAACTTATTTTTATATCTTAATATACTCTATTAAGTCAATACTAATGTTTTCCTTGACATGATATGTTTAAATTTATAAAAATTCTGTAAAAATAATAGGTTAAGAGGATAATACCATGCAATCACAGGTTACAATCAAAACTTTGTATAGAATGAAGGAAAAGGGCGAAAAGATTGTTGCCCTTACAGCCTATGACTTTCCATTTGCCAGGATGGTTGATGAGTCTGGAGTGCACCTGATACTTGTAGGAGATTCATTGGGAATGGTGGTTCAGGGAGAATTAAGCACACTGCCTGTTACAATGGATGAGATGGTTTATCATACCCGTATTGTATCCAAAGCCGTCCGGAACGCGATGATTATAGGCGATATGCCTTTTATGTCTTACCAGCCAGGCAAGGAGCATGCAATTGCCAATGCAGGAAGGTTTCTTAAAGAAGCTGGAGCAGCAGCGGTTAAACTTGAAGGAGGCGCAGCGGTCAGTGAGATAATTAAAGCAATATCAGAGGTAGGGATTCCAGTAATGGCTCATATCGGCCTTACCCCTCAGTCTGTTCATCAAATGGGAGGCTACAAGGTTCAGCATGATGAAGAACGGCTGATGTCGGATGCTCTTGAAATAGAAGCAGCAGGAGCATTCTCTGTTGTTTTAGAAGGAATTCCATCTGAAATTTCTGAAAAGATAACAAAAGCCCTGACAATTCCGACCATTGGGATTGGTGCAGGCCCGCATTGTGACGGACAGATCCTTGTTCTTCACGATCTCCTTGGATTAAATGAAAGACATATCCCGAAATTTGTTAAGCAATACGCCAGAATTGTTGATGAAGCTAAAAATGGGATAAAACAATATGTTGAAGAAGTGCAGGCGGGTAAATTCCCCGGCAAAGAACATAGTTATTGAGTAACCGTGAACCGTTATTGATTCCCGAAATTGTTCTGTCCGCCGCAGTCAGGGCACTGCCAGGTTATTCCATTACATGACATTCCCCAGACATTTTCATACATGCAGTCCTGACAAATTGCAAAGCCGCACCTGCATGTCCAGAAAAAGGGGGCTTTATTGCCGCAGCAATGGCAGTTTGTAGGCTTTGATCGGAGCCGTCTTTCCCGGTATTTCAATTTAGTTGAAGAGCCTGTCATGTTCTACACTTATGCAATGGTTCATCACGACATCTATACCTGCTTTTGTCAGTAATTCTGCCGCTTCATGATTTTCTATATTAAGCTGCATCCAGAAAACTTTTGGCTTGATTCGGATAGCTTCATGTGCATGCGGCATTATCTGAGAGGGGTTTCTAAATACATTAACAATATCTACAGGCTCCTTAATATCTTCTATTGATGAATATGCTTTTTCTCCAAGTATCTCCTTTTGCTTGGGCCGAACTGGAATAATTTTGTAACCTTGATCTTTAAGATATTTGGCAACAATATGAGAGTCTCTTTGCGGTTTAGGGCTCAAACCTAAAACCGCTATGTTTTTTGAACCTGCCAGAATATGTTTTATTTCACTGTCTTCAGTAATTATTTTGCCTGATTTCAATATTAATCTCCTGTTGTTTTATGTTGTTAATTATAGTAGGTAATTATGAATAAAATTTGTGTCTTCTCAATGAGTCAATACCCTGATTTATTGAGATGTTAGTAAACATTAATGCAGAGATAAAAATATGTCAATTAAACGATTATGTATAAAGACAAAACAATATACCTGATAGACGGCAGTGCATATATCTACCGTGCTTATCATGCAATCAGGGGACTTTCCAATTCAAAGGGCCTTCCCACAAATGCTGTTTTGGGTTTTACAAAAATGCTTTTAAAGCTCATAGAAGATCGTAATCCAGAATACGCAGGAATGTTTTTTGACGTAAAAGGCCCTACTTTTAGACATGAAATGTTTGACGCCTATAAAGCCAACCGTCCTCCCATGCCGGAAGATTTATCGATTCAAATTCCATATATAAAGGATATAACAAAAGGGTTCAACATACCGGTTGTTGAAATGTCTGGCTACGAAGCCGACGATCTTATAGGCACACTTGCGCGCAAGGCGGAGGAAGCAGGATTTTCTGTAATTATGGTTACAGGCGATAAAGATTTCATGCAGCTTGTTACAGATAAGTCTATTATCTGGGACCCAATGAAGGAAAAGACAATTGATAGTGATTTTATTAAAGATACATATGGACTTGAACCTGGCCAGATGGTTGATGTTATGGGGCTTTCCGGTGATTCTGCCGATAATATTCCCGGCGTACCCGGGATGGGTCCAAAGACTTCGCTTGCATTGATAAAGACGTTTGGAAGCATGGAGCATTTATATGAGCAGGTAGATACAATAAAGAAAAAAAAGCAACGTGAAAATCTTGTCCGCTATAAAGAACAGGCATTATTAAGCAGAGAACTTGTTAAAATAAACGACAGCGTATCCTTGTCATTTACACCTGAAGACTTTAAATATAAAGCTCCTGACAGCGCCGTTCTCTCCGAACTCTTTAAAAAACTGGAATTCAGGCAGTTGCAGCAGTCTGTTATAAAACAGGCGGATTTATCAAAAAAGAAATACAAGGCAGTATTGAGTATTAATGAGCTTTCCGATCTGGTTGCAATTTTAGAGGCTTCAGGTTTATTTGCCCTTGATACTGAAACTACCTCTAAAGATCCAATGGCGGCAGAGCTTGTGGGTTTGTCTTTTTCAGTAAAGGCTGACGAGGCATTTTATATTCCGTGCGCTCATGAATATAAAAACGCGCCAAAACAGCTTAAGCGGGATGAAGTTTTGAAGATGCTTAAGCTGGTACTTGAAAATCATAAACTAAAAAAAATAGGCCAGAACATAAAATATGACTGGATTGTCCTTTTACGTCATGGAATAAATCTTTCCGGAGTAAAATTTGATACCATGCTGGCATCTTACCTTATTAACCCTTCGAAACGCGCTCACAATCTTGACCAGATTGCTCTTGATTTTCTCGATCACAAGACGATTTCGTACAAGGAAGTAGCAGGTAAAGGTAAAAATGCTTCCTGTTTCTCAAAGGTTTCCCTTGAAAAGGCTGTGCCGTATGCCTGCGAGGATGCTGATATTACGCTTATGGCTTACAATGTACTTATGCCCATGCTGAAAGACCTGGGGCTTGAAGAACTTTTTGAAAAAGTAGAAATGCCCCTTGTGCAGGTCCTTATGAAAATGGAAATGACGGGAATTAATGTTGATAGAGAAAAGCTGATGGTTCTTTCAAAATCATTTGAACATCAGCTTGATCAGCTTGAAAGCAGTATATATTCAATCGCAGGGGAAGAATTTAACATCAGATCTTCACAGCAACTGGGCAAAATACTTTTTGAAAAACTAAAATTGCCGGTGCAAAAGAAGACAAAAAAGAAGACAGGCTATTCAACTGATGTAGATGTTCTTGAAGTTCTTGCAGAGCAGCACGAACTTCCTGCTTTAATATTAAGGCACCGGACTCTTGCAAAACTTAAGTCAACATATGCTGATGCTTTGATAGATCTTGCAAATCCGGAAACAGGACGCATCCATACTTCGTACAATCAGACGGTTACTGCTACAGGCCGCCTTAGCAGCTCTGAACCGAATCTCCAGAATATTCCGGTCCGAACCGATGAGGGAAGAGAGATAAGAAAAGCTTTTATCCCAAAAAAAGGATGGTATCTGCTTGCTGCAGATTATTCTCAGATAGAACTCCGCATACTTGCCCATTATTCAGATGATAAAATACTTATCAAGGCTTTTAAAGAAGATGAAGATATACATACCCGGACTGCAACAGAGGTTTTTCAGGTTTTTCCATCTTTAATTAATTCCGAATTAAGGCAGCAGGCCAAGGTTATAAACTTCGGCATTATTTATGGAATGAGTCCCTACGGTCTTTCCAAAGAGCTGGGCATAAGCCAGAAAATGGCAAAAACCTATATACATAATTACTTTACAAGATACAGCGGCGTAAAGCAATTTATAGATGAAACAATAAAACAGGTCCGGATTTCAAAGAAGACAAGCACTTTGCTTGGCCGTATTCGTCTTCTGCCGGATATTAACAGCTCAAATAAAAACTTGCGTGAGTTTGCCGAAAGAACCGCAATAAATACTCCTATCCAGGGAACGGCGGCAGATCTGATAAAGATAGCCATGATAACTGTGGACTCTGCATTTACAGAAAAAAGGCTTAAATCTGCAATGCTGCTTTCCGTACATGATGAGATAGTTTTTGAAGTGCCTCCTGATGAACTGGATACAGTCAGAAGTCTTGTTAAAGATATAATGGAGGGTGTCTGGAATCTGAAGGTGCCGCTGAAGGTTAATATGGCGGTAGGAGAGAATTGGGCTCAAGCCAAATAGTTTCCGGCTGGAAACGGCCCTTTTTCGCAATCTCTGTGTCAATCTTCGGGATTTATTTGTGCGGCGTACTAAAAAAATCCTTTATTAAAAAAATATCAATAATAAACCTTGCTTTCCGTCTAAAAGGTGTTATTATTTCTTTAATCAATAAAGGCCTGTTCTTAATTGGCGGGCCGGTTTCGTTCTAAAGGAAAGTACCATTTGTCAAAGTGGCGCCCTGAAGTCTGGGACTATGAGAATTACTGAAAAGGAGGGTGTTAATTATGGCTAATGGAATTGTAAAATGGTTTAATAGCGGTAAAGGGTTTGGCTTCATTGAGCAGGAAGATGGTCCGGATGTATTTGTTCATCATTCAGCAATCAATGCAAGTGGTTTTAAGTCTCTTGAAGAAGGCGACCGAGTTACCTTTGACATTGAGCAGGGTCAAAAAGGTCCCGCTGCAGCAAATGTCACCACGGTTTAGACCAATATTTCTGAGTTAAAAAAAGGGCATTCCATCGAATTATGAGGGAATGCCCTTTTTGTTTTGCCTCCTAAAGATCCAGCCAACATCACTCAACTCCCACCGTAGTTGGGTGAATTCACTTTGTAAGTCGTTCGACAGCCGCTTTTACTCCATGAACCACTTTTGCCATTCTTTCATAATCAAGTGTGTCATACGTATCACTTTCTGTGTGGTAGTAAGGATTTCGATAAAAAGCGGTATCAGTTATCATTACAGCACGATAACCAAACTTATAAAATGACCAGTGGTCTGAAAAGTCAATTCCTATAACTATAGGTAAAGCATTATACGAAAAAATCGGAATGTCTGTTCCCTCTTTGAAACCTTTCTTGACCTTTTCCGTGAATTTTCTTGACCTGAGGTTTCCAACTGCTGCTATAAAATTACCTTTGGTCGAAAATTTTCGCTTCATGAAAGGAAGCGGAAATTCCTGGCTGCCAGGGCTATCCACAAAATACCCGATCATCTCAAGACAGATCATGCCAAGAATTTTTTGACGATTCTTCTTTAGCATTTGCGCATAGTGGTAACTACCCATATTTTTCGTTCTATATACCGGTGGTTCCTCAAGAGCAAAAGCAACAAACTGAATTGCTGAGGCCACCCTTGATTTTGAGACAAGTCTTGCGATTTCCAAAAGACCGGCAACTGCACTTGCATTGTCATCTGCTCCAGGACTACCGGCAACTGTATCGTAATGAGCTCCCAGTACAACTATCTCTTCCTTTTTGTTTGATCCAGGTATGCTACCAATAATATTTCGATAAGTATTTCTTCGGAACACAAAAGATTGCTCATTAACATGACAGCCATATTCTTTAAAGCGGCGGGATATATATTCTGCGACCTGGTAAAGCTTTTCGTGGTCATTGTAACTTCGTGGGCCTATCTCAACAGAAAGATAGCGGATGGTTTCTTGCAAGCGTTTTATACTTTCCTCGAGTTTCATATTAAGCCTTTAACGTCGATAGATGTCTCCAACTTTTAATTTTTGAACAATATCCACTGAGCTAATAATTAGATTCTTTTCTTGTCTAAAATACCTGTTTTAAGATTTTGTAAAAATTTTAAGGCTTTTTCATAATTCTTATCAGGCAGATATTCTGCTACTTTAATTATAAGGCTGTCATTTTTATCTGGATCAGTATTGTTCGTCAAAATTTCTAAAACAGCTTTTTTTGTTTTTGAACTCATCATTTCGGCCATATCACGGCCTATCAATCTTGCACCTGCATATTCAAAATCAAAATCCTCTGTTTCCATTAAATCAGAATGCGAATTAAATAATCTTTCCTCATTTTCTGCCTGCGAATAATATTTCAAAAGGGTGGCAATATCAACAGCATCCTTTGTGGGAAATTCATTATGTCTATCATTCCATGCAAAAAGTTTTAGAACAGCCATTCCTGCAAGTGAAACAAACCGGACATCAAGTCCGTCTGCCAAATGCACATTGATTGCGCCCTTCCATGCATCTAAAAAACCCATTACATTCATTTCAATAGAGTGTTCAGGAGGCCAGCGAATTATTCCTTCTGATGTTTCCACTGATCCAAAGGGAATTATATCTACAGGATAACTGCCTTTAAATTTTAACCGGTATACTGGTTTTTTGTCTGAGTAAAAATTACCGGTTGATAAAAGGCTGTCTTTTATTTTTTGATAGTGTTTCCAGTCTGTTACTATGAAAGCAATATCGATATCCATGGTTTTAAGACCTGTGGACAAACCATATAGCTGACCAAGAATCAAATCGCGCACAACAGCACCCACGACAAAAAAATCGATATCCATCTTCTTTGCTACATTCTTTATAGCTTTAAGACAGTCAACAATCAGCGGGTCAGTATTTTTCGATAAGTCTATCGATGTACTGGTCATAAATAATCCTTGCGGTTTCAATATTCCTGTCATCTGCTGTTGCGATAAGGTCTGCATATATTAATAGCGGAGGCACGAGTGTTTTGTAATTCCATGGATAATCAAAATTCCAGAACTTTTGAAATATTTCTATTTTCCCTTGTGGATCTTTTTTTAGATGATTCACTATCAGGAATTTATTGATTTCCTCAGGGCCATATATTGTTATTGTCTCAGGTTTCAAGTAATCTGTTAAACGGGCTGCTGCCGGCTCACCTCCGAGAAAAAACTGGTTTTTTCCCAAGTTAATTTTTTCCCACCACTCTTTTCTGGTTGTGTTATAATGCCCTATATATAATTTGGGCCTAAGTTCTCTTGCATATGCGTGAATCCATGTATCAAGCAGCTTATCAGTATTGATCAGTTTCCGGCCATGCTTTCCTCTGTCCACCAAAAAATTTAGCTTTCTCAAATCATACATTACCCAGCCGACAGTTCCGAGCGCGACATTGGCTGCTCTTGCGATATCACGATATGGAGCTTTCACAAGTTCAGGCAGGCAAAGCAAAGCAAATACAACCTTAAGTCCTGTGGGCCGAAATGCGCGAACAATTGTTTCAGTGGCAGGAATTTTTTTCTTTTTTTGGCCGATAATGTAAACAAAAAATGGCAGTTCATTGATATATGCATTTCCCGCAGTATCAATAAATGCAATGTTAAGCTCTTTCAGTTTCTCGGCCATTGGAGGTGTCACATGCCGGGTAACCAGTATCCCAGGCTTTCCAAAACGGCGTATCCGTTCGACAACATGCCCAATTGTGGCTTTTGTGATAAATCCTTTTATTTCAGCACGAAACTTCTTGGGCTCAACATCAGGCGCATCGATCTGCAATACAGCATCAGGATGTATTTTTTCTGCGGGTTCAACCTCCAGAATTGTAATACAAAATCCTGTTGCTTCCTCAAATGCCAGCTTTGCCGCATTAAGGATCTCACGTTCCTTTACAGCCGGATTATTTATGTTTTTTTGTGTTTTCATTGCCTTAATGTCTGTTCATTTTTTTGTACTGTACACTAATAATGAACAAATGTAAATAGTGAACATCAATTTTATAAAAAATATATTCCGTGCGTAATTATTCATCGGATAAAGGAATTTCATCGCATCAATTATAGTTGGCATTTCTATTATATGGGGGATATTTTTCTGAATAGCACTTATTGCTGGAAGATATATGGTTTTGAATAGAGTTGGAATCACATGGTTTTCTTGTTTTGACTACGGCGATCCAGCCAATTGAAAAGAAACGCATAAAATCATAGGTATCCCGGAAATCCCTGATTATTCAAGCTTGTCAACTACGCCCCCTCTGAGTCCCGGTATTTCTGCAGACGGCTTTTGGGTTTATCGGGTACTTGCGGGGTAACTTGAGGCAGGAAGGTCACATACACGGAACCAGCCTGTTCCGACCAAGCCGGTGGAGGGTTGTCGTTTCCGGAAAGCTCCTGAAGATTGGAACTGAGAACTGTATCTCTTGGGACATCTTTCACTAATGTGCTAATCAAGAACGGCCTCGAACCCTTCGACACCAAGCCCTTTCCGGACTGGGGCAGATAGCTGGTTTGTGGTTCAGTTTTGATGATATGACCGAAGAAAAGAATTTAATAAACCAGAGAAAATATATGTCTGCGATCTCCGCAAAAGACCAAAAATAAAATGAGAAGCGCATAAAATCATGGGCGTCCCGCTGTACTTCACCCTCCGGGGAGCCGAATGAGCACTCGCTTAGCGCATTCACTCATATTGCCTTCCCCATCGTCCAACAAGGTCGGCACTCCCGAACGGTGATTTCGGAGCTCAATACTGTGCCTATGCACACCCCTGCTAACGCTTCCCCACGCCATCACTGGTCATCGAGGCATAGCTCGGGGCCGGAGCGAATCGCTACTTCCTACTCCGTAGAGGACTTGGCTCTAAAGCCTCACCTCCCACTTCATGCCGGTTTTAACCGGCGCTTTCTGGACGTCACGCAAGTCCCCCCGCAAGTCCCCTGATTTTGCTAAATGACAGTAGCTTAATTGTCAAACATTAATTCACAATTCAAGCTTTGACACGGAGTCCAAAGCGTTTGTGAATCCTGTCGATTACCGGAATCAAGGTTTTTAGACATAAAAATATTTTTACGCATTTTTAGCGGCATAAATCGTCAGTAATAGTTCGGATTCGTCGATGAGCTGATAAACCGGCGTTTTGCCGGAAAGTTTTGTGCTTTCGTTCAGGATTATCGGGACGCCATCTCCGCGCTTTTCCATATAAAAGCTTCGCCCCACATCGCCAATCGTTTCTGCTACGGGGCTCTCGGCAAGCAAGCTTGTGACAAGTTCGTTCCGGGTAGCCTGACGTAAGGCTATGCTTTCAACGGTAACAGTATTCGGTAGTGCTCCTGGTGAATAGATTTCCAGCCGGTCATCAAACATGAAGAATCGGATTTTGGACCCTGACACAGAGTAGTCGCGATGGGCCACGGCATTTACAACAGCTTCAAAAACAGCTTTTTCGCTGAATTGAGGCATTTCAACACGATGTGGTTCCTTTGTTGCTTTTACCGTCTGATTTTTCTTCAAAAATGCCATTGCCTGTTTGATCTGTTGATCCAGAGGCCCTCGAATTCTTTGGGCATCAGTTTGGTAATTGGAGTCTTGCCTTGTGCCTCGATAGCGCACAGCTTCGATAAAAGCATTGGGCAGGAAACGCTCCGGATGTTCACAGCAAAACAGTATGCCGGCTACAGATCCACGAACAACACCGCTTTCCTCTTTCGACAACAGGTTTCGTTTTAACAAAACGACTTCTGAAGGTTCCCTGGACCGGGTTGTGAATTTCCGCCAGAAATCTTCGGACAGATCATTCATGCTTGATTGAGGAACCGACTGTTCCTCAAATCGAATCAGTCGGGCCTGACTACGTTGTTGAAACAGACGAGCAAGATAATCCGGTTTCATTTCACGTTTCGAGCTGCCCAAACGATGGAAATACCCACGGGGACTTTTGTGAACAAAAAGGCTGCGCGGTATATCCATTTTTATAATTGCCCGCTCGATCCCTTGTGAATCCGGCAACATCATGCGAACAATCCTTACATTGAGTGGGGGATCAATCGAATCACTACAGATCTCACGCACGAATGTTTCAACGACATCCAGTTTATCCAAAGGAATACCTTCTACTTCCCTGATCTTATCATCAACCCCTAACAAAAGCACCCCGTCGAAGGAGTTGCCAAATGCCGTCAGTTCATCCGCAAGATCATCACGCTTCGGCCCGGTAATCTTGTTTCCACGGAAACTGACCGCCTTAAGCTCAAGAATACTATCCTCTCCAAGCCGGATCTTACCGAGCAATTCTTCCTGGCTGTCAAACATGCTTACCTCCTTCACCGATCCGTTTATAACGAAGGTTGAATGCCTCTTTCCCTCCCTCCATCACCCTGCATATTTCATTTCGGACTTCCGTTTTCTGAAGACCTCCTTGACATATAATACGGGTCTGGCCGGCACGGACATCAAGAGCCACAACGTTTTCTGCATCGCCATTCACAACAATATTAGCATTATGGGTAACCACGATGACCTGTCGTTTTTGCTTGATTCCCCGAAGTTGGGTCACGATCAGATCATAGATGAGATGGTTATCCAAATCGTCCTCCGGCTGATCGAGAATCAACGGTTCATCGCCGTAAGAAAGGATGAATGCCAGCAGCGCTGCCGTCTTCTGACCGGGCGAGCCCTGCTGAACCGGCTTGAATTCGCCACCTTGCTTTACGCTATACAAGACTTCCAGGGAGTCTTCGGGAAACCAGTATTCGAGTCTATCAACATTCTCTGGCGGCAAACCCTGAATATGCACGGCGAAGCGATGGTCGCGAACAGAGGATTCGTCGCCTTTTCGAACATTTCGAATATGAGTCTTAAAGTCTTCCAATTTTCGTTCAAAATCCTGAATACCGGAAACCGTTTCAGACGAATAGTTCTGATAGAGTTCTGCAACAATGCCTTCTTCACTGTCCACACCGCCTATATCTCTTTCGAACCCGCCCTGAACCCGGTTTATTATCACCCGGAATTCTTTTTCCACAGATTCCTTGTTTCCGAAAGGAATGATATTTATTGATACATACGGGTTATCTTTGAGTACAGAGTTAAAGAAACGTGAGCGACGAGCTTTGAGTTCTTTGCGGAGGGATTTTAGCTTATCCAGACACTCATCCGCCTGTTTTTGCAACTTATTCAGATTCTTTCTTCTTGAATCAAACGTCTTCAAGCGTTCCTCCAGAGACTGTCTTTGTTGAACCAGACGTCCGTATTCACTGGGATCTCCAGCGCCGGCGTCTGCCAGTTGAGCTCGAAGTTGCTGGTATTCTAAAAGAGCGTCGTCAATAGCTTTGGCCCATTGGGATTTTTCTTTTGTCTGTTTCCAGTCTGCGGCAATCTGATCAACATCCGAAGCAATGGTCTTTAGCTGTTCGCAAACTCTGTTAAACTTTGTCAGAACATTCTGAATATCGGTCAGGCACGCTGCATTGGCGTTCCGGTCCAAATCAAATACGGATTTATTTATATCTTCCGGTAGGATCATCCCAGATATTTCACGTATCCTTTCTCCAGAATCTGTCCAGCTTTCTTCCCAGTTTTCCACTGCTCGTCGCTGTCGTTGCCGCCGTTGATACGACTTAAGAACATCGGTATGCCCCGCTTTTTCAAAAACAGCAATCTTGCGCATGATATCATCAAGTTCACCCTTGAGTCTGGGTTCTTCGTTCAGGCTCGCCTCAATTTCCCTGCCCTGGGCGCGCAATGATAAAAATCTGGTTTTCAGTTCACTCCACTTTTCTTTCCACTCCCGAATTCTCACTTCGGGAGCGTCATCGACGATACTCAACAGCGCCTGGGGGCGTTTGGCTAATTCGAAAATCTGCTTTTGGCTGTAAATACGCACAGGAAACCGCTGCGCAATCTCTCCTGGAACAGCCTGCCAATCGCCGTCTGCTCCTGCCTCCAAAATTGGTTCCACGCTGCCGTCAAAACTCCATTGAATTCGAAATTCAGCATTGTCTTTGCGATATGCGGCAACCAGTTTAGCATTTTTTGTGAGCAGCCCATCGTCATGGCGGGACTCGTAATCCTGTTGATACTTATTGAAGTCGTCTTTAAGCGAGGCAGGGAGTTCTTTATCGCGCCGAAGTGTGAGGCGCAAAAACTCCAATAGTGTCGATTTGCCGGTACCTCTACCGCCGATTATCGTGTTCAGCCAAGGATTGAACTTGCATTCGAAGGTGTTTTCTCTTCCAATATATTTGGCGTTATTCACTGACACGCTTTCTATGACCAGATGCCCATGTTCATTGGGATCGCCCGTAAAACTATCGCTTCTCTTGATGGACAGCGACCCGTCAAGAAGCGCCAAACGAAGTCCCTCCATGCTCGGCGTTCCCATTTTGACCCAGGTAAAATGGCTGCCTGGTGACTTTGACCCTGTGGGGTGATGTGCGTCGGAACCAAGAATTTTAGTCCATTCAAGTTTCTTGTCTTTGTAAAGTTGTGGTGTTTGCGCTGATTGATCGCATAGTTCCATAGCAATGATCTGTTCGCAGTCCAGCACCTGCTGGAGTGTAATTCCTGCGAGTTTGAACAAACCGTTTTTCTGGTCTACGTGTGCAGGGATAGCAAGCCCGCCGGCATTGATGATCTCAATAATGACCTCGACGGGAGATTTTGTCGTGGCGTGGTTTGTTTTTCCTTTTTTCCCGCTAAAACCAACAGCTCCAAGAAGCGTATCAATATCTCCAGTCCCCTTATCCAGTGGCAAAACAGCCAGAATATGGATTCCGCTGTTTACTGAAATTTCTACGCCGGGAAACAGATAGAGCATACGAAAATCCGGGTGCTTTTCCTTTTTCAATTCCTCTAATGCATCCTTCAACTCGTCTATCCATGCTCCCGTGTTGTGATCTGTCACAGCAACACAGTCAACGCCCGCACGCATATAATCAAGAAGCCAGTTTTTTGGTGTGCGCTGTTTCAGAGCTTCCTGATCCGGCCCCTTGCCATATTCGTCGGATTTAGGCGTATGGGTATGAAAATCAAACTTCCACCAGTGGGCACCGACCCAGTGCCATTCCACACTCATGATTTACCTCCAGGTCTTGAGCAATTTATTTTATATTCGCGCATTTTTAAACATCCTTTACATCAAACATAAGGCAATTGAACTATTCCTCGATCAGGCGCACCTTGTAACACTATTCCGCTTCGCCCTCATACACAAAAATATCTTAATCCAGATCCGAAACTTTCGCAACCTGTCTGTATTCAACACCGTCAAATTCATCAAAATGCGCTTTGCCGCATTTGATTTTTCTTTTTTCACCACAAACAGAGGGGTCACGGTCGTTTTCCGGCAGGTAGTCCACTTCGTAAAAATCATATGCAAGATCTATATCCTCGGATTATTTCAAAACTATAAAAGTAAAGAACGTTCTCCTGCTTCCACTAATGTGCTAATCAAGATGTGATAACCGAGCCCTCAATAGCAAAGCCTGCACCCTTGATCCATCCAGTTTCAGACTCCCGTTACCGGTTTTGCCTGTGAATTTCTCCACTGACCTGCTGGCTAAGCTTTAATCAGGTGGGACTTTCACGGTATGCGATCACCCACTGGGTAACAACAACCAATTCCATAGGA
>JAJSZT010000022.1 GCA_030272815.1 Deltaproteobacteria bacterium
TCGACCAGTTTGTTATGTAATTTCCCGAATGCTTGAACATAGCGTTTGCTCAACCACCGATAGTACTTCTCCATACTCTTCATATTCTGCCTAAACACTATCCCGATAAGCTCGTCGATATACTCATCTGCATCATCATTAAAAAAGTGTGTCAGGTCAGCAGGCGGGCCGCCTGGAATTGGTTGATATTCCTGGACGAACACGTAAGCTCCTGGCAGAGAATGGAGAAAACGAAAACGCTCCACATCTTCGGCCAGACTGGTATTGTATCCATACATGCAGATAAATTCAACATTATCCCCGGGAGTAAAACCAAGTATCTGATACTTGCGGCGGACGAGGTCCAGGTTCCGAGTGTCATTGAGACTGAAATGGTAGACGCGTCTGGTAAACTTGAGATTAGAACAGTAAATTCGCCGGATGATTCGCGCCTTTTCCTTGTCCAGCATGCGAAGATCAAGAGTCTGGGTAAAATTGACCTGCAGGTTGCGCTGCGCCATTTCTTCCAGGAAATTGCCTGCATTGGGATGGGACAGGATATTGTCATCAAGCAGTATGAGCTTGCGGAGACCATCCTCGAGCAAGGTATCGAGATTGCTCACTTGATGTGTCTTTCCTTCTTTGACGGGAACAATGCAGAAAGGACAATCAAAGGGACACCCGCGGGTTATGAAACCGATAGCTCTGTCCTTCAATTCGGGATAAAGGGTGTAATCGGCAGGAAGTTTCTCAATCTCGCTGGGAAGACGCTCCCGGATATCGACTCCGGAACCGCCAAGGATAAGGGATTCGCCATAATAGTCTCGCAGTTTACTTATGCGTCTTTGAGATGCTGGAGAGTTGAAAACACAACTAGCATAGACCGTTTCAGCTCTCTTGATAAAACTCTCCTTTCGAGCCAGGATAACGCGGCGGCCCTGTTCCTTGAAATAGCGACTGAGTTTCATCAGCGCCAGATTCGGCAGGCGGCTGTCCACGTCCAGGAGCAGAATGGCACCGCGGGGTATTCGAGTTCGACGTTTTTCTTTGGGCTTCCTGGCGACAACGGGAATGGTCAGATGCCTTTTTTGTACATTATTGGGAAATTTCAAAATGGCATTGTCAGACAAGGTAACCACGAATTGCATTGCCGGCAGCAGAAGATCCATGAGCTTTATCCAGTCAGAAAAGCCCTTTTTTGTGCAAAAGCTGTCAGGCCGGTTCAATAACAGCAGGCCGGGCATATTGAGCGGTGTTCCCGATCCTGGAAAGGCATCAATCATGTGGCGGGCAACATCAAGGATCGGCAGTGCAGCTCGACGCTGCCAGGATCGCAGTTGCGACCACTCCTTTCTGAAATCACAATTTCTCTCCATCCAGCAGCCTGTCTCTATGCTGATGTATTTCCTGAACGACTTGCTCAGACGCCCCATGGTCCATTTTGCCGGAAAGCGCGATTTCAGAACCCCCTTGTAATGAAGTCGCGTTAAAAAGGCCACTGGATCTGTGACAAGTGCTTCCTTGTTGAATAGCGAATGAAACCGGGTTACACGAAAAAAGGGATCCGTAAAATTGAAATCATCTGTCTGGTCGTGATGCTTCAATTCTGTGCCATAGGCAAGCAGAAAGCAGCGTGAATTGCCCGTACCCAATGCGGGTTTGCGAATCGGGAGAGCTGGCGGCAACAAATGGCAATCCTTTTGCGTCAATCTCTTGACCTGCCCCTTCCCGTCAATCCGGATGCCGCTGCCCAAAAGTGGTGGCGCGTCCGAAAGGCTATTAATTAGGTGGTGAGTCGAAAGGATGAATTCAAGTTGCAAGGGGACATCGGAATTCCTGCACAACCGCCCCAGAGCATAAGGAAGTTCACGTAAGAAGATATCGCCCGCACAGGCTACAGCCATCAATTGCAACAGTTCCTGGTTGGACCTCCCCGCAGGAAGCTGCGTCCATTTGCGTATTTTTTGGCGATCCTTTTTGAAACAGAACCTGCCGTCGCCGTTTTTTCGGGCGTTTTCAAAGTATATTTCAAGTAGATACATACGATATTTCAATCAAGTGATATCACTAAACCTAATATAACCGCCGAGGTTTTAACCGCAGAACCCGCAAAAATCAAGCCCAAAAAGACAGAGCGAATCCCGCCCAGGCGAGACACAAATCGACAATCTTCAATCATCAATCATAAACATTGGAGCTATGCTGTCCAGAAAAAGCATTCCTTTTCTTGAAAGCGCGCAGTGGTTTTTTGGCTGAAGGGGAAGAATATACCCATCTTCCTCAAGCTGTTTAAGAGACTGGTCTGAAAAATATCACAACTATCGCATTGTGACCAGGCAATATTTTCCAAAAGGAATGAATGTCAGGGAAATATCCGACAAAATTCTTGCAATAGCTGTTAAAAAGATTAATCATAGATCAAGAAAGTGCCTTAACTACCAGACACCACATGAAGTCTACTACCAAGCATTACATGGTGCATTTGCAACCTGAATTTACCATACTATGAATATCACAGTTCGAGAAATTTATGATGGGTTTGCTGAAACCTATGAAAAGAACCGGGGACTTTTTGATATGACAAAAGTCTTAGCTTCTTTTTATGGACGTTTACATGTAAAAAAAGGAAGATTGCTTGATTTAGGATGTGGAGCAGGTGATAGCGCTGGAAGCAGTGAGGGGAATACGTTCCCTAAAATTATTCAGCTTGGGTTGAACTGTTTTAAGGGGAAACAATATGACTACCGCGAAATTAAAGACCATGGGCCAGCAATCTGGCCGCCGTTCCTGGGCAGAACCCTGGAAAATCAAGATGGTAGAGCCGATTCGCTTAACTATCCAGGCAGAGCGGACACGAGCTTTAAAGGAAGCAGGCTACAATACCTTTCTATTACGATCCGAGGATGTCTATATTGACCTGCTTACGGACAGCGGCACCAACGCTATGAGCGACCGTCAGTGGGCCGGCATGCTGATGGGCGATGAGGCCTATGCCGGCAGCAGGAACTTCTACAATCTGGAGGAGGCGGTAAGTACCTATTATGGTTATCGCTATATGGTGCCCACTCATCAGGGCAGGGGCGCCGAGCACCTGCTCAGCCAGACTTTAATCAAGCCTGGTCAATATGTACCTGGCAACATGTACTTCACCACTACTCGCATACACCAGGAACTGGCTGGCGGCACGTTTGTGGATGTGATAATCGACAAAGCTCATGACCCCGGCAATGAGCATCCCTTCAAGGGTAATGTGGATCTGGGCAAATTAGAGTTTTTGATCAAACAGAAAGGGGCCGAAAACATTGCCTACATTAGCCTGGCGGGCACTGTGAATATGGCGGGCGGTCAGCCGGTGAGTATGGCCAATGTGCGGGCATTGCGAGAACTGTGCGACCGCTTCAGAATTCGCATCTATCTGGATGCGACGCGAATGGTCGAAAACGCCTTCTTTATTCAGCAGCGGGAGGAAGGATATGCAGACAAGCCCATTGCCGCCATTCTGAAAGAATTTTGCAATTACACAGACGGCGCCTGGATGAGCGCCAAGAAGGACAACTTAGTCAACATAGGCGGATGGCTGGCAGTCAATGATAATGAGCTTTTTGACTCGCTTCGCAACATGGTCGTAATCTATGAGGGGCTTCACACTTACGGGGGTGTTGCAGGGCGAGACATGGAAGCTATGGCTATAGGTATCGCCGAAGGCGTACAGGATGATCAAATACGGTCCCGTGTGGGGCAGGTGCTTTATCTTGGAGATTTGCTTCTCAACTGGAAAATACCTATCGTCAAGCCGGTGGGCGGGCATGCTGTCTTTCTGGACGCCAGGAAATTCTACCCTCACATTCCTCAGGATCAATTTCCAGCTCAGACCTTGGCGGCTCAGCTTTATCTGAATTCGGGGGTTCGTGGCATGGAACGGGGTATTGTTAGTGCCGGACGTGATCCCAAGACAGGTGAACATCGTTTCCCTGCTTTGGAGTTGACGCGTTTGGCGATTCCTCGTCGGGTTTACACACAGGCGCACATGGATGTGGTCGCAGAGGCGGTAAAAACAGTTTACGATGCCCGTGAACACACAAAAGGTCTAAAGATGGTCTATGAGCCCAAGCGTCTGCGATTCTTCCAGGCTCGTTTTGAACCTGTCGCAGAGTAAGCGGAGGTCGCCTTGACAGGCTAAAATTCCTTGTAAATTCGTACCAAAGGACGACCGGGAGCTTTTATCTCAAGATTCAAAAAATAACCATACGGTGTCTGAACAATAGAAAGAGCAAATGGGGTCAACTGTAGACCGCATTTGCTCTTCCATATCAGGACGTTCTGGAACTCCTCTGGAGCGGTGAGTACTCATAGCAGGCCAGTCTTCAGTTCTTCCCGCATGCTGCCTATTTATAAGCATTCCCCAGCTTCATCCCCAGATCAAGGGCTTTTTCGTTTATCTCAAGGAAATCTGAAGGAATGCGAGTTTTTAACACCTTTTTAACTGACCCGGATTTAACAAAATCCGTCAAACCTATTAAGGCGCCCAACATACATATGTTAAACACGATTGGCTTGCCTATCTTCTCCATTACAGTCTGGTACATGGGCAGTTCTCTCTGTCGTGCATCAACTTTCCTGTGCGTTTTAACATAACGCGTATCTGTAATAAGGAGACCTCCGGGTCGTATTATGGGACTAAACTTGTTATAGGCTTCCTGGCTCAGGCAGATAAGAACATTGGGTTGATTAACTTTAGGAAAATATATTGCTGAATCAGAAATTATTACATCTGAACGGGTCGCTCCTCCTCTTGCTTCCGCTCCATAAGACTGAGTCTGCACGGCGATCAGATTTTCATAAAGAACGGCAGCCTCGGCAAGTATTACAGCAGCAGTTATAATGCCCTGCCCTCCCGAGCCTGAGAATACCAGCCTGTGTCTTTCCATATTTAATTTCCTTTCGTCCTAATCTTTCACCACAGAGCGCACAGAGTACACAGAGCAAACAATTTTGTTTTAATTATCAGTTTCCAAAACATTCAGACAATATTTAGGTGCTATTTAACAAGGGCCGATGTTTTTTATTACTTGCATCAATTATACTCTCTGTGTCCTCTGCGGTCTCTGTGGTGAACGGTTACCATAGCTCTTTCGATTATCTTCTCGTATTCGCTACAGTATTCGGGCATCTTTTTCTGGACAAAAATTCCTCTTTCTATCAGATCAGGATTTTTCTGTTTGGCTTTTGAACCAATGGGCGTGGTATTTTCTTTGAAATGCTCCAGCATATCAATTGCACTTCCCAACCTGTTTTGTCTTCCAAAACAAGTAGGACACTGGGACATAATTTCCACCACTGAAAAACCCTTATGAATTATAGCCTGGCCTAAAATATCCGCCATTTGTTTAGCATGATATGTGGTTGTTCTGCCCACAAAAGAAGCTCCGGCAGCTACGGACAACTCAACAACATCAAAAGCATGGTCTATGTTTGAATATGGTGATGTTGTACTCATCGTCCCATAACCGGATAAAGGAGAATACTGGCCTCCTGTCATTCCATAAACACGGTTGTTCATGACAATTGCAGTCATATCCATATTGCGACGGGCGGCATGTATAAAATGATTTCCTCCAATAGCCAGGGCATCTCCATCACCCATGGGAACTATTAGCTTTAATTCAGGGCGGCTCATTTTTATTCCGGTCGCAAAAGCCAAGGCACGACCGTGAATGGTATGCATGGTGTGAAAATCAACATATCCTGCAATACGGGCTGAACATCCAATACCTGATACCATGACTATTTCGTTTTTATCTAATCCGATTTTTTCTATGGCTCTGAGAAGTCCGTTAAGCACCATCCCATGTCCACAACCAGGACACCAGATATGAGGAAAAAATCTTTCTCTTATGTAATCCCTTATCGCCATAATTACACGCCCTTTCCCTCAATAAGCCTCAGAATATTTCTAATATCTGTAGGAGTTATAAAAACTCCATCTATGCGGTTGGCCAAAAATACCCTCTCCGGCCTGTCAACAGAGACTTTCACCGCCTGAAGAATCTGCCCCATGTTCATTTCCACAACAACCACATACTTGGCATCAGCACATTTTTCCTGAACAAGATAATACGGAAAAGGCCACAATGTCTGAAGCTCCAGCAGACCAAGCTTTTCACCTCTGCTTCTCCGATTTTCTACTACATGAAGGGCAGAACGGGCAGCAGAACCATAAGAAATAAGTATTGTCCTGGCATCTTGCAGGTAATACTCCTTGTATTTAGCAATCTTATGCGTATTATTCTGTATCTTATCTACCAAATGCCTTATAAGACCGTGGACAACTTGAGGATTATCCGACGGAAAACCCCACATATCGTGAGCCAGGCCCGTGACATTGTGACGATTAACCCCTCCAAAATCAGATATTGGAAGGCGCCCGTCTTCTCTGGGAAGATAAGGATGAAAATCCACCCCTCTTTTTACAGATGCCCTAAGCCTTTCCACCAAAGGAATCTCTCCTTTTTTCGGAATAAAAATTCTTTCACGCATATGGCCGACAACTTCATCAAACAGGAGTATCACCGGCGTCCTGTATGTTTCGGCCAGATTAAAAGCATCCACAGTTATTGCAAAAACATCCTGATGGTTTGAGGCTGTCATCACAATTATTGCGTGATCTCCATGGGTTCCCCACCTGGCCTGCATAACATCCCCCTGACCCACATGTGTTGGAATACCGGTAGAAGACCCGCCACGCTGAACATTTACAATTACGCAGGGAATTTCAGCCACAATCGCATATCCAAGAGCCTCCTGCATAAGAGAAAATCCGGGGCCACTTGTAGCTGTCATGACTTTATGACCAGTAAGTGATGCGCCGATAATTGCACACAAAGACGCTATTTCATCTTCCATCTGAAGGAACTTGCCTCCTATTTTAGGAAGTCTTTTTGCCATATGTTCCATAATCTCGGTGGAAGGCGTTATGGGATAACCTGCAAAAAAATCAAGGCCTGTATAAAGCGCAGCCTCCACACACACCTCGTTTCCCTGAATAAATTTTAAATTCTCATTCATAATAATAAACCTTTAGTAGGGGCACGGCGCGCCGTGCCCCTACTGCTAATTATTTCTATAGCCAGATCAGGGCATCTGAATTCACATAGTTTACAGCAAATACAATCCTCAGGCCGCTTTGCAAAAGCCTTCTCATTATCATCAAGCTCAAGCACCTTTTTAGGACAAAAATGCACACATATACCACACCCCTTACACCAGTCCCTGTTTATGACAAGTTCTTTTAACTTTGGTTCTTCCATTCAAAGTTCCTCTCAATTAATGATGGCTTCGTAAAAAGTCCAACTTCCACGTTGCGCTGCATCCTTTGTCATTGTGACGTAGCAATAAGTACGTCTCTCTCCTCAGGATTTGCGCGCCTTGAATTTGGAGCTTTTTACTTTGCCATCAATATTTCGACTTTTTACAAGACCATTGTTATTGACTTTATTAAAAAATGTCAAGAGAAACAGGCAGTTATTTATACAAACCTCTTCATTATCTCATCTATTATTTGATCCACATTCCCCGGATTAATTCCAATCTGAATGCATGCATCTTCAGCTTTTGCAGCCAACCCTGAATTCTCCATATCGCCAAGGCCTGAAAAAATCCCAAGCCTTCTTCCAATCTGATACAGGCATTGCTTTTCAGGCGGCATTGCCAGAAAATCTTTCGGGATATTTGTCATGTGCTCTTTGTCCTGCGGCAGAGTACCTTCAAGATCTTCAAAAAGATTCAGTATATGATCACTTTTGACAGCGCTTGTCAGCCCGTCTATATTTTCTATAAACATCAGGATCTCTTTTACCATCATAATTTCCGTACATTTTTTAAAACATCCATCAATATAATCCTGAAAAAGCGGAATGCTGTCTGGAATGGCAAGGCTACGAAGCCTTATGAAATGAGGATTTATACGGTTTAACGCATCGGCCGTCTCTATTGCGTGAACATCTGAAAGATCTATTCCTCCAAGACCGGGCATAACATATTCTGAAAGCTCCATACTGGCTTTCTTTACTTTAAGTCCTGCCTTTATATGCGTTTTCTTTGTGACACCCTTTTTAACCATTTTAAGGACTTGATCGGAACCAGACTCAAGACCTATATGAATCCTGTTTAAACCTGCATGCTTCATAGCCTTAAGGTCATCATCCTTTATCCTCGCAATAGTATGGGACCGCGCATAGGATGTTATCCTTTCGATCCGGGGAAAACGCATTTTAAGATGATTCAAAATATCTATCAAATCGGCGGGCTTTATTATAAGGCTGTTTGCATCCTGAATAAATACAGATTTCATGCCCTCGGAAAACCATTTAAATGCCGCAACAGCAGGCCTCAATTCATCAGGATCGGTCTTTTTTGCGATTTTTACAATATCGGTACGGCTGATATAGTCTGACTTTTCAGCCATGTTCTTCAGAATTTCTATATATCTATAAACCGAATCTATATCTTTTTTTACATGCTCAACCGGACGTACTGAAAAGCGCGTACCTTTGTACACGGGACAGAAAGTGCAGCGGTTCCAGGGACAGTTTCTGCTAACGCGTAAAAGAAGGCTTTGCGCCTCGCTCGGCGGCCGAATGGGCCCCTGCTCGAAGCAATAATATTTGTCTGTTTCTTTCATCTGGTTATTAACGGCTTCGTAAAAAATAAATTTCTTCAAAATTGGGTAGTCCCTACAAAACAGTGCGGGTCAATAATTTCAATAAGTTACATATCATGTCTTCTGGCAGCACATAGCGAAAAACCAGGTGTTTACAAAGTAAAACAGGGCAGTATTCCCAAACCTACACTGCTTTGTAGGGACTACCCAAAATTGTTTATGCAGCTTTGATGTGACATCATTCTCACTCCTATGTGAAATAAAACAACAATCAAATGACAGTGGCTAAAAACAGCAATCCCAGGCTTGCGACCAAAAGACCGGCTATTGTTTCAATCAAATTCTCGAGCGTAATCGCCAGGCTGCCATGCCTTGCAACCATTCCAAGCGAAATGTTTTTGCCTGATATAACAATCACTACTACACATGTAATGGTCAGGGCCATACCGATAGAAACGCTAATCCCCAGCAGGATGCCCAATCCGACCAGCTCCATGGATAGGGCAAACAGCATGATCATCACTACCCCCGGGCATGGGATCATACCCACCACCAATGCCGATAACAAAGGACCATAGAGATGGCGTTTATGGCTCCCATTGCAAGCCAGGTGGCTGCCTTTTGCACTTTTTATCCATTTGTAAATGCTTTTGATCAGAATGCCCAAACCCAGGCAGGTAATCAGGCTGAAGCTGATAATTTGGGTGATCCGGGTCACATCTTCCAATGTTCCTGTGATACTCTTCTGCAAAATAATGTGGATAATCAGCACAAACATGATTCCCGACAAGCCGTGAAACAGGGCAATAAAGCTGCCGAAAAGTACTCCCCGTAGTAATCTCGGACGCTGAGATAAAATGTACGATATGGCAAAACCTTTGCCATGTCCTGGGCCGGCTGCATGGATCGCCCCATAGACAAAAGCAACCGCCAATAGAAAGGCCAAAGGTTTCACGCTGTTGGTCACCTTGGCCTCGCGCACCAGATCCGCCATTTTCTGGTTGAGTCGGTGCTGCCAAAGGGCAATCATGGAGAAAAGCGGATTCTTGGTACCAGGATGCGTTGTCATATGATGGGCTTTTGATTTAGGCTTGGCGGTAAACGGGTTCTGCGCAAAGACCGGCTGCAGCATAACTGCTATGTAAACAGCCAAAAGGCAAAGTAATAAAAATGTGATTCTCATGACTTTAACCTGAATTTAAGAAATAGCGCCCAGGGATTGACCATACCAAAATAAATCGAGGTGGATTTGTCTTCTTTGAGGGAGCTTTCAATCACAAATCGATCTCCATTCTCAACAAGTGCAGGCCTTTTTTGGGCAAAGAAGATGGCGGTATAATAGGAAGGATCATATGCAGCGATGACGATTTGTTTAAACAATTCGTGGGCTTTCACATGGCAAGGCACAAAAAAGTGATAGGAAAGCCTGCCGTTTTTTAAAACTGCATTAAAATCCTTGATCCACTTTACTTTGAAGGACTGACCATCGATTTTCACGAAGATAAAATAATCGTATTGAGCGATATGTGAGAACGCTTTTTCTTTCACCACAGCAACTTCGGCCGGTTCCAGTGTGCTGTTTTGGTTTTTGTCATAATCCGTAGCAATCATGCTACTGAACATCTCATCGAAATGCCACTCAACCCTAAATCCTGCCAGGCCTTGATTGTCAAACACGATGCTCAATCGCTGGACAATAAATACATGCGGATGGGCAATCACATCGGAGCCCATGCACAACACATTCAAAAAAAGAATCAAAAATAATACCTGCTTTCCGATACGAATCATGTGTATTTGACCATCGGCAATTCCATTTTGGGGAAACCTTTTTGTGCCTGACACCAATACCCTGTTTTTTACTATTTTTTTGTAACCTAAGTTGAGCGATTTTTTGCGAAGAAATGTGCCGAGATCTTGATGCAGCAAGGTTTGCGAAAAGCGTAGGCATACCAATGGATATGTCGAGACTTTTCGCAAGTCCTTGATGCGCAAGAGATTGGTGCAGATCGAGTAAAAAATAGCTCAATTTAGGTGTAAATACCATCAGATAAACTATTTGGTCAAGGATATTACAGGAAATTGAGGCGCTATTGACTTTGAAATCAAAGCAACGATATATATCATAACATCTATTATCAAATTTGTGGGCGGTCTAAAATAATTAGGCCATTGGCGCTATAATATCCCAATACAGCATAGCAAAGGTTTTTACGAGTTCAACATAATTATTATGGAGCAATTAACAGTTTGAAGAAATTTAAGGTAATTATTTTTGCAACGCTTTTTTTGTTATTTTCCGGCCTGTTCTGCTTTATACTTGATCTCTTTATCTATGCAGACATACCTGCATCAACCATTGATCATAATGAAAAACTTATAATTATTAAACCCGGCCAAAGCTTTAAGTCCTTTTCAAAAAGCCTGCAAAAAGATGGTATTATAAAAGATCTGTATAAATTTAATTTATTTGCCCGCATTAAAGGATATGACAAAAAAGTAAAAGCAGGAGAATACATTCTTTCTCCTTCCATGACACCGTATAAAATACTTCAAATTCTGGCCGCCGGAAAGGTTTGTCTTCACAAGATAACCATACCCGAAGGTTATAATATACGTCAGATCGCCTCAATTACAGCCAAAGCCGGATTATGCGCAGAAACAAAATTTATAAGCTCTGCAACCAACTCATCATTTGTGCATAATGAAGGAATTGATGCTGAAACCTTTGAAGGATATCTCTTTCCAGATACATATTACTTCTCAAAGGACGTAACTTCTGAAAAGATTATATCTGCAATGGTTAAGAAATTTCGTTCTGTTTTTACCCCTGCTTTTAAAGAACAAGCAAAAAAACTGGGACTTTCAATTCATCGGGCAGTAACGCTGGCATCCATAATCGAAAAGGAGACGGGCGATCCCGAAGAACGGTCTGTTATCTCTTCTGTTTTTCACAACCGTTTAAAGAAGAAAATGCGGCTTGAAAGTGATCCTACGGTTATTTATGGGATAAAGGACTTTGACGGAAATATAAAAAAAAGACATCTTAAAACATCAACACCTTATAATACCTATCAGATCCCTGGTCTTCCACCAGGACCAATTGCAAACCCGGGGAAAAAGGCAATAGAAGCCGCTCTTTTCCCTGCTGATACAGATTTTCTTTATTTTGTCTCAAAAAAAGACAATACTCATATGTTCTCAACTAATATAAGGGATCACAACAAGGCTGTACGAAAGTATCAATTAAGAAAATAATGAACTTCTCAGACAGGATTAACAAGATTTACATGTCAAAAAAAGGAAATCCAATGGATATTTCAACATTTACAAATGAACAGATTGCCGGCCAGCGCCTGATGGCAGGATTTGACGGAACCAGGCTCAATGATGACCTGATTTTTCTTATTGATACCCTGAAGATTGGAGGAATCATTCTGTTTTCAAGAAACCTGACCAGCCCGGATCAGATAAAAGACCTGTGTATGTCTATTCAGGAATATGCAATAAAATGCGGCCAACCACCACTATTTATCTCAATTGATCAGGAAGGAGGACAGGTAGCCAGGCTGAAAGAGCCTTTTACCCTGTTTCCGGGCAATCCAAGCATGAAAGATGAAGAAGATGCTGAACATTTTTCTGAGGTAACCGCCTCTGAATTAAAAAATGTCGGGATAAACATGAATATGGCACCCGTGCTTGATGTGGCATTTGATAACAAGAAAAGTATTATGAGAGATAGATCTTTTGGGAATGATCCGGAATGGGTATCAAAGCTGGGTGTAAAGGTAGTAGAGCACCTTCAAAAAAACGGGACCATGGCTGTAGCAAAGCATTTTCCAGGAATCGGCAGAACTGTGCTTGACTCTCATATTGAAATGCCTCCGCTTGATGCAGATCTCCAGACTTTAGAATCAAGCGATCTTCGTCCGTTTTACGAAGCCATAAAACATGATGTGGCTGGGATTATGCTATCACACATACTTTATAGCAAAATAGATATAAAATGGCCTGCAAGTCTTTCAATTAAAATTGCAAAAAATCTTCTTCGGGACAAAATGGGTTTTGATGGAATAGTCATGACAGATGATCTGGATATGGGAGCAATCAAAAATAATTATGACATTAAAACCATCATAAAACAAATACTTTCGGCAGATATTGACATTGCTCTAATCTGTCACAAAGGCCCGAATATAGAAATTGCATATGAGAAAATTCTAAAGGATCTTAAGGATTCTAAAAACATAAAGGCTAAAGGAAAGGGGTCTGTAAAAAGAATACTGAAAACAAAAGAAAAATATTTGCTTTAACCTAAATTTGTAAAATTCACCACGGAACAACACGGAGTTTCACTGAAATTTTAAGCAATGACTAATTTACTATTTTGCCTGGTTCCCATGCTCCAGCGTGGGAATCCATATGATATACATTCCCACGCTGGAGCATGGGAACGAGAGAAGTATTACATAATTCAGTGTAATTCCGTGAAAATCCGTGGTGAACTATTACCTAAATCTTAATTCTTGAGTAAACATCATCACTAATGTCTGAAGACTTTCCATTTTTTAAGTAATGATAGCCTGTAGCTGCAATCATGGCTGCATTATCCCCGCAGAGATCAACCGAAGGGATATGGACTTTAATTCCTTTTGGTCCGGCATCCTTAATAACCCTTTCTCTTAATCTGCTGTTCGCTGCCACGCCTCCAACAAGAGAAATCTGATCACAACCCCTTTTCATTGCTGCGTTTAAAACTTTGTATGAAAGAACATCAACGACCGACTCCTGAAACCCAGCAAGAATATCGGGAATTTGGTTTTTATATTCATCACCGTGTGTCTGAATATAGCGGTTTACCGCAGTTTTTATGCCGCTGAAGCTGAAGTCAAAGCCGGACTTATCAAGGTATGACCGTGGGAAAACTATTTTCGACGGATCTCCATTTTTAGCCAGTCTGTCTATAACTATCCCGCCCGGATATCCGAGGCCTATTGCTTTTGAGACTTTGTCAAAAGCCTCGCCTGCAGCATCATCTCTTGTCTGCCCCATAAGTTCCATCTCTGTATGATCTTTAACATAATAGATGCTTGTATGACCGCCTGAAGCTAAAAGTGATACAAAAGGAAATGTCGGCGGATTTGATTCCAGAAAAACAGAATTTATGTGCCCCTCAAGATGGTTTACGCCTATCCATGGAATACCAAGTGTATAAGCAAAAGATTTTGCAAATGAAAAGCCCACTATTAATGAGCCTATAAGCCCCGGGCCCTGGGTTACAGCCAATGCATTAATTTGTTTAAAATTAATATCAGCCTTGCTGACAGCTTCCTTTACAATTGGTACAATGTCTTCTATATGTTTTCTTGAAGCAAGCTCAGGCACAACGCCACCATATTTATGATGCACATCCACCTGAGAAGACACCATAGAAGATAAAATTTCAGAACCCTCAACAACTATTGATGCAGCGGTTTCATCACAGGATGTTTCAATGCCTAGTATTATCATAATAACTGTGTTCTTTTTTAAATATTTATTTTTCCATCAATCTTTATTGTTGAAAGATATAAATATGTTGCTTATCATATAATTTTAAAACAAAACAACTATAATTTTAGGTAACCGTTCACGGTTTGAAAGTTAAAATTGGAAAGTAGAAATTGGGGAGAGATAAAATAGAAATTGGAAATTGGAAATTGGGAAGAACAGTACAAAAGCATGAAGGCCAAATTTCCAATTTCCAATTTCTATTTTCTAATTTCAATGTTCCGTGAACGCTTACAATTTTAGTAACTACTCAGGTGGATAAACTGAAGGCACAAGGCTGTCAGGAAGCTTCAGCCTTCAACCTTCAGCCTTATATAAAACCATGAAACCTATTGTTGCAATTGTTGGCCGCCCAAATGTCGGCAAATCTACCTTTTTCAACCGCATTACCAGATCGAGAGATGCCATTGTCGACAATTTCCCTGGTGTCACAAGAGACCGGAATTACGGCGATGCTACCTGGAATGACGTTGCCTTCACCCTGGTTGATACAGGAGGTTTTTTGAGTGATGATAAGGATGATTTTGCAAATAAAATCCGCTTTCAGGTACTCCAGGCCATAGAGGATGCTGATGTTATAATTCTTCTGCTTGATGGCAAAGCCGGGATATCACCCTATGATAGAGATATTGTCAAAATTCTCCGTACAACTGCAAAGCCGGTTTTTTATGCTGTTAATAAAATAGACGGTCTTGAACAGGAAACAAATCTTTATGATTTTTACAGCCTTGGTATAGAAAAATTATATCCTGTTTCTGCTGAACACCGCTATGGTATTCATGATTTTCTCGACGATCTGATACTCGCATTTCCAAAATCCGACTCAGTGCAAACAGAAGATATGATAAAGCTCGCTGTCGTGGGCAGACCGAATGTCGGCAAATCATCTCTCATAAACCGCATTCTGGGTGAAAAACGCCTGCTTGTAAGCGATATTCCGGGGACAACACGCGATGCAATTGACTCTGTCTGCAATATCAACGGAAAGTCATATCTTCTTATAGATACCGCCGGCATCAGGCGTAAAGGAAAAGTATCAAAGAAAATTGAAAAGTTTTCGATAATCAAAGCTTTAAGGAGCCTTGACAGATGTGATGTCGCCCTTATCGTCATGGATGCAGACGAGGGAATTACCGAACAGGACATAAATATCGCAGGATATGCTTTTGAGAGAAAATGCGGCTGTATAATGCTGCTTAATAAATGGGATCTTGTTGAAAAAGACAGTAAAACCGCAAAAAGATATTATGAACAATTAAAAATGGAGTCAAAATTTTTAAGTTTTGCCCCGGCCATTACTATCTCCGCTCTTACCGGCCTCAGAATTCCAAAAATATTTAAGTATATTGATGAAGTTTACAACCAGTATGCAGCGCGTATAACAACCGGTCAATTAAACAGGATAATGGAACTGGCGATCAAAAAAAATGAACCTTCACTCTTTCGGGGGAAACGGCTTAAATTTTATTATGCCGCCCAAGTGACTGCAAAACCGCCTACTTTCGTCTGCTTTGTAAACTATCCTGACGCAGTTCATTTTTCATACAAGAGGTATCTTATCAACCAGATCCGTGAACGCGCAGGGTTAGACAAAACCCCTGTCAGGTTGCTCTTCCGCCAGAGAAAAGGGAGAATTTCATTTGGTAAGAAGAAAAGATAAATTGGATCTTTTTGAACAAAGAGCGCAAGAAGCGGCACAGGCATCAAGACCTCTTGCGGAAAGAATGCGACCAAAAAGCCTTGAAGAATTTGTAGGTCAAAAACATGTCGTCGGCAAAGGTAGCCTTATCCATAACGCCATTGAAAAAGACCGGATTTTCTCAATGATTTTATGGGGCCCTCCAGGATGCGGCAAAACGACTCTCGCCAGAATAATCGCTGGTGAAACAAAATCTTATTTTGTCCATTTTTCCGCTGTCCTTTCAGGAATAAAAGAAATAAGATCTGTTATTGAAGAGGCAAAAAATCAGCAAAAGCTTTATAGAAAAAAAACCATTCTCTTTGTAGATGAAATACACAGGTTCAACAAGGCGCAGCAGGATGCATTCCTTCATCACGTTGAAAGCGGCTTGATAACCCTGATCGGTGCTACAACTGAAAACCCCTCCTTTGAAGTTATAGCGCCCCTTTTGTCAAGATGCCGTGTAATTGTTTTAAAGACTTTTTCGCAGGATGACATCCATGCCATAATTAATAGAGCGCTTAAAGACAGAGAAAGCGGTCTTGGGAATTTAAACCTTGTTTTATCCAAAGATGCCATCGCATATCTTATACAAATAGCAGACGGAGATGCACGTACAGCTTTAAACAACCTTGAGATAGCGGCTTCCCTTCTATTAGCGGAAAGAGATATTTCAGATAAAGAGGAAAAGCAGCATGTAACTATTAAAGAGTTAGAGTCTGCTCTTCAGAAAAAAAGTCTTGTTTATGACAAATCCGGTGAAGAGCACTATAATCTTATTTCCGCGTTTCACAAAAGCCTGCGGGGAAGTGATCCCGACGCAGCTCTCTATTGGCTCGAACGTATGCTTCTGGCAGGTGAAGACCCGTTGTATCTGGCTCGCAGAATGGTAAGATTTGCTTCTGAAGATGTGGGGAATGCAGATTCTAATGCGCTCGAAGTTGCTTTGAATGCCATGGAGGCATTTAGATTTTTAGGTCATCCGGAGGGAGAACTGGCTCTCGCTCAGGCCGCCGTCTATCTTGCCACCGCGCCTAAAAGTAACAGCATATATTTGGCCTTCGGAAAAATTAAAGACGTTGTCAAAAGTACAGGTACGCTGCCTGTTCCTCTACATATAAGAAATGCGCCCACAGGGCTGATGAAAGAACTAGAATATGGTAAGGGCTACAAATACGCCCATAATTTTAAAGACGCATATATTCACCAGGAATATTTGCCCGAAGAGCTACAGAATCAGCGATATTATTTCCCAACTGACAGGGGTTATGAAAAAATAATAAAGCAAAGATTAGAGAAATGGCTCAGTCTTAGGAGCAAGATAAAAAATAAAGAAAAAAAATAAAGAAAAAAAATAAAATTTCATCGCTTAATATTTTCTTTTGCAATATTTTTAGATGAAATTATTATTATTATTATTATCTATTTTATTTATTGAATTTTAATAAATAATTATTTAAAAGTAACATTTTAATAAATATACCTCGGAAGGTTGCAAATTGCGTTTTTTTCGGTGAGCAATGAGCATCAAGAGCAAGGCGCGAAGACGCGTAATAGCAGGCTATTGCAAGCCTGAGCAACGCAGCTGTTGGTGTTCATGGCCAGCGAAAAACCGTAATTTGTGGCCTTTCGAGGTATATATACAAATAACTTGCAATTACAACGAGCTGAAATGCCAATAGAACATCGCACAAAGGAAATAATATTCTCTATACGCAAGTTAATGCAGGCAGGAGAGTTTTATACTAAGGAATTAAACAAAAAATATCAGGTAAGCGCGCCGCAGCTTAATTGTCTTCTATCATTATACGAAAATGGTCCCCTTCCTCCTTCCCATATAGCCAAGCATATAATGGTTAAATCAAGCACGGTCACCGGAATTGTTGATCGGCTGGAACAAAAAGGTCTTGTGAAAAGGTTTAGAAACTCCCCTGACAGACGTATTATTACCATAGAACTTACAGATTCAGGCAAAAATCTTGCCAAAAATGCCCCGCCTCCCATCCAGCAAAAAATTATTGACGGCCTGAAAAAACTATCTAAAAATGAATTAGATCAAATAATTCTTTCTCTCACAAAACTCACCGATATGCTTGATGTACAAGATCTAGATGTTGAATAAAACCTTAACTAACATATTACAAGCCTATCCAATATCCATTTCATTAGAACTCTAAATATTTCAGCAAAACAAATATCTTTGCAAATCTTTACAAATCACTTGACATTATAAAATATCCATCTTAAATTGTTTCAGTTGAAATTATCTTAGATAATATAATGTTAACAATAATATAATGTTTTACTATCATTCTTTATTATAACTACTAAACCAATATTTAAGGGGGAAGTAAAAATGCCAGTAAAAACAATGGAATGTCCTAAATGTAAACACAGTTATAATCTGCCATCCAGAGAGGCTGAATATGGCTTCAAGAGATGTCCAAAGTGTGGACATAGAAAAAAAGATAACAAACACCAATTCGTAAAGAATTTCAAGAGCCCTGCGTTGGCAAGGGAGCACACAGCAAAAGCTATATAAAACTATGTAAAATAAAATTCCGGCTATGATGTAAGGGTATAATGTTGACCGATTATTATGGTGGAGTATTTTTTTAAAGCCATCAAATGCTAATGTTTCTGGAATGCTTTAGTAAGGAACAAGGAGAAACAGTTGGTTAAACCATTAAACAAGGAACAAATAGAAACTTCTAAGACTTTGTTAGGTAAAAATACAGTAGATATGCTCCTTCAAGTACATGAAGATGCATTATGGATACTCGAAAATCTCGGAGTGGGCTGTAAACAGCCGGAAATTCAAGAAGCCTGTAAGAAGTATGAATCTGAAGGCCTGGCGGTTTTATATGAAGACAGGATATTTGTCACTTCTGAATTGGTTAAGCGATGTCTCAATAATGTTCCGGGTCTAAATGAATTTTTTGTCCCTCTAAACAGTTTTTTTATAGGCGGAACTGCGCCATATGTTTATGATGACAAAGCAGGAAAAGGGGGCGTTATTCCTACAGAAGAACATGTGGTTCGTATCGCTCAAACGGCCGAAAAAAATGATGTGGTAAGTGGCATGGGAAGAGGAGTAAAATTAAAAGACGAAGTCCGGCAAATGAATATAATGGATGAAAACTGCAATAAGCCGCTTTATTTTGCCGTAACCTCGGATAGATCTCTTACAAGGGCGGTAGAAATTCATGAAAAAAGAAAGAATATTATGATTGTTTTCTGCCTGACCCGCCCCCCCCTTGAGGTCAATGAAAACTTCTCAGAACATTTTGTAAAAGTCGTAAAGGCTGGCTTACCGGTATTTATATCAGCAATGCCCATGGCTGGCATAAGTGCGCCTTATTGTTATAACGGGGTTCTTGCTATGACACATGCAGAAGTTTTGTTCGGCATCTGTGCTGCCCAATTGCTCAATCCTGGTGTAACATGCGTACATGCAGGTTTTCCGACCATTGCCGATCCCAGGATAGAATATAATCCCAATTACGGTCTAATAAGCCATAATTTGCTGAATATCCTGATGAGCCATCTTAATCTAATTCTTGATATACCCACATTTCAAAGCGCAGGAACAACCCATGAAGAACATCCCACGCCTAAGGCATATGATGATGCAAAAAAAGGTCAGGCTCTATGCCTGAAATATGGATTTCATATGATCCGGCATCCATTTTCTTTCCTCCGCTATCTAATTGATTTCTCTTTAGAAAAACTTGAAAAAAGCATTAAAATCGCAGAAGAAATTAGTCCTGATGATGCCCCTGAAGTTGAAATGCCAGTATATGACGAAAGAGGAATGGAATCTATAAAGCAGAACCGTCTAAAAATGTATATGGACGACTCGCTTACTACAGCAAATCTTGGGAAAATTTTTGTAAAATAAACTTAAGGAGATTATTATGTGTGGCATAGCAGGATGTTTTGGTGCTAAAGACGAAAAAACAATAAACCGGATGCTTGATGCTCTGGAACACAGAGGCCCAAATGACAGAGGCATTCATATAAACGGCAAATCTGTTTTGGGACATACACGTCTTTCAATTGTAGATGTGGCTCGTGGTCATCAGCCTATTCTGGCTGATTCAAGAGACAAAGGAATTATATGCAACGGTGAAATATACAACTTTCGTAAAATTCGAAGCAGACTTGCATCAAAATATCACTTTAAAACAAAATCCGATTCTGAGGTAGTTTTGCATTTATATCAGGATAAAGGCCCTGATTGTGTCAAGGAGCTGGATGGAATGTTTGTCTTCGCAATTTTTGACGGCAATGACTTCATGCTGGCACGGGACCCAATAGGCATAAAACCTTTATATTACGGTTATTATAAAAATAAATTATACTTCACTTCTGAGCTGGGAGCAATGACGATTGCAGGAGTAGATGAAGTACACGAATTTCCGGCAGGACACTACTACACTCCAAAAGAAGGATTTGTAAAATATTACAAAATTCCTGAAATAAGGGATGATATCCTTACAGATATCGATGAAACCAGTGAACTGATACGAAAAACATTTATTAATGCTGTGAAGAAAAGACTGCTGGCTGATCCGGAAATTCCGGTGGGGTCTTTTTGCAGTGGCGGGCTTGATAGCAGCCTCGTAGCAGCAATAGCAGCAGAAGAGATTCCCAATCTCCATACCTTTGTGGTAGGTATGGAGGATGAGAAAGGCGACGTTAGTGATGACATTAAAGCAGCGCGTATCGCTTCAAAACACATAGGTTCTACACACCATGAACTGCTTTTCACTGAAGAAGAATATTACAATGCTTTACCTGTAGTTATCAAGAAACTGGAAAGTTATGACCCGTCTTTAGTTCGCTGCGCTGTTCCATGCTATTTCACGTGCAAACTTGCTGCGGAATATGTAACAGTAGTGTTAACCGGTGAAGGAGCTGACGAGCTTTTCACCGGCTATCACTATATGAAACACTTTCCGTTTGACAAGCTTAATATGGAAGCCAGAAGATGCATCGGCAATCTTCACAATATTAATCTGCAGAGAGCTGACCGTATGGGCATGTTTTTTAGCCTTGAACTTAGAGTTCCATTTTTAGATGTCGCTATGGTTGATCTTTCTATGAAAATCCCCCCTGAATTAAAGATAAGAGAACATAATGGAGCAAAAATCGAAAAATGGATCTTACGTAAAGCATTTGAAGACACAAGCTATCTCCCTGATGAGATCCTGTGGCGCTATAAAGTTCAATATACACAAGGCGCAGGTTGCGAAAGCCTGGGCGAAAAAATAGCGCATAAAGAAATGAGCGAAGATGAATTTGAACAAATCAAGGTAGAAAACCCAAACGCCATTATAAACAGCAGGGAAGCAGCTTATTATTATAAAATCTTCAGAAAATTTCACCCTCAGGATTCGATACTCGGCTCAATAGGAATCTGGACCGGTTTTGATTTTGCAGAAGAAAGAGAAAAAGTCAAAGGAACCGTTGATGGAGATCTAAAGCATGAACATGAAGAAGAAAAAGAAAGGAAAGTTGCAGCCGCCTGATATTTTCCCGTCTTTTTATATCATATTGATTCAATAAAGTTATCTTATTTACTGTACAGTCCAAAGTTCTGTCATTCCTGCGAAGGCAGGAATCCATAACCCATTGATTTTGTTGGATTCCCGCCTTCGCGGGAATGACGGTTCGGTCAATAGAATATTCCTTTAAAATTCATGGGGTTAGAAAGAACTATGGACTTTTAAGTTATTTATTCTGCATCGAAATAGAGATCAAATTACAAGAATAATATTGATTAAAAAATAGCTCTGCTCTGGGCTAAAATTTAAATTGAGGTATATTAAATGTCTTTTCCAACAAAATATAAATATGTAATTATTGGTGCCGGCATACATGGATTGAGCACCGCATATCATCTGGCAAAGGAATTAAAACAAAAAAAAGCCGGGTCAGGCAAAGATATTCTTGTTATCGATAAGGCAGCGATCGGAGCAGGTGCTTCAGGTATTGCATGCGGTATAATAAGGAATAACTATTTTCAGCCGGCCATGCGTGAGTTAATAGCTCACAGCGTTGCTCTATGGGAAGAAGACATTGAAGGATATGGCTATCGCCCTGTCGGGTATATGCAGATATCATGTGAAAGCATGCATGCTGATGTAGCTGGAATTTACAAACAACAGCAGGAGATAGGATATGAGTCCTTGTTTATAGAGGGAGAAAAAGAATGTCTGAAATATATGAGAAAAAATATTTTTTATGACTGGCAGGCTAAAAACATAACCTCTATTTTACATGAAAAAAAAGGCGGGTATGCCCACAACACAAAGGCCCTTTACTGTCTAGCGGATAAGGCGGAAGCTGAAGGCGTGAGAATACTTACAGGGGTCGAGGTTACCGAGTTTAAAACAAATAAAAATTCTGTAACTGCTGTTAAAACACAAAAAGGCGATATTGAATGTGACTATGTAATTATTGGTGCCGGACCTTGGGCTAAAAGCTTCTGGGATATGCTGGACCTGCCTGATCAAATAGATATAAAAGATAATGATGGGAATATCCATAAAAACGCAAAGATGTGGACTTACTTGTGCCTTGTCGAGGGTACTCTTGGAGTTCCGCCTGACTATGCTATGAATAACGAAGGGAAAATGCCTCCGGTAATCCATATTGATACCGATGCTCCCCTATATTCCAGTGAGGACGGTTCGCTGATAACTGACGAAATATGGGGTATCTATTATAAGCCTGATTTTCATTTCGGCGGTGTGCAGGGAGGTGCTGCGCCTTACATTGTAGAAGGAGAAGTTAAAGTAGATCCATATGGTATTGATTCTCCTGATTTTGTTGTAGGACCTGAATTTGTCCATATGTGGACATCGGCACTTGCCCACTGTCAGAAAAGGTATGAGAATAAGTATCAATATTACAAGAATGAGCCATCCGGAGGCGTTGGTGCCTTTACGCCTGACAATTTCCCTATTTTCGATAAAATGAAAGATAATTGCTATATGATCCTTGATTCCAATCATGGTTACAAAATGATAGGTGTCGGCAAACTGGTTGCCAAAGAAATTACAGGAGAAAAACAGAGTCTGCTCAAACCTTTCAGATTTGAACGTTATGCAAAAGGCAAGCTTCATCCTGTCTCCAACAGTCCTTTTCCATGGAGCTAGTTTTAATGCGACATTGCGAGTTTTGGGAGAAAAAATGGATCTCGAAAACTGTAATCTTTTGGAAAACATACATCAAGACGCATTAAAGATTCTGGAAGAAGTAGGAGTTAAATGCAATTCTGCAGAAGTCAGACAGGTCTTTGAAGATACCGGTCTGGCTGCTTTTGATGAAACTACTGGACACATTCATATTCTGAGTCCACTGGTTGAACAGGCAATCAACATTACCCCTAAAAGGGACAAATACTGGATTCCGGAAAACTCATTCGGAGTGGGAGGTACAGCACCATTTATCTATGATGACAATTCTGGTGAACTGGTAGTCCCTACCTTTGAACACCTTGCCAGAATAGCAAAAATAGTAAATGAAACAGAAGTAATAAATTTTATGGCAAGAGGGGTATTGATAAGAAACCAGGAAGTAAAAGTAATAGATACAATAATTGAAAATTGCTCAAAGCCAATATACGTTGCAGCCGTAACTGACGAAGGAATAGCAAGAGTTCAGCAGGTTCATGACACCAGAGGAAAACTGACAGTACAGTTTTCCATTATAAACAGCCCGCTGAATCTTATAGAAGGAATGATAAATCCTTTTCTATCCTGTGTTCGCAAGGGCATCCCTATATATGTTTCAACAATGCCCATGGCGGGACTCTCAGCGCCCTATAGCATGTCTGGACTCTTGACTTTGACTCATGCTGAAGCCTTATTCGGGATAACCCTTGCTCAAGTTGTTAATCCAGGCATAATGGTCGTTGATGCAGGCCTGCCTTCCATTGCTAATATTCAGAAAAACTATTCTGTTGATCTTGGTATGGTATCTCACAATATCGCCAATCTTCTTTTAGAAAAAATAAATAAAAAACTTAAAGTCCCCTCCATACAGACTGCATGTACAACAAATCAGGAAAAACCAAATAAAAAGTCCGAGGAAGATGGAGTTAATGGCTACGCTTTGATGAAAAAATACGGCTTTCATCAAATGAGGCATGCTTTTGGTTTTTTAAAGGAACTCGTTTCATTTTCCATAGCAAAGCTTGAAAAACATATAGTTCTCTGTAAAGAAACCAGACCCGACCAGGCTCCTGACTATGAAATCGAGCCTTATGATCCTGAAGGTTTCGATGCTATTAAACGAAATAGCAGCCAACCCAATTATATGCGCGATGACCATACCTTGAAAAATACAGGCAAATCTTTTTTAAACTGATTTGTAATTTCTAAATAGTGCATGAACGAAAACCCCTGGTTCTGAGCGGTCATTGTGAGGAGTGAGGAACGAACGACAAAGCAATCCCCTTATTTCCAAGAGATTGCTTCGGTCATGCTTCCCTCGCAATGACGGGAAAAGTGTAATTTGGGGGGTTTTCGTTCAGACACTATGTAAAAAATAATCAATTTACATGTTTTTTCTTTACTTGATTATGATTTATTGATATAAAAATGTTTTAAATTGATTTCGATCATGTTTATTTAAATTTTAACATACTGATTTTATATTAAATTAATATGGTTTTAGTTTCTTTTCTTTAGAATGATGAACTTGTAAAAAGTCAAAATTCAAACGGCAAAGTAAAAAGCTTTCAGGAGGTTTATAGAAATGGATATAAGCAGGAAATTGGGAATCTTGGTTTTTTTTGGTGTACCTGCAGTTATAGGCGGCGGAATTACTTATGCCCTATTCGGCGACAGCTATCATGCTGTATTTATATATGAATTCCTTCTTTTATTAACGGCCGGCATTTTTGTCGGCAGGTAAAGAGCCTGTCCTTCAAATTTATACGCTATGCCTTTCGTATAACCCATGCCTCTTTCTTCTCCAGGCTTGGAGAAAGAAATGTCGTGGAACTTCGTTAAAGCTATCCCGCAACTGTTATTGCCCCTTGCCCTCCCCCCTGATGAGTAAGGGGAACTGGAGGTGTTATGCAGAATAAAACTCCCGGTGATATTATTCTGTGGTTTTTTCTTGCCATTTTTCTTGTTTCAACGTTCATGATAGGCTGGCTCTTCTGGCCATTCATATCAATTATTGTTCTCGCTTCCGTTGTTACAGGTATTTTCAACCCTGTTTACAAATTTATACAAGTTAAAGATAAAATAAATCCTCCTTTTGCATCATTTTTGACCTGTATCATTATATTTATTGTCCTGTTTGTTCCTATAGTCTTTTTTGTGGGTATTTTATCTAATGAGGCTTACGAACTGTATCTTACAGCAAAAAGCGCTGTATTGGGCAAAGAGATTAAAAGCCTTCTTGAAAGCAGCAGAGTTCTGGAAAGTGCAAACAATATACTATCAAACTTCAACATTAAGCTCACCGGAGAAGAACTCAACAAAGCGATTTCTGAACTGGGCAAAGTCGTCGGCCTATTCCTGTATGAGCAGGCCAGCGCTATAGCTTCAAATGTGTTTAAACTGTTAATAAACTTCTTTTTCATGCTGCTTATAATCTATTTTCTGTTTATTGACGGAAATAAAATTGTATCGTTCATAATTGGTCTTTCTCCTCTGCCAAAAGAACAAAATGAAAAACTGGTTCAAAAGTTTAAGGATATGGCGGGAGCCATTCTAATCGGCAATGGACTTGGCGGTTTGATTCAGGGGACACTGGGTGGTTTGGTTTTTATGATGTTCGGTTTAAAATCGCCTTTTTTGTGGGGTGTAATTATGGCTCTGCTCGCATTTCTCCCGATTATCGGAATTGGAGTTGTATTTATTCCTGCAACTATCTATCTTTTTTTAACGGGAAGGGTTGCCGCGGGCATATTTTTTATTATATTTTATTTAATTGTGTCTGTTGCAATTGAATATATTTTCAAACCCAAGCTGGTTGGCGAACGCGTTAAAATGCATACGCTCTTAGTATTTTTTTCCATAATTGGAGGGTTGAAATTATTCGGAATCCTGGGCATAATTTATGGTCCGCTTGTTGTGACAGCATTCTTGACATTAACGGATATTTATCATTCCAGCTATCAAAAAATGGTTGCGCCCATGAGAAAATAACCCTGAGCCCTGAACTCTGAACTCTGAATTTTTTTAGGTGCCTATATGATTGAAACAGAAAAACTGCCCGAGATAAGCATCGAAAGCGAGATGAAAAAATCTTATCTCGACTATGCCATGAGCGTCATTATCGGAAGAGCTCTTCCGGATGTACGCGATGGCTTGAAGCCAGTACATCGTCGCGCTCTATTTGCCATGCGCGAATTGAAAAACGACTGGAATAAACCATATAAAAAGTCTGCACGTATCGTTGGTGATGTCATAGGTAAATATCACCCGCATGGAGACACCGCCGTTTATGACACTATTGTTCGCATGGCACAAAACTTTTCTCTTAGATATCCTCTAATAGACGGACAGGGTAATTTTGGATCTATAGATGGAGATCCTCCTGCTGCAATGAGATATACTGAAATCAGGATGATGCGACTGGCGCATCAGATGTTAGAGGATCTGGAGAAGGAAACTGTTGATTTTGCTGCAAACTATGATGAATCTTTAACAGAGCCATCCGTTCTTCCTGCAAAACTTCCGAATCTGTTAGTTAACGGATCATCAGGCATAGCGGTCGGCATGGCGACTAACATCCCGCCTCATAACCTTACTGAGATCACTGAAGCAATAAAAGCCATTATTGACAACCCAGATCTTACAATACAGGAAATCATGAAATTCGTGCCAGGTCCTGACCTTCCCACTGCCGGCATTATTTACGGAACCAATGGGATATATGATGCATACAATACCGGTAGAGGCATAATCCGAATGCGAGGCAGGGTCGCGGTTGAAAAAAATAAAAGTACGCAGAAAGAGAGTATCATAATTACAGAACTGCCCTATCAGGTTAATAAAGCAAAACTCATAGAAAACACAGCACAACTAATAAAAAATAAGCAGATTGAAGGCATAAAATTTGTAAGAGATGAATCTGACAGACAAGGGATGAGAATAGTTCTTCGTCTTAAAAAAGATTTTATTGCAGAGGTAGTTATCAATCAGCTTTATAAACATACCAGGCTCGAGACCAGTTTTGGAATTATCCTTCTTGCCGTTGTAAACAACCGTCCCGAACTTCTTACTTTTAAAGAAATTCTTGAGCATTTCATTCTCCACCGCAAAGAAATAATTATTCGGCGTACCAGGTTTGATTTAAAAAAGGCTGAAGAACGTGCCCATATACTTGAAGGTTTGAAAATTGCGCTCGAAAATCTTGATGATGTCATCTCTCTGATAAAGGAATCAAAATCACCCGCAGAAGCAAAAATACGCCTTGTTAAAAAATTTGAATTAACCGAAATTCAGGCACAGGCGATACTTGATATGCGTCTGCAGAAACTTACCGGACTTGAGCAGGAAAAGATATTAGAAGAATATAAAAACATTCTTAAAGATATCTCCGGATTTAAAGAGATACTATCCAGTGAACGAATTGTTGAAAGTATTATAAAAGACGAGCTAACACAAATACAAAATGATTTCGGGGATCAGCGCCGCACACAAATAGTCGCATCCACCAAAGAAATTACTCTAGAGGACATGATAGTTGAGGAAGACATGGTGGTCACCATTTCAAACACCGGTTATATAAAAAGGACCCCGATTACAGTTTATCAGAGCCAGCACCGTGGCGGCAAAGGGAAAACCGCCATGTCGATAAAGGAAGAAGATTTTGTAAAACATCTCTTTGTTGCTTCAACACACCATACCTTCCTGTTTTTCACGAATCTGGGGAAAGTTTACTGGTGTAAAGTTTATGAAATTCCTCATTCAGGCCGCCTTAGTCGCGGTAAGGCAATTGTGAATCTTCTTAACTTTGAAAAGGACGAAAAGCTCGCCACTGTACTTGCTGTAAAGTCATTTGAACCAGGCTCCCATATTTTTATGGCAACGAAAAACGGCCTGATTAAAAAAACAGATATTATGGCTTACAGCCACCCTAGAACGGGAGGTATAATTGCACTTAATCTGGCCCCTGATGACGAATTGATTGGGGCGAGGATAACCGATGGTACAATGAATATCTTTTTGTGTTCTGCAAATGGCAAGTCGATTCGCTTTCATGAGTCAGATGCACGCCCGATAGGACGTGTTGCAAGAGGTGTTCGCGGAATGCGTCTTGCTGCCGGGGATTATATCGTCGGTATGGAAGTTTTAAGCCATGGTCAAACCTTGTTTTCTGTAACGGAAAACGGATATGGAAAAAGAACATCTGTTGACGAGTATCCTGTTCAAAAACGCGGCGGCAAGGGAGTAATTACAATAAAAACCAGCGAGCGTAACGGGCAGGTTGTTTCAATAATGCTTGTAGAGGAAGTGGATGATCTTATGCTGATGACGAATACAGGCAAGATCATACGCATGCATATTAAGGGCATATCAGTTATCAGCCGCAATACTCAGGGTGTAAAACTCATCAATATGGCTAAAGGTGAGAAAGTTGTGGGTGCCGTCGGACTAATTGAAAAAGAAGAATAAAATTTAACTACAGGTGGATAGACTGAAGGTAGAAGGCTGAAGGTAGAAGGCTGAAGGTAATCAGCTAAGTTTGTCAAAGCGTTTAGGCTTCATGTGCAAAAGGTCTTGAATGGTTTAATTCGAGCGTTGCGAGATGATTGATATACTTCAGTCTTCAACCTTCAGTCTATCCACCTAACTTATTACGAATAAAATATCATTATGAAAAATAATATAGATATAGATTCCATCAAAATAGGTGTCGTCGGGGCCGGAAGCTGGGGTACAGCTATCGCAAACCATCTTGGCCTGAAAGGTTTTAAAGTTGATTTATGGGTATTTGAAAAGGAAGTTAAAGACCAGATTGAAAAATATAGAGAAAACAAAATTTTTCTTCCGGGTTTTACTCTTTCTTCAAATATATTTCCATCAAATGATCTGTCCTCTGTTGCCTCAGATAAAGACTTACTAATAATTGTTGTCCCTTCGCATCTTATGCGGGAAACGGTCAGCAGAATTACAGGAATTGTTTCAAAAAATACAATTATACTATCCGCCTCCAAGGGGATTGAAAACAAAACCCATTTAACTATGTCCGGCGTACTGAAAGAAGCTCTTCCTGAAATCTCAGACGACAAAATAGCGGTTATCTCCGGGCCCAGCTTTGCCAAAGAAGTCGCAAATAAGGTGCCGACTCTGGTCACTGTAGCCTCAAAAGACAAAAATGTTGCTGAGTTTGTGCAGCATGTTTTTTCTACGCCGTACTTCAGAGCATATACGACTGACGATTTAATTGGAGTTGAACTGGGCGGTTCTGTCAAAAATGTTATCGCCATTGCAGCAGGAATAATAGATGGACTATGTTTTGGATTAAATACAAGGGCGGCTCTTATAACAAGAGGGCTGGCTGAGATGACACGCCTTGGGTTAAAGTTAGGCGCAAATCCAAATACTTTTGCCGGGCTTGCAGGTATTGGTGATTTAATTCTCACCTGCACCGGAGATCTAAGCCGTAATCATATGGTGGGCAAAAAAATTGGAGAAGGAAAAAAGTTAAATGAAATTCTTTCTGAAATGCGCATGGTTGCAGAAGGAGTAAAAACAGCCAAATCCATTTATAACTTGTCCAGAAAAATAGACGTTGAAATGCCTATCTGTCAGGAAATTTATCATATTCTTTATAAGGATGTCTCACCTGAAGAGGCTGCACGCAAGTTGATGAGCCGCGATCTTAAACGGGAACTAGATGAATAATAAAGAAAAATACCCTCCCTGCTTTGGCATACTTGATTCTGTTTTTCCAAAAAAAGAGAATGGACTTAGAGTTAGTCCGGAATCCTGTATTCCCTGTTCCCATAAAACAGAGTGTTTAAAATCAGCAATGCAGGGACCGGGTGGATTAAAAGTTAAAGATGAATTTATTGACAGGGCATATGAGTCCAAAATGATAGGCTTTCTGGAAAGATGGTCTAAAAAGAAAGACATCAATCACAGGCTTAAAAAGGCTGAAGGCAAAAGGCTGAAGGCTGAAGGAACTGACTTTATATGAGGTCTATTAAAAATACGGCAATTTCAGGCAAGAAGGTTCTGATCAGGGTTGATTTTAACGTCCCAATGGATGAGCATCAGAATATTACTGATGATACACGCATACGTGCTGTCTTACCCACCTTGAAATATGCATTGGACCATAATGCTGTATTGATTATAACCTCTCATTTAGGCAGGCCAAAGGGTAAGGTCGTGCCTGAATTCAGTCTTGCTCCTGTTGCCAAGCGCCTTGCCAGGCTTCTTGAAAAAAATGTCATAATGGCGCCTAACTGTGTCGGCCCTGATGTAGAGAAAATTGTATCAAATATGAATACAGGCGATGTTTTACTTCTTGAAAATCTGCGTTTTCACCCTGAAGAACAAAAAAATGATGATGGATTTGCAGAAAAACTGGCGAAGCTCTGTGATGTTTATGTTAATGATGCCTTTGCTGTATCTCACCGTTCCAATGCTTCTGTTGTAGCAATAACTAAATATGCACCTTTATCTGTTGCAGGTTTTTTACTTCAAAAGGAGCTTGATTATTTCAAAAAAGCCATAGCCGATCCAAAACGTCCCCTTGTTGCTATTATAGGAGGTTCAAAGGTGTCAAGTAAGCTGGGGGCTTTAGAAAACATGCTTAAACATGTTGACAAGTTTATAATCGGTGGAGCTATGGCCAATACTTTTCTAAAAAGCACGGGCTGTAGTATTGGCAAGTCAAAAATTGAAGAAGATCTTATTGATGTAGCAGGATCAATAATAAAAAAAGCAGCAGAGAACGGAATAAAATTTTACCTCCCTGTTGATGCAAAAGTGGCCAGCCAATTCAATTCAAAAGCCGAGGTAAAGATTGTACCTATACAGGAGATACCTTCCGAGTGGATGGCGCTTGATATAGGGCCTGCAACTTCCCTGCTTTATTCTGAAGTTTTGCAAGATGCAAAGACAATAATCTGGAATGGCCCGATGGGTGTTTTTGAAATGGATGCTTTCAGCAGGGGAACAATTGACATGGTGAACAGTGTGGCTGAATCTTATGCAATGACAATTGTCGGAGGCGGCGATACAGACGTCGCTGTACACAAGGCCGGCAAAAGTGATATGATAACATATATTTCAACAGGCGGAGGCGCTTTTCTGACGTTGCTTGAAGGCAAGCCATTACCCGCCGTAGTCGCCCTCAATAATAATAAGGTGAATAGGCTGAAGGCTGAAGGCTGAAGGCTGAAGGCTGAGTAGTTACAAATAATATATAAAATTTATGCCCCTTAAACCTTCTACCTGCAAATATATAATTCTATTTCTTGCCGCTGTATGTGTCTTTGCTTTGACCGGATACATATACAGCGAACCTTTATTAAAATATATTACTCAATATTACTATCTTCTTACCGATAAAGAAAAAATCGAAGGTTTTATAACCTCCTATGGAGATGGAATAGGAGCGCCTGCGATTTTCATTATAGTTCAGGTCTTACAAGTGCTGTTTGCGCCCGTTCCCGGTGAAGCAAGCGGCTTTATTGGAGGATATCTTTTCGGAACAACCAAGGGGTTTATATATTCAAGTATTGGCCTTACTATAGGATCATGGATAAATTTTTTAATCGGACGATTTTTAGGAGAACATTATGTCAGGAAACTTATTCCAGCCAGGCAGCTAAACAGGTTCGATATCATTATAAAACATCAGGGAGTCATAGCTGTTTTTATTTTATTTGTTTTTCCAGGCTTTCCCAAAGACTCTCTCTGCTTTTTCCTTGGATTCAGCGCTATTCCAATCAAGCTTTTCATGATCCTCTCTTCTATTGGACGTATGCCAGGAACATTTATGTTAAGCCTTCAGGGAGCATTGCTTCTTGAACAGAGCTATGAAATGTTTGCGCTTATTCTTGTCATATGCGTTGTATTAATATTTATAGCTTTTCGTTATAAAGAAAATCTTTATAAATGGATAGAAAAAATTAATGGAAGTGATAAGCCCTAACCATTGACGATTAGCTAAAACAATGATAATAAGACCCAGTTGTCACAGTTGTCAGGGAAAGGAGAAAAATTGGCATTCTGGACTGTAAGAGAAGCGCTCAGTCAGGCAAATAGATTAAGACGTTCGTATTACGAACTATTGAGAGACGAGCTTGACCAATTTATGGTCAGTTATGCCCTTATAGATTCCTATAAAAATTTTCTAAACAAAAGCATCCCTTACCCTTTTGTTGAAAAGCGTGAGCTTAAACCCCGTGCCCGCATTCCTGACGTGGAATATGAATATCAAAATGCTTTTATAGTAATTTTTCTTGAAGATACAATTCCCGCTGTTCACAAGAAGTATATAAGGTTCTTCGATGTAAACAAGACCACCAAAACAAATCTTCTCCATTCCAAAACTCTTCTACTTTCAGACGACTTTGACAGAAATCAGAAATACCTCGACTCAGTTCATTTTTATAACTTTATTAGAACGCTTCTTCCAGTCGATTACGGCCTTCTTATTCAAAGAACTCCGGGCATTAAGAAAAGAGACCGCTACAGTCTTTCTCATTTTCATGTAAAAATTGACTGGCCTATTGCAGATGCAGCCGAAGCCCTGGCCCAAAGTCTTCGCTATATATCAAAAGATTTGTATGAAAAGGGAGATAACTACGCCGAGGATATACAAAAAAAATTTTTCGAATACTATGGACTTCATATCACTGCCGGCGGCAGAAGGACTGCTGCTATTGTAGCAGCCCAGTATCTGAAAAAAATTCCATGTATTAGTACCGTGTATGTAGGAAGCAGCGAATCAAGGGCCTTGATGCGGATTTCCGAAAGAGGAGTATCAAGGTCAATTCTTATGAAGTTTACAGACGAAGAATTACACCGGATTTCAGAGGCAAACAGCCTTACTCCAAGCACTTTCAAGAAGAACTATATGGTTGCATGTAAAGGAAAGGAAAGTATTTGCATATTTCAGGTAACCTATTTCTATACAAACTGTTCAAGGCCGCCTGATGATGGCAAACTTCATGAACTTAAGCCCGATCTATACTGGCTGACAGTCGGCGCTCAACATATAATTCCAAAACCAGGTGTCTGGAAATATCCTCCTCTTCCATTTAACATAATCTATACTTAACCATAGTCTATAGCTATAGCGCTCAGATAAATTGATACAGTTTCGCTCAGATAAATTGATACATTTATTCACAGCAGGAACGGGTATACACGGTCAATTTTTTAAAAATCATACCCCGCTGCCTGTAAGTATTAAGACGATCTTTGGAGGGGAATTAAGATGAAAGGCATGCCTGAAAAATCTAACTGTTTGATATTGCAGTAGATTTAAAAGAGTTTATACGTATAAACTCTCTATTCTTTGTGTGAAGCGACTTTTTAATGTATATATTATATTAAATGTATTAAAAAATCAAGTTATTTTTAATAGTTAAAGTCCTGTATCAACTTAACTGAGCATGAGCATATCAATTTTGGTGAGCGCTATAGCCTATAGATTTTCAGATAATTAATTTCACAAGGATAGAAGGAAAAATCCGAGCAAGTCGTGCTAAGTTGTACGTCGTCGAGGATTTTGACTGATAACGCAGTGAAATTATTTATCTGGAAATCTATAATTCTTTCATCATTGCTATCTCATCGCAGTCGGGGAACTTAACACACAGTAAACAATCTCCCCATATCTTGAGAGGAAGGTCTGATCTGGGTATTTTTACAAAACCGTATTTCTCGAAAAATTCCGGTCGGTAGGTAAGTGTAAATACTTTTTTTATATTAAAGGATTTTGCCTCGGCAAGAGCCGCCTCAGCCAGTTTTGAACCAATTTTCTTTCCCAGATACTCAGGATGTACCGCCAAAGATCGTATTTCTGCAAGATCCTCCCAGCAGAACTGCAAGGCACAGCAGCCCAATACCGTTTCTTCACCTTCATTATTATCCGCATATACAGAGAAATCCCTCAAGTGGTCATAAAGTTCACTCAGGGGGCGGGGAAGAAGTTCGCCTTTTTTGCCGTAGTCCTGAAGAAGACCATGAATCGCTTTTATATCCTTTATAGTCGCTTTTCTAATCAAATTATTCTCCTGACTTTATCAACTTATTCGCAGCAACAGAAATTGACTCGCTTGATCTCTTTATATGTCATAACTACGCAGGTTGTTAGGTTCAGAAATAGCCGGCTTTTAACCGTGAACCGTGAACCGTGGAACTATGAACCGGAGTAGTTACAAATATTTTATCCGGAACTGAATAATAATCAAGGATTTTTTACCGTTTTTATTTCCAGGTGCCTCAAAGTATTTTCCGCCGCTTTTTTCAGGCAATAAAAACAGGCAATAAAAACATTGCTTTATATACAGTTATCTGTCATTATTTAAAATCTGTATAAATAATCTATTTGGAAAGACGAAATGACTCAATGTGTTTTGCTAAACGCAGATTATACCTTCCTAAACATGGTCGACTGGAAGAGAGCCATGTGCCTGATGGTCAAGGGCAAGGTTAAGGTATTAAAACATTCAGAAAAAATAATCAGAAAAGCTGAAGGAGCTGTGATTAAAATCCCTGCTGTCATGAGATTAATCAAGCTTATAAGAACTCTGTACAGAACCAGAATACCTTTTAGCAAAAAAAATATTTTTATAAGAGATGGATTCAAATGCGCTTATTGTGGCACAAAGAATGTAAGATTAACTATCGATCATATTCTACCAAAATCACGGGGCGGCAAAACCGATTTTGAAAATTGCGTTTCCTCCTGCAAACCATGCAATAATAATAAAGGTGGCAAAACTCCAAGAGAAGCAGGCATGTTCCTTAAACTAAAACCTTATCAACCAACAATTTCAGAATTCTTAAGATTGAAAGTCAAAAACCTCGGCATTAACGATATGTTAAAAGATTTTGGTATTTTCTAACTACATAATTCCCTGCCTTTCTGCAAATAAACCAAGGTTAATGCAAGTCAGCCCTGGTTTATCCATTTTTACAACCCACATGCAGGTTGGCGATTCCCATTGTTAAACTTTTCCATCTAACATTTATGAATCCCGCTGAACGCATCATCGCAGCAAAACTTTTTGGGTCTGGAAATTTAGCAACAGAAGAAGGAAGATACTGGTAGGCCTTAAGGTTCTTGGATAAAAACCAGCCTATTAAAGGAAGAATTATCTTGAAATAAAAAAGATAAGATGACAATAAAAACCCCTTTTGGGGTGTGGCTAACTCAAGCACAAGCAACATCCCGCCTGATTTTAAACTGTCATAAAATAGCTTCAGTACTGATAGTTTGTCACAAATGTTACGAATCCCGAATGCAATGGTTATAGCATCAAATGTTTCTTCCCTGAATGGAAGATTAAAGGCATTCCCTGCTAAAAAATAAATGTTGGATCTGTCTGGTATTGATTTTATTTTATTTTTTGCAGACATAAGCATATTATGAGAAAAATCAACGCCAAAAATTGAAACCCCTGTTCCTTTCTGCCGCAAAATTTCAATTGCGACATCTCCTGTCCCGCAAGCCACATCAAGCAACACTCCATTATCAGGCGCCTCAATCGCTGATACCATAGTCCTTCTCCAGTAAATATCCTGGCTTAAACTTAAGAGACGATTTAACAAATCATACCTGGGCGCTATTGACTCAAACATCTCCCTTATAAAGGGCAACTCCATATCCTTCATTGACAACTCCGCTTTTTGCATTAAGTTATTTAGTTAAACAATAAACAGCCGAACTCTCGCTTAACAGTTCAAATATATACATCATTATAGTCAGGATAAAAACCTAAATTTTTAAACCTCATAACAACATACGTAAATATGAAAATATCAGGATATAAATGATTACAAAACGTGATTATTATGAAATTCTGGGCATAAACCGCAATGCTACAGCAGATGAGATCAAAGCAAGCTATCGAAAACTCGCCCTAAAATACCATCCGGACAGAAATCCCAACAACAAAGAGGCTGAAGAAAATTTCAAAGAAGCCGCTGAAGCCTATGAAGTTCTGCATGATCCAAATAAGCGCCAGATATATAACCAGTACGGCCACCAGGGACTTGAAGGAACGGGTTTTTCAGGATTCGGCGGTTTTGAAGACATTTTTTCAAGTTTTGGAGACATTTTTGAGGATTTCTTCGGCTTTGGGACCGGAAGGAGTTCAAGGAGCAATGCAAAAAGAGGAGCTGATCTTCGCTACGATTTAACGCTCAGCTTCATGGAAGCAGCTTTTGGAATGGAAAAAAATATACATATCGAAAAAATGGAAATATGCCCTGTCTGCAACGGCAGTACTTGTGAGCCGGGTACACATATGGAAAGCTGCTCCTATTGTCAGGGCACAGGCCAAATTTCCCGCTCCCAGGGTTTCTTTACAGTTAGAACCACCTGTCCTCAATGTCATGGCAGGGGGCAAGCCATAACTCACCCATGCTTACATTGCAGTGGAACAGGGCGGATCAAGGACAAAAAAAAGGTTTCAGTAAAAATTCCAGGAGGAGTTGATTCAGGCTCCAGACTCCGACTTACAGGAGAAGGAGAAGCTGGAATATACGGCGGCCCTCATGGAGATCTTTACGTTTTTATAAATGTAAAACCTCATAAATTCTTTCAACGCGATAATACAGATATAATATGCCAGGTAAAACTTTCTTTCGTGCAGGCCGCTCTCGGCGATAAAATAATGGTGGCCACTTTAAATGGTGAAGAGGAACTCGAAATCCCAAAAGGCACACAGTCTGGCGATTTATTCCGCTTCCGAGACGAGGGTATCCCTTCTCTCAGAACCGGCAGACGCGGCGACCAGATCATTCAGACAGTCATTAAAACCCCCACAAATCTGAACAAAAAACAGGAAAAGCTGCTCAGGGAATTTGAAAAACTTGAATCAGGCAAACTTGCCACCAAATTAAAAAATATTCTTAAAAGCAGCAGCGCAAAAGTAGCCAGATAAAAAAGGTAAAAGTTTACCACGGAACGACACAGAGTTTCACTGAAAATTGTAAACAATGAGTAAGTGTAATTCCGTGAAAATCAGTGGTGAACTATTAAAAAAAGAAATATGTTTGAATTAAAAATTATTACACATTTTGCCGCAGCCCACCAACTTAAGATGGTGGCAAAAAAATGTGAGAACATGCATGGGCACAACTGGAAGATTGAGGTCTGTGTTGCAGGAGAAACCTTAAATAATGCCGGCGTATTAATTGATTTCGGGAAACTTAAGGGTTATCTGTCTGAAATTATAGAAAAGCTTGACCATAAATTTCTTAACGAACTTGATTTCTTTCGCAACGACAACCCATCTTCAGAAAACATTGCCTATTATATAGCACATGAACTTAAGAAAAAAATTATCAGCCATGATATTAAAGTTGCACGTGTTACAGCATGGGAATCAGAAGATGCATGCGCTACCTATAGATTTCCAGACGAAAACTCAAAACACCTGAAATTATAGTCAGTTGGATGCTATTCTCAAATCGAAGATTTTTAGCGGTTAGCTTTTAGCAATTAGCCTTTAGCTTTGTTTTTTAGCAGTTAGCTTTTAGCAGTTAGCCTTTAGCTAAGAGCTAAGAGGCTAAGAGCTAAGAACTAACCGCTAATGGCTAATAGCTTTAATTAAACAGATAATACATTCAGCTAAGAGCTAATGGCTAATAGCTTTTTCACAAATCTTCACATCGGTAAATAAGCTGAAACTATTGCCAGTATTAAAAAAATACTTTTCGTCCAGCCATTAATTATCTGAATTCCACTGTTTAATAAGTTCGTCTCTTGTAACAATTGCAGATACATCATCAACTTGTTTGCGGATATTTTCCAGGCCGCCCTCCTGACGATCGACCAGAATTACCGCCTTTACTACCTCCATCCCTTCTGAACGCGCTCTCTCGATAGCTTTAATAGTAGAACCTCCGGTTGTCGCGACGTCGTCTATAATCACAACACGGTCCCCTGGCTTTATGTCGCCCTCTATCCATCTGACAATGCCGTGGTCCTTCCGGGTTTTTCTTATTGAAAAAGCATTTATTGGGTTCCCTTTTAATCCGGAAGTAAAAGCTGTTGCAATAGAAATAGGATCAGCGCCGAATGTAAGACCGCCGATTCCCTTAACATCTGAGTCCCTTATAGCTTCATATACGAGGTGACCAACAAGAAACATACCTCTGGAGTTTAATATGACAGGTTTGCAATTAACATATAAGCGGCTCATCTTGCCCGAAACAAGCTTGAAAATTGGTTCATCACTGTATTTAAAAGACTTTTGGCAAATCATCCTGATCAGTTCTTGCTTCATTTTATATTGCTCCATTCTTGAGTCAGAGGTCAGGGTTGTAAAGAAATTGTTGATTTTAAAACAATAATCAGATAAAAAAAGCCTCCACCGAAATGGAAGAAGCTTATTAATGGGAATCAGTGGAGGCTCAGAGCAAGGAAAACCGGAGAGCCGGCACTCCTTGAACTCAAAAATTTAATTATCACTAAAAGTTAAAGCGGTCAATCCAAAAACACAAGGAGTTAAACCTTGAGCGATTTTTTACTCAACCTGCACCAATCTCTTGCGCATCATGAACTATGGTTGTACAGATCACGTATGAAAATATACATTCTGTCTTTATCTATATTTATTTTTATACATTTCCTGGTTTCCCCCCTTTCCTATGCTGTAGAAGAACCCGCCGAAACCTTTACTCTTAAACATGCCGTAGAAACGGCATTAAAGGCCAATATCGCTCTAAAGATAAGCAAAAAAGAAGCAAATGCTGCCCTTGCCGCCCAAAAAAAACAAAAGACAAATTTTTTCCCAACTTTCAATGCAACCTATCAATACGAATATATAGACGAAGAAGCAACTATGGGCACTATAGTAACGGCCTCACAAAAAGAATATACCCTTATTTCCAAAGTCACTCAGCCAGTTTTTACAGGATTTTCATTACTAAACCAGTACAAAATCGCAAAACTTGGTTTTGATGCTGCAAAGATTAATGAAAAGCTTAAAAGACTGGAAATAATATTTGAAGCAAAAAAAATGTTTTTCTCCCTTTTAAAGGCAGAAAAGCTTTTAAAAATATCACAGGATACAGTAACACAAATAACGGCGCAAAAAGAGGTTGCAAAAAACTTTTACGAAGTCGGCATGACGCCTTTAAATGATTTGCTGCAGGCAAAGGTCGAGCTGGCCAACTCAAAGCAGGAACTTATTACTGCCCAAAATAATCTGGAAATAGCTAAATCAAATTTTAACGTCCTTCTCCGCAGGCCAATAAATGAATCTGTCAAACTTGAAGATGTTCTTAGCTATACTACTTTTGAACATGATATTGATTACTGCTTTAAAATAGCAAAAAAAAATCGTCTTGAATTAAAAATTGCTGACCTGGAAATCGAAATTGCTGAAAAAGAAGTAAAACTTGCACAAAAAGATTATTATCCATCAATAAACCTTGAGGGCAGCTATTTCAAACGCGGGACAGAATGGGACGTTGACGGAGGCGATTATATATACGACCCCGAGGGCTGGAGCATAACTGCTGTCGCATCCTGGGATTTCTGGGAGTGGGGCAGGTCCATTTATGAAGTTAAAGAAAAACAGAGCCGCCTTTCTCAGGCGCAATACCAAAAAACTGAAATCTTAGACAATATTCGCATAGAAGTAAAACAAGCATACCTTAATACCCTGGAATCTGAAAAAAATATAACCACGGTAAAAAAAGCAATCGAGCAGGCAAAAGAAAACTTCAGGATAAACAAAGAACGCTATAAAGAACAAATAGCTACTTCTACAGATGTTCTAGATGCTCAGACGCTTCTTTCAAGAACAACGACTAATTACTATAAGGCGTTGTACGACTTTAAAATTGCAAAGGCATCTCTATATAAGGCTATGGGACAGGAAGTTATGGAATGATTGATGGTAAAGATAAAAGTTCAATAATCCAGATGTTTCATGTTCACAAGCATTATGGCTCAAAGAAAGCTCTTATTGACATTAACCTTAATGTCTCCAAAAACGAATTTCTTTTTATCAGCGGCCCAAGCGGAGCCGGCAAATCAACCTTATTAAGACTTCTTTACCTTGGAGAACCGGTATCGGAAGGACAGGTTCTGGTAGACGGGATGAATCTGTCGAGAATCTCCAAAAAAAGAATCCCCTTTCTGAGAAGAAAATTCGGTATTATTTTTCAGGACTATAAGCTTATATCTACAAAGACTGTATTCGATAATGTTGCCCTTGTTCTTGAGGCGTCGGGGAAAAAAAGAAAATTTATTGAAAAAAAGGTGAGAAGTGTTTTGCGAACTGTTGGAATAGAGCAAAGAATTAATGCCCCTCCACACAGCTTGTCGGGCGGAGAACAGCAAAGAGTAGCAGTCGCAAGAGCTGTCGTTGGGGTCCCCAAGATAATATTAGCTGATGAGCCTACAGGAAGCCTGGATTCGGATTCAGCAGATATCATACTCAACCTTCTTAAGGGGTTTCACACACATGGAGGCACTGTCATTGTTGCAACCCATGATAAAGAACTTATCCGCAAAGCAGGGGGACGGATATTATACCTTAAACAGGGACGTCTGCTTGGACCGACACCAATATAATAGGTGGATAGGCTGAAGGCTGAAGGCTATCCACCTGAATAGAATTCTATGGCCACTTATTATCATAGAGCTGTAAAGGATATTAAGGATAACGGTTTCCTCAGCGCTGTTACTATAATTACAATAGCCCTGTCTATCCTGATCGTCAGCGCTTTTGCTCTCTTTTTTACAAATGCAAACAACGTAATGAATCACTGGGAAAAGGGTATAAGAATAATGGCATACCTTAAACCCGGCATAAGTCAAAAAAACTTCCCGGATATAAAACGCAAAATTCAAGGGATATATGGAATTCAGGATGTAAACTTTATATCAAAAGAAGAAGCCTTTAAAAGACTTAAAGAACAGATGAAACGGCAATCTTCAATTTTGATGGATTTAAACGAAAACCCGCTTCCTGATGCATTTGAAATCAGTATGATAGCGTCATCACAAAGTGGCGAAAAAGTTGAGGAAATAGCGACAAAGATTGAATCACTGCCCTCAATTGAAGACGTAGAATATGGTCAGAAATGGTTAGAACGATTTACGAATATTTTTGATCTCTTCAGGTTGGCAGGATATGCAATGGGCGGCATATTCTTTATGGCTGCTGTATTTATCGTGGCCAATACTATTCGGCTTGTAATCTATACAAGACGCGAAGAAATTGAAATAATGAGGCTTGTAGGAGCCTCGGAAAAATTTATCAGGGGTCCTTTTTACATCGAAAGTATTATACAGGGAACACTTGGAGGAATTATAGGTATTGCGGTTCTTTTTATCACTTTCAAGTTAATATCCTCAAATGTTGAGCATAGTTTCAAATATGAACTTCTTAATATAAAATTTCTATCTCCTGAATTTTACTGTGGAATAATACTGTGCAGCATGTTTGTAGGTTGGTTGGGATGTTATATTTCTCTAAAACAATTCTTAAAAGCTTAATACTTACCGCCGCCGTTATCATAACGGCTTTTTATCCTCCTGGAATTTATTGTTCAAATTCCAATGAAGAAGCAAAACATTTAACCATTGAGGATTTTAAAAAAAAAGCGGCAAATATCAACCGCAAAATTGAACAACAAAAGGCTGAGCTTAAGACATTTACTATAAAAGAAAAAAATACTTTAACCAGATTGAATGATGCGGATTTTGCTTTGAACAAAGCAAGAAAAAGTGTTTCAGCAATAAGAAAAGAAATAGCCGGCATTGAAAAAAAGATAAAGGAAACCACTATGTCATATATTGACTTAGTAGAAAAAATTAAAACTAATGAGGCATATATATCAAAACGATTGGTTGCGCTTTATAAACTATACTGGCTTGGCAAGATACACGTTCTCGCCTCGGCAGACTCAATGTTCGAAATTTTTCAGCGTGAAAATGCTTTGGAGAGAATTCTTGCCCATGACGAGGACAAGCAGAAAAAACTAATTGAAAATAAGGCGAAACTTAAAAATATGCTGGACATTATGAATAGCCAAAAAAAGGAAAAAATCAATCTTGAGCAGGAACTAATTAAGCAAATTAATATTATATCTCTTGAAAAAGAAAAACGCTCTAAGCTCCTTGCTGATATTCGAAGTAAAAAATCCCTTGGAATAGCTGCCATTGAATCCTTAAAAAACAGTGCAAATGAGCTTGATCAAACTATGAAAGCTTTAAGTATTGAATTTAAACAGTTTAAACAAGTTGAAAAAATAAAAACAAAAGACTTTACCTCATTTAAAGGGTTGCTTAATATGCCAGTCAAAGGTAAAATTATTTCATTTTTTGGTCCTTACAAAAATACAAAATTCAATGTAAAAAATTTCAGGAGCGGCATTGATATTAAAGCCGGCAGAGGAGAGCCGATACATGCCGTGTGTGATGGGCTGATAATTTATTCAAGCTGGTTTAAAGGCTATGGCAACATGATTATCATAGCTCATGGAGAAAATTATTACTCTGTTTATGCACATACTGAAGAACTCTTTAAGACAAAAGGAGATGAAGTAGAAAAAGATGAAGTTATCGCCACAGTGGGAGATACAGGTTCAATGGCCGGTTCCGGGCTTTATTTTGAATTGCGCCATCACGGAAAACCTATGAACCCGCTTGAATGGCTGAATTTAGGTGGATATAGACTTTCAGATAAATAATTTTACTGTGTTATCAGTCGTCGACGTATAACCAATACGCCTTCCTCCTTCTGGCCTTGTGAAATTAATTATCTGAAAGTCTATAGACCGAAGGCTGAAGGCTAATACGCTATTAATAATTAAGGAGTAACTACATGACTATAAAGAAAAGACGATATATTAAACTGTGGCTGGTGCCATTCATTGCAATTATGTTCTGGGCATTCGAAGCCGGCTTTAACCATAATCTTTCAGCCGGCAACGATGAAACTTACAAGGGTCTTAAATTATTTTCAGATGTAATTGAGCTGGTTGAAAAAAACTATGTTGACCCGGTTGAAACAAAAGAATTAATCGAAAAAGCTATTCAGGGTATGGTTTTCAGCCTTGATCCTCATTCTTCATTACTTCCGCCCGAAGCCTTCGAAGAGTTGCAGATTGATACCCATGGTGAGTTCGGAGGTATAGGGATAGTAATAACCATGCAAAAGAAAGTCCTTACCGTCATTTCACCTATTGAAGGCACACCAGCATACAAAGCCGGTATTAAAGCCGGAGATATAATTATTAAAATTGACGGAAAATTAACCAGGGATATGATGCTCTGGGAAGCTGTAAAAATTATGAGAGGACCAAAAGGAGCTGAAGTTGTTATAACTATAGTAAGGAAAGGACTATCAGAACCTGTTGATTTCAAGCTTATCAGGGATATTATTCCAATTGAAAGTGTAAGGTCAATAGTTTTAAAACCAGGCTATGGATACATCAGGATCACCAATTTTCAAGACAACACAACAGAAGACCTTGAGCTGGCTTTAAAACAACTTGAATCAGGTGATGTTCCTTTAAAAGGACTTGTTATTGATCTTCGAAACAATCCAGGCGGACTTCTTAATCAGTCTATTGAGGTATCAGACCTGTTCCTTCAAAAGGGTGAAATCGTTTCAATTAAAGGCAGACTGAAAACGCATACAAAAATTTTCAACGCACATAAAAACAAAATAAAACGTAATTATCCAATAGTAGTACTTATTAACGGAGGAAGCGCCAGTGCATCCGAAATAGTAGCCGGAGCGCTTCAGGACCATAAAAGAGCTTTGATCCTGGGTACTACATCATTTGGAAAAGGCTCTGTCCAGACAGTAGAAACACTAAGAGATGGTTACGGCCTTAAATACACAATAGCCAGATATTACACACCCAACGGACGTTCCATACAGGCACAGGGTATTGTGCCTGATATTGAAGTCAAATATAAAATTATTAATAATGAAGATACTGACGATGGTATGCTAATGCTGAAAGAAAAAGATTTGAAAAATCATCTGGAAGCAGAGCCGGTAGAAAAAGATAAAATAGAAACAGAATCCGAGGAACAAAAGGACAAAAAAAAGCATCCCTCAATACATCTTCTTGAAACAAAACACGGGCCACTTAAGCTCGAAGAACTTCAATCAGACAATCAGATTATGCGTGCACTTGAGATCCTTATGGGTTATGAAATTTTAAAAAGCATGTAAAAACAGGGTTCAGGGATCAGGGATCAGGGGTTCAGCACGGGAAGTATATAAGGAACGTGGTACCGGTTATAATGTTGAGAAGAGTATTTTGATAATTCAGTGTAATTCCGTGAAAATCCGTGGTGAACTATTACGAGATGACTAAAAAATCAGGTAAGAAGAAAAAACCATCTAAAAAGAGCAGAACTCAAAAGATACAACTTAAAAAAGCTGTTAGCGGCCTGTTATTTCTGATAGTTCTGGTTATATTAGCCGGACTCCTTGCACATCAATTAGTATTGCGCAGATCGTCGATACAATCCTCAGAGCCTTCAGTAAAATCTTTGGCCGGCAAAAAGAAGGTTCATAAACTACCTGTTTACGAAATCTATCCGGAAAAGGAAATACATTATAAAAAATCAATAACTAAACCAAAGCCGACATTAACGAAAAAATTGCCGAAGGTGGCAATTATTATTGATGATATAGGATATGATAGAAAAATAGCAGAAAAATTTTTAAACCTTGATGCTGTCCTCACTTTCTCTTTACTGCCTCACAGCTTATTTCAAGACAAAATTGCCAGGAAAGCCCATGAAAAAGGTTTTGAAATCATGCTTCATCTCCCCCTGGAACCACTTGAATACCCCTCGGTCGATCCCGGCCCAGGCACGCTTCTTACTTCAATGTCCCCCGACGAGCTTATAATACAGCTCAATAAAAATCTGGATGCCGTTCCCTTTATCAAAGGAGTCAACAACCACATGGGGTCAAAAATGACCACCAGCTCAACTCAAATCTATCAAATATTTTCTATCCTGAAAAAAAGAAACCTGTTTTTCATTGACAGCCTGACAACATCGGAAAGTCTCTGCAAACCATCCGCCCGCCTTTTGCAGCTTCCATTCGCTCAACGAGATGTATTTATTGATCATTTTCAGGAACCTGATTTTATCAGAAAACAAATAAATCTGCTTATCCGTATTGCCGACAAGCACGGTGAAGCAATTGGCATAGCGCATCCACATATAATTACATATAACATTCTTCGCGAATTACTTCCCGAACTGCAAAAAAAAGTTCAACTTGTCCCTGCATCAAAGCTTGTGCATATTCCCTCATAGGCTGAATTTTATAGAAAGCTACTCCCACTCCGTACACGTTTATCTCCATTTATTGCGTGTTAAACGATTTGTAACAATTTAGCCTTTTGAAAAAGAATCTGACAGGATAACAGGATAAACAAGATTTGTAAGCATTCACGGAACATTGAAATTAGAAATTAGAAATTTGGCCTTCATGCTTTTGTACTGTTCTTCCCAATTTCAAGTTTCAAGTTTCAAGCCGTGAACGGCTACAATAATTTAAATCCTGAATATCTTGTAAATCCTGTCCAAAAAAATAATATTTAAAAGCGCTAAAGAGTTACAACGATTCAATAAAACATACAAAATTACATTTTTATTGTTAGCATTTTTTATTTGTGGTATTTAAACGGAAAATCATACAATTACTTGTTAGGTTTTTAAAAGCAATAGGAATATGAATCAAGGAAGCAAATATTGCTTCGTCAGTGACAATATGAAGCACTTTACGTGGAGAGAAAGAATCCTTTTATTTACAGTACAGCGTGATCTTGCGCGCGGAAGAAATGGGGATGTGTCTGGGTGGTACGGAGATTTAAAGGAATCCATCTATATGTTTTCCTCTGGTTACGTCCATTTAGCAGATGAGATTTTTATCAATACAATATATTGGAATGAACTTAGAGAATACGGGAAGCCAGACCAGTATGGAGACGGCGGAATTGATTTACCACCTGGACATGCAGGCTTCGCTTGTGCAACAAGTGGAAAGAGACGAAGTTTTAACCTGACGGCGCGAAAATTAGTTAGAGAAAAAATATTGTGGGGTTTTACTATCTCATTTCGCTCAATTCAGGGCCTTGGAGGTAAAAGCACGCCACTATTGCAAGTGTGGAGCGATGCGAATAGAGATAAGCCTAAAGACATTTTTGCTGTATCACTTACTAAAAACGGCTTCAATCACGCTAAAGAGATACTACGCAAAAAGATTCAAATAAGTCCATGGCAATTACATGAGACCATTGTAAAAAGCAAGGAGTTTGCCTCAAAAATTACTGGCAATGAATTGGATTGATAAAAGAACGCTGCCATTTGAAGGCAACCCTGCAGCAGTTTGTCTGTTAAATGAATGGTTGCCAGATGAAGTGATGCAATCTGTCTGAAACCGCATTCTACGTGCCTATAGAAAATTAAATAAGCTCCTTAACCCGTAAACAAAAAGGAAATTGAAAATAAATGCAACGAACTATTGAAAATTTAACCACAGAATTAATTAAATTACCCAAGAGAGAGCGTTTAGAAATAGTCAGATTTATTCTTTTTCTCGATAACCGATCTTTGGATTCCGATGATATTGATTCTGCTTGGGAAAAAGAAATCACGGATAGGGTTCGTGCCGTTGATGAGGGAACAGCAATAGGTATTGATTACGACAAAGCAATGCAAAAAATTGAAAAGCGCTTTACATCATGAAAAAAATAATCCTTCAACAGGCATTTGAAGAATTGAATGATGCGATAGCATATTATGAAGAACAACAGGCTGGATTAGGACTAAGATTGAAGGACGAAGTCGACCAACATGTCAATTGGATTTTAGGCAATTCCACTGTTCCACAGATTCGTAGAGGCGGTTACCGTCGTGTTAATCTCAAAATATTTCCATACTATATCGCCTACATTATTCGTAAAGATACCTTATGGATTCTTGCTGTTGCACATGGTCATCGTAAACCCGAATACTGGATTAAAAGAAAGAACGAAATCAGCTAACAAGCTTTTCGAGCGGACGCGGAAGACCGCGCAGCTCAAGAGCGACATTATACGGGTGAAATAAGGTATATTGAAATGAGAAAAGATATATTCATCTATCTATCGAGTTTGTGCGAACCCTTCACTGAGGTAATAAGGTGATGAAAAAGAAAAAACAAGAGATTTCCTCTCATGAAAACCCACTTAAAGCCTTTTGTAATTTCTGTGGCTCAACGGTTGGTCAGATTAGTGAACGTACAGAGAATCGTGTAAATGCAGTATATGATTGTCCAAAATGCAACGTGAATTATTGTGACCAATGCAGTTATGAAAAGGAAATTGATGGGAAGTCAGTGCAGTTGTGTTTACGTTGCGATAGTCAAATAGAAAAAGTAATGTAAAAAGTAAGTTGTTCGACAAAAGTTGTGCCCAACAAACGGATACCATTCGCAGCCCGTTATGCTCGAATCGAAAATTGAAAATTAATGGCAAAGAAAAAGAAAATTCCTGTAAAAGATCAAATATGGATAGATGCAAGGAAACGGTTTCGTCTTTCTGATGTCCATATTCAAATGGCTCGTGAACTTGGCTTGAATCCAAAGAAATTTGGAAAATTAGCAAACCATAAACAAGAGCCATGGAAATTGCCCTTACCCGATTTTATAGAGGAACTCTATTTCAAGCGTTTTAAAAAGAACCGTCCAGAGGTCGTGAAATCAATTGAGCGGATTGTTAAGGAACGTAACCGGAAACGTGAAGATCGGAAAAGACGCAAAGCAGAAAGCAAATCTTTGAAGCAACCCGATATGGATGAAATTCCATTTTAGTGTGGATGGATTTAAGAATAAAAAAGCTGAGTTCAACAACCGCATTCACGCTGACACCCAAAACCGAGTTGCCGTTTAAAATTGACCTTCTGAGATAAGAAGGGAGGAATTCATGTATTTATCAGTTAAAAGTGTAAAGCCGCTTGATGGATACAAATTGCTTTTAAAATTCGAAAATAATGAGGAAAAAGTATTTGAGAGTCGGGTATCATTCAACGTAAAGCAAAAAGACCGATGAACAAATGGACAGTTAAAGATCGCTATGGCAATACGATCTACTGCACAGAAGAACGCTGGCAGCATATCTTGGAATCCCGACCTGAGATAGAACTGTTCTTTGGCAGGTTTCTTGAGACAGTCCGCACCGGACGGCGCAAACAAGACCCACTGCTTCCCAACGAGTATCGGTATTACAAACGCTTTGACGAGCTATTACCAGAAAACAACCACTTGGTGGTCATCGTGGTCTTCAAGACGCGCCTTGATGAACACGGCCAGTATGTCCCCAACAACTTCGTGGTGACCCCGGATGGGCCAAGTATATTCGACCAAAAAGGTGAACAAAATGGGTGAAACTAAGTTTTACGAAACAGAGACAACGGCGAGTGATGCTACGCCAGTGCGTTTCGTCTATGACAAAGAGGCAGACATTCTGGAAATCTTTTTTGGCGAGAATGAATCTGCTACAGGTGTCGAATTAACCGATTACATCATCTTGCGTCTCAATAAGCAAACACGCCGAGCGATCAGTTTGACACTGCTTCACTTCTCCATTCTGACGGAACGTACTGAATATGGGCCACGTAGCTATCCCCTGCATAAGCTAGATGAAGTATCAGAAGAGTTGCGAGAGTTAGTCCTTCACTTAGCAACCTCGATGCCTGTCAGTCAGTTCGTGAAGCTATCCCATTTCCAGGCATCGCCGACGGAGCAG